>JAKAIE010000092.1 GCA_021814475.1 Nitrospirota bacterium
GAGGTAAAGAAGATTGCCGATTCCAGGAGCAATACGCTTCTTTTGGGCGAAACAGGGACAGGAAAAGAACTTTTTGCAAGGGCGATTCATTATAACAGCTCGCGTAGGGACAGGACCTTTGTCCCGATAAACTGCAGCGCCATCCCGGAAAATCTGCTGGAGTCCGAACTCTTCGGCTACATGAAGGGGGCCTTTACAGGGGCGGTCGCGGCAAAGAGGGGACTCTTCGAAGAGGCTGACAGCGGAACGGTATTTCTCGATGAGATCGGAGACCTTAGCCTGCCTCTGCAGGCCAAACTGTTGAGGGTGATCGACGACGGTGACATTCGTCCCCTGGGCGGTATCCAGTCAAAAAAGGTGGATATACGTTTTGTCACGGCTACCAATAAGGATATCAGCAGGGCTGTCAAAGAGGGGACCTTTCGGGAAGACCTGTTTTACAGAATCAACGTGGTGACGCTCCGGCTGCCCGCACTGAGGGAAAGAAAAGAAGATATTGTCATATTGTCGAGACATTTTCTGGAAAAGTTCTCCCATGATATCGGGAAGAATGTCAAATACATTGATGACGCCTCGATAAGGCTCCTGATGAACTATTGCTGGCCGGGAAACGTGCGTGAACTGCAGAATATCATAGAAAGGGCGGTCCTTATTACGGACAGCAATACGATATTCCCTGAACACCTTCCCGAAGGACTGAAGGAGGCGGGCTCCTTCACCTCGGAATCCATAGAGAAGACTCTTTCCATAGAAGATTACACGAAGGAGTTCATTCTGCGCTATCAGGAACAGTACAACGAGCAAAAACTTGCCGAACTTCTCGGAATTACTCGTAAGTCTCTGTGGGAAAAAAGAAAAAAATGGGGACTGCCAAGGAAGCAGGTTACCCAAGTTCACATTAAGGATATTTAATGTAACTTATTGTAGCTCACCGCAAGACTCAGGAAAATAACAATATTTCTGATCATAGACCTGCAATGTAACTATTCGTAATCTTTTTCTGTAGTCCTAAAGTTACATCTTTACTCCAGCCTTATAATTTTAATGTTTTCCGGATGCCCGATGCATTATATCTTATTGATAAATATAGCTTAATTGATATAACCGCCGCTCGGGCATACAGTTTGCAGTTAAAACTGCATGCTTGTGGAAGAGGTTAAGGGCTTTCTGAAAAATGTGCCGCCATTTCAGTTCCTCGAGGAACGTTCTCTCTCTTTCATTGCCGAAGACATCTCAATGGAGTTCTATCCAAAGGGTGCCACGATATTGCGACAGGACGGCCCCCCCAGTGATTTTCTCAGGATAATCAAAAAGGGGGGAGTGAAGGTATTCATCACGTCGGATGACAGGGAAGAGGTCATCATCGACTATCGAAGCGAAGGGGACGCCTTCGGGCTTCTGTCTCTTGTGGGGGGTGACAAGTCGAGGGCCAACGTAGTTGCTGTCGACGATACGATCTGTTATCTTGTGGGCAAGGAAAAGATCCTCAGTCTGGTGGACTCCAATCCGCTGTTTACCGAATTCTTCCTGAAATCCTTCCTTAATAAATATATAGACAAAACGTACAGGGAGATGCATAACAAGAGTCTTCTTTACGGAGGGGGGGATAAACTTCTGTTCACAACCCCTGTCGGCGAGGTGGCCACAAAGGATGTCATGATCGCCTCGCAGGACATTACGATACGGGAAGCGGCTGAAATAATGTCTCAGAGGAGAAACAGTTCGTTGGTCCTTGTTGACCAGGGCGGCGTGCCGACCGGAATCGTGACCGACAGGGACCTCAGGGACAAGGTGGTTGCAAAGGGCAGGGATGTCAGCGACAGTATAGGCCGGATCATGAGCGTCTCTCTGATCAGGGCCGAGGCGCGCGATTATTGCTTCGAGGCCCTCCTGAAGATGATTCGCTATAACATCCATCACCTGCTCGTTGTCGATGAGGGCAGGATGAGGGGGATCGTGACTAATCACGACCTGATGATGCTGCAGGGAACCTCTCCGATCTCTCTGGCAAGAGAGATCGAAAGTCAGCAGACCATCGAGGGACTCATCCCTGCCTCCGGGAAGATCAACAATATTATCGGGTTGCTCCTCAAAGACGGAGCCAGGGCCAGTAATATCACAAGGATCATCAGTGAGATCAACGACCGTCTCCAGCGCAAGATCATCGAGATCGTCGAAAAGAAGATGGGCACACCGCCGGTCAATTATTGCTGGATCATATTCGGAAGCGAGGGCAGGAAAGAGCAGACCTTCAAAACGGACCAGGATAATGCCCTCATCTATGCTGATCTGACTTCGGGTGATGAGGAAGGCGAGGTTGAGCGTTATTTTTCCGAATTCTCTATCCTCGTAAGGGACGGTCTGGTGAGGTGCGGTTTCCCCGTCTGTCCGGCAAATTACATGGCAAGCAACCCGCAATGGTGTCAGCCGGTAAAGACATGGAAGAAATATTTTTCGACATGGATTTACACCCCGCTGCCCGAGGCTGTCCTGAGATCTCTTATCTTTTTCGATTTCAGGCCTCTGTACGGGGACGTCACTCTCGCCGAGGAGGTCAGGGAGTCAATGAAGTCCATCCTCGAAGGGGAGATGGTCTTTCTGGGATATATGGCGAACACGATCATAAAAAACACTCCTCCTGTGGGTTTTTTTAAGTCCTTTATTGTGGAAAAAAGCGGTGAGCACAAGGACAAGCTGAACCTCAAGGTTAAGGGAATAGCCCCGTTCGTCGATATGGTACGGCTCTTTGCGCTCGAGAAGGGGATAAAGGAGACCTCGACGAGCGAGCGCATATCAGCACTGCGCTCAAGACACACTATTTTGAACGAGTATGCCGACGAACTTGAATATGCCTTTGAGTTCATCATGCTGCTGAGGATTCAGAACCAGTTCCAGCAGATCGAGTCGGGCCAGCCCCCTGATAATTTCATTAATCCCAACAACCTCAGCAACCTGGAGAAAAAAACGATTCGCGATGCATTCGCTCTGATCTCGAAGCTGCAGAGTATCCTGGTAGAGCGATATAAGCCCCTTATATGGTGACAAGGATGATGGATTTTCGGAATCTCAGAAAGAAGAGGACACAGGATCCAGTTATGAAGTGTAATATTCAGGAGGCGCGGTTTGTGGTCCTGGACAGTGAACTCACAGGTCTCGACGAGAAGAAAGATTCGATCGTATCCATAGGGGCGGTGAGAATGCGGGGCGGCCGCATCGAACTTGGGGATTCCTTCTACCGGCTGATAAACCCGGAAACGAGTCTGACGGCCGCAAGTGTGGTGATCCATGAGATCATGCCTTCAGAGGTATCGGAAAAACCGTCGATTGAGACGGTGCTGGCCGAATTTCTTAAGTACTGCGGGGATGCCGTTCTTGTCGGTTTTTGCATAAGCATAGATATGGATTTTTTATCACGCGAAACCAGACGTCTCTTCGGGAGCTGCATCAGTAATCCGGCTATCGATATCCGTCCGCTTTATGAATGGGCAAGACAGAAGGAGGAACAGAGGGGATCTTCCGCGGCACTTCCTCGGCAGTACCGGTTGTACGATGTGGCAAGGCATTTCGATATACAGGTGAGCAGCGCGCATAACGCAATGGTTGACGCGTACCTGACCGCCCAGATATTTCAGCGGCTTATCCCGATTCTTGTTGAAGCCGGAATTACCAGCATTGGCGACCTGACGAAGTTATCCGATCGACTAAAAGGAGGTGATTGGCTTTTCGCATCACATAATACGTGCAGTTTATGATGTGCGGACCGCGTATGCGGCCGAAATATTACCGAGGAGGTTAATATAATGGCTAAGAACAAGACGGCCCTTGAAATACTGGACGACCCCGATTTCAAGGCGCTGGTATCAAAGAAGAATACCGTTTCGTTGATACTCACTATTCTGGAATTCGTGCTCTATTTCGGCTTTGTCGGGCTGATTGCGTACAACAAGCCTTTTCTTGCGCAGAAGATGAGCCCGGACAGCGACACAACGATAGGCATCCCGATAGCGGTGCTGACCATTGTATTTTCATGGGTTCTTACCGCTATCTACATATTCTGGGCTAATGCCAGCTACGACAAAGACGTTCAAAAAGTCAAAGATAAAATGGGAGGTTAACAATAATGCCGACAACTGTTCCACAGACAATGATAGGACAGGCAAACCCGACTGCGATTATGTTTTTTATCGCATTCGTGATCAGTACGCTCGTGATAACGTACTGGGCCGCAAAGAGAACGAAGACTACAAAGGATTTTTACGCAGCAGGCAGAAGCGTTACAGGTTTCCAGAACGGACTTGCGCTGGCCGGCGATTATATGAGCGCCGCTTCATTTCTGGGTATCGCCGGGCTTGTGTCGACAAAGGGCTATGACGGCCTTATCTATTCTGTCGGCTGGCTCGTCGGCTGGCCGATCGTCATGTTCCTCCTTTCCGAACCTTTGAGGAACCTCGGTAAGTATACGTTTGCGGATGTCGTGTCATACCGTTTGAGCCAGAGGCCGATTCGGGCGGCAGCAGCTGCCGGTTCCCTTGTCGTTGTCCTTACATACCTCATCGCCCAGATGGTCGGCGCAGGGACTCTGATCAAGCTGATGTTCGGACTCCCGTTTGAGATCGCGATCGTCGTGACTGGGGCTCTCATGATCTCCTATGTCATCTTCGGCGGCATGATTGCAACGACCTGGGTCCAGATTATCAAGGCCGGCCTGCTGCTAAGCGGCGCTACAATCCTTGTCCTCATGACCCTTAACAAGTTCGGATTCAGCTACGGAGAACTCTTCAAACAGGCCTCATCGGCGACGCCTCTCGGGCAGAAGTTTCTTGAGCCCGGCGGTCTTGTCACAAGTCCCATGGATGCCTTCTCTCTCGGGCTCGCACTTATGTTCGGAACGGCTGGTCTTCCTCACATCCTTATGAGGTTCTTCACCGTGCCTGACGTAAAGGCGGCCAGAAAGTCTGTTTTTTATGCCACCGGATTTATCGGATATTTCTATATCCTTACCGTGACAATCGGTTTTGGTGCTGCAGTTCTCGTCGGACAGAAGGTTATTATGGGAATCGATGCGGGCGGTAACATGGCCGGACCTCTTCTGGCCGAGGCGCTCGGAGGAAACCTCTTCCTTGGGTTCCTCTCTGCCGTTGCCTTTGCAACGATCCTGGCCGTGGTATCGGGTCTTACTCTTGCCGGCGCCTCAGCCTTCTCGCATGACCTCTACGTCGGAGTTATCAGGCACGGCCAGGCATCTGAAAAAGACGAGGTGAGGGTTGCAAAGATTGCGACGGTTGGCCTCGGCGTGACCGCAATCGCCCTGGGAATCCTCTTTAAAGGGCAGAATGTGGCTTTTCTTGTCGGGCTCACCTTTTCTATTGCAGCCAGTGCTAACTTCCCGGCTCTGCTGATGTCGATCCTGTGGAAGAAGTTCACAACCGCGGGAGCTGTTCTCAGCATATATACCGGACTTTCGATCGCGACTGTCCTGCTTATTCTCAGCCCCACAGTCTGGGTCGACGTTGTGCACAAGTCTGAAAAAGACGCGGTCGAGGCAAAGATGAAGACGCTGGATGCAAACTACAAGAACATGACCGAGGCACTTACAAAGTACAAGGCGGCAGCAGGCAACAAAAGCGAAATAGATCAAGCTATTGCCGCCGAGCAGACCGCGATCGAGGCCAAGAAGAAGGAAATTACCGAAAAGGTGACAGATGAAAAGGACCGTGCCAAGCAGATAAAGGCCGCGGAGGCGAAGAGCACAAAGGCTGTCGAGGTGCTCCAGGGGCTGGCAGGCATGGATGCCGCAACCGCGGAAAAGGCGCTTGCGGATGCAAAGCCGAAGTATGAGGCTGAAAAGAAGGAGACCGGCGCCGCAATGCCCAAGGCGATATTCCCTCTGAAGAACCCGGGCATTTACTCAATGGCGGCGGCCTTTCTTATCGGCATACTCGCATCGCTGATGGCTCCGGATAAAGACGCGGAGAAGAAGTTTGACGCTGAAAAACTAAGGGAGTACCTGGGTGTAGGCGCAGAAGATTAGACATTCGCTTGTTTCAGTATAAAATGTCATGAGACCCTGCGACCGTCAACAGTTGCAGGGTCTCATGACTGGCAGTCACTACGAAAAGGAGGATTGTGAAGGATGTCTGAGCCCAAACAGATGGAAGTTTTGATGGATGAGAAGAGGACCTTTCCGCCGTCAAAGGACTTGAGCGCGCATGCGCATATAAAAAGCATGGCCGAGTATGACTCTATGTACAAGCGGTCGGTGGAAGATCCTGAGGGTTTCTGGGGGGAGATGGCCGAGAAGAATCTTACCTGGTACAAGAAATGGGACAAGGTCCTTGAGTATGATTTCAACAAGCCGTATATCAGGTGGTTCAGCGGCGGCAAATTAAATGCGACTTACAATTGTCTCGATCGTCATCTGACCACCGCCACACGCAATAAGGCCGCCATAATATGGGAGGCTGACGACGGGTCGTATAAGACCTATACCTATCAGCAGCTCCATATGGAGGTCTGCCGCTTTGCGAATGTCCTGAAGAAGCACGGAATCAAAAAAGGCGACAGGGTGACGATCTATCTGCCGATGATCCCTGAGCTGGCCATCTCGATGCTGGCATGCGCCAGGATCGGTGCCATTCACAGCATTGTTTTTGGAGGTTTCAGCGCAACGGCATTGCGGGACAGGATACAGGACTGTCAGTCATCGCTGATGATCACCTCGGACAAGGGTGTCAGGGGAGGCAAGTTCGTACCTCTTAAGGCCAATGGTGACGAGGCGGTCGAGGAATGTCCGACGGTAAAAAAGGTTATCGTCGTCAAGAGGGGCGATGGCGAAGTGGCGATGAACAACGGCCGGGACCTCTGGTGGCATGATGAGATGAACGCCCCGGATATAAAGAATTTCTGTGAGGCGGAGCAGATGGATGCGGAAGATCCACTTTTCATCCTCTATACATCAGGGTCGACCGGCAAGCCCAAGGGCGTTCTACATACAACCGGCGGATATTGTCTTTACACCAACATGACGTTCCGGTATATCTTCGACTATCACGATGAGGATATCCATTTCTGTACTGCGGATATCGGCTGGGTGACCGGACACAGCTACATCGTATATGGACCCTTGAGCGCCGGGGCGACAAGCGTGATGTTCGAGGGGGTTCCGACCTATCCGAATGCAGGGAGGTTCTGGGCGCTCTGCGAAAAACACCGGGTGAATATCTTCTATACGGCTCCTACTGCGATCAGGGCGCTGATGAGAGAAGGGGAAAAATGGGTTCATGAACATGACCTGAGTTCGTTGCGGATACTTGGTTCCGTGGGAGAGCCGATCAATCCTGAGGCGTGGATGTGGTATTACAAGAACGTGGGCAAGGAGAAACTTCCGATCGTTGACACGTGGTGGCAGACGGAGACCGGGGGAATACTGATCACGCCTCTTCCCGGCGCAATGACACTGAAACCCGGATCTGCCTGCCGGCCATTTTTCGGGGTGGTGCCGAAGGTTCTGAAGGATGACGGCAGCGCTGCCGGAGCCAACGAAGGCGGCAAACTGGTTATAGAAAAACCGTGGCCGGGCATGCTGCGGGGGACCTATGGCGATCCTGAAAACAAGAGGATCAAGGAGGTCTATTTCTCTCAATACGCCGGAAAATACTTCACCGGAGACGGTGCCAGGGTGGATGAAGAAGGGGACTACTGGCTGATGGGTCGTATCGACGACGTCATAAATATCTCCGGACACAGGCTGGGGACGGCAGAGGTTGAATCAGCCCTTGTCAGCCACGAGGCGGTTGCGGAGGCTGCAGTCGTCGGTTTTCCCCATGAGATCAAAGGAGAGGGTATTTACGTCTATGTAACCCTGAAGCAGGGCATAACGCCTTCGGACGACCTCAAGAAGATCCTCGTGGGACACGTCAGGACGGTCATCGGGCCTATCGCGACTCCTGACAAGATGCAGTTTGCCCCTGGACTGCCGAAGACGCGTTCAGGCAAGATAATGAGGAGAATTCTCCGTAAGATAGCACATAACCAGGTTGACGAACTAGGTGACACATCAACGCTGGCGGACCCGTCTGTCGTTGACAGTCTTGTAAAGGAAAGACTGTAGTATATGCCGGCGTATGCCGGGAGGTAACTCTTCCGTCGTACGTCGGCAACCATGAGCCTTCTATAGCCGAGTGATTCGGGGAGGAAAGCATAAAAAAACCTCCCCAATTCGCAAGGCTATATTGGCGGGTGTGTATATATATTCGGGTATGATCAGGATTAACAAGGATGATGAGGCCCTGCAGGGCATGGGGACGAGGTTACAGATATGGCTGTTGGTATACACCTGAAAGAGGAGGAGTCTTCAATTGTGACTCAGGTTTCCAGAGAAACGGTCGAGAAGCTGCTCGAAAAAGCACTTTTTTTTTACGAGCGGAAAGAGTATGAAAATGCCGAAAAGGCTGTGGATGCGCTTCTTTCAGCTGCTCCCGATTTCCACAGGGGCTGGTTCCTGAAGGGCATCATACTTGAGGAGACGGGAAGGGCGGACAAGGCGGAGGAGTGTTTTGTTAAGTCAAGCAATGCGCATACGTTGATGGTGAGACTTGCCCTTCAGTTACAGGAGAAGGATCCTGAGCGTGCGCGGATCTATTTCGACAGGGTTCTCGAACGCGATCCCGGAAACAATTTCATGCATTATCAGAATGGGCTGCTCTACGAGAGACTCGGCAAAACCGGAAAGGCGGCCGAGAGTTTCCGGAGAATATCCGTTCTCAGGGAAATTATGTCCAGAATATTCATACCGGGGGGGTTCCTGATCTTTCTCCTCGCCGGTGCGGCAGCAATGTTTCAGAGGGGGGAGCGCGTTCTTTCCTGGATCGTTCTGGCGTCGGCCCTCTTTTGCCTTGTATGGATGCGGCGAGACAGCGGTCTGGCCATTAAGATGCTATTGAAGAAGAGAAAGTCTTCTTGATACATCCCGAATAAATCTCCGGATCCGGTGAATATGTCGAATCAGAAGGCAGAAGGCGAGTCTCACATGGAAAAGTTCAAGCTCAGCAGACGGGATACCGTCCTGGTCATTGTTGACGTGCAGGAAAGACTGGCAGCGGCAATGAGTGAAAGGCAGAGTGTCGTGGCAAACTGCCTCCATCTTATAGAGTTGTGCAGGCTGCTCGATATCCCCATTATCCTTAATGAGCAGTATCCGAAGGGTCTCGGACCCACGGTCAAGGAGCTCGCGGAGGTCCTCGGGGAATGTGCGCCACACGAAAAAATTACATTCAGCTGCTGTGGTATGGGAACCTTTGCCTCAAGCCTGGAGTCAACAGGGAGGAACAAAGTGCTGCTTGTGGGAATGGAGACACATGTCTGCGTTCTGCAGACATGTGTTGACTTGATTGCAAAGGGGTATGCAGTACATGTAGTCGGCGATGCTGTCTGTTCGCGGACAAGAAATTCGTACGAATCTGCCCTTTGCTACATGAGGGATGCCGGCGCTGTTGTCACCTGCACTGAAACGGCGCTTTTTCAGCTGCTTGAGAAGGCGGGAACCGAAGAGTTCAAGGCTATTTCAAAGAGGATAAAGTAATTCATTAAGTCCGTACGGGTAATTTTCTATAAAAATATACATACCAAGCCTGTCAAGTCAGTGATATGAGGGAAGCAAGCCACAAGAAATTCCTCCTGCCCGTTTGCTGCCCAAGGGAGCGGCCTCTTCTAGACGTAGAGATCGATACTGCCCGGCCCTGCCTGGTTGACGATCGTCTGTCCGGCCCTGACACTCTCCATTAGCATCTCTGCGAATGCCTGGTCGGCCTTCTGTGCGCCTTTCAGCACTGCCATCCCGATCTGCCCCTGCAGGAGTGACTGCTGTGTATTGAGAGCCGCCGTTATCATCGTTGTTTCGTTCATGACATCCTTCACTATTCATATCGGAAATTTCCGGTGGAGACTTTAGCTGTTTATGGCTGGGGAACCTGACATTTCTTCATCGCCTGTTACTCGTGATCAGCCAAAATAATCAGTAAAAAAACATCTTGACATTTAGGGTGATGTCTCATAGTATAGTTTATATATTTATTAGATTTTCTTATTGTCATATCTAAATACGGGAGGAATGTATGAGACAAGAAGACTCATCCGAATCCAGTCCCATTCCAGGAGTATCGCGCAGGGATTTTCTTAAGTTCTGTTCTGCCATGGCTGCCGTCATGTGCCTGCCGGGGATGGAGGAGAAGATCGCCGAGGCGGTCACGGCACAAAAGAGGCCTCCGGTTCTCTGGCTGTCCGCACAGGAATGCACCGGTTGTACGGAGTCTCTCCTTCGGACAAATCACCCAACACTCGACAGGCTCATACTCGAACTCATCTCTCTCGAATACCACGAGACGCTTCTGGCCGGTTCCGGCAGGCAGGCCGAGGACTGGAGAGAGAAGTCAATGAAAGAGAACAAAGGAAAATACATTCTTGTCGTCGACGGCTCAATTCCTGTCAAGGATAACGGCATTTATTGCAAGATTGGAGGCAAGACAGCACTTGCTCTGTTGGAGGAGATGGGATCACAGGCCGCTGCAGTTATCGCCATCGGTTCCTGTGCTTCGTGGGGAGGCATTCCCTCTGCCGACCCGAATCCAACCGGGGCAACACCGGTCCACGTTATTTTCAAGAACAAGGGCATCAAGATTCCTGTGGTCAATATTCCGGGCTGCCCTCCGAATCCCTATAATTTTCTCTCGACGGTTTTGTACTTTCTGACCCTCAAGAAGCTCCCCGATCTGGACGAGCAGGGAAGGCCCAAGTTTGCCTATGGACGAATCATCCATGAGAACTGCGAACGGAGGCCCCACTTTGACGCCGGAAGATTTGCGCTCCAGTTCGGCGATGACGGGCACAGGAAAGGTTATTGCCTCTATAAGCTGGGGTGCAAGGGTCCTGAAACCTTTAATAATTGCCCGATTCAGCTCTTCAATGATGTGGGTTCCGGCGCGTGGCCGGTAGGCACGGGCCATCCATGCTTCGGTTGCTCAGAGCAGGGCGTCGGTTTTACGGCCCCGCTTCATTCGCCGGCACGACCGAAGTATATTACACCTCCCAGCGTCTTCCCAGACGTTGCCGCAACACGCGGGCATAGCGCTACCATTGCCGGGGCCGCCCTGGCGGCCGGCATCGCCGGAGCTGCACTTGGAGCCGCAGTTGCCACGGGAAAAAAGATTCAGAAACATGGCGAGGAAGAGGGAAAAACCGGAACCGGGGAGAAATAGGCCATGGACATTAACAGAAGAGATTTCCTGAAGGTTGCCGCGGCAAGCAGTCTCCTCCTGGCCGCCGGCGAACCTGCAAGCGCAAGAGAGGGCAAAGAGCGCGATCCGGAGGCCCTCGGAATCCTGTATGATGCCACCGTCTGCATAGGATGTAAGGCCTGCCAGTTCGCATGCAAGAAGTTCAACGATATGCCGGCAGAGCATTCCTCGGTTGAAGCGATCTGGGATAACCCCGTTGATCTTTCCTCGAAGACGCTGAACATCATCAAGGTATACAAGAACGGTACGGGGCTCACCAAGGACGCGGAGATTGACGGTTATTCCTTCATAAAAAGGCACTGCATGCATTGTGTCGATCCGGCGT
>JAKAIE010000011.1 GCA_021814475.1 Nitrospirota bacterium
GATTCTTTATCGTCAATGACGGCACCTCCAATTACTACACAAGGGCGGGGCAGTTCTCACTCGACAAGAGCGGCAATATCGTTAATCCCGAAGGACTGGTAGTGCAGGGATTTCTCGCCGATTCCTCAGGCAATATCACCAGCAATAAAGGCAGCATACAGATCGCCTCGACCCAAAGCCCCGCTAATGTCACGACAAAGGCTTCCGTGTCGGTCAATCTCGACGCGACCGACACGGTCAAGACCTGGGCATTCACCTCACCTTCGGCCACTGCACCTGATACCACGACGTACAACAAATCGACGACGATCACGGTCTACGATGCCCTGGGCGGGGCTCATGATGTGACCGCGCATTTCGTGAAGACAGCGGCCAATGCCTGGACGGTCCACTATGTGTATCAGGACACGACAGGACAGTATGTCGAGGCCGGGGCCACACAGAACCTTACCTTCAATGACGGCACGCCGCCGAACGTCGGGGGCTCTCTCGCCACCGACAATGTTGCCCCGATTACGTTCAACTGGGGCGGAGGGGTTACGAACAGTTCGGTTTCCTTCAACTACGGTACAGGCACCGGCGATGTGCCTCCGGGAACCGGTCTCGATGGTACGACACAGTATTCCTCGCCTTTTTCCGTCATCGCCCTGAGCCAGGACGGCTACGGTTCCGGGTCTCTGAAGAACATGTCCATGTCGGATACCGGCGTGATCACCGGCGTCTTTACAAACGGGCAGACGAGAACTATCGGGCAGATCGCACTGGCAAGGTTCGTAGCCCCGACAGACCTGACGAAGCTCGGCAGGAATCTGTATGCCGAGTCATTCGATTCCGGGCAGCCGATCATAGGCACTGCCCAGACATCGGGTCTCGGCAGGGTCCTGTCGAACTCCCTGGAGCAGTCGAATGTCGACCTTGCGCAGGAGTTCGTCACGATGATCGCGGCGCAGAGGGGCTTTGAGGCGAATTCCAAAATTGTGACGACCTCAGACGAGATCATGCAGACGCTTGTGAACCTCAAGAGATAACCCGCATCCTGTTGTGAGATTCGCAGAAGGGAGGCCCCGGCCTCCCTTCTGCCGTTATGAGGCGGGTTGTTACGCCCTGCATCTTTGCCCTATCAAGTTTGCCCGCAATAGTTTAAAATGCAAACAATATCAGGATCCGGGCTTCTGCCGGTGTTCAGGTATGCTGCACTGCACAAGGAGAGTATTTCGGAGAGGCGCAGGTGAAGCGGGGTAACGATATCAAAGTCAAATTTCGCAGACAGTGGCTTCTGGCCGTCGGCATTCTTCTCCTGCTAGGGGCGGCGACTGCCTATGATCTCTACGTCGAGTACCGAAGGACCGAAGCGGTCGAGCACGACCGGCTCAAGGTGCAGGCTAGGGTAATCGATGAAAATCTGGAGCAGCAGCTGACAGTGACATACCGGTCGCTGGAGAGGATACGGCACGACATATCCTCCTGGCGTCAGGGGCGGGACTTCCAGGCAAGGGCAAATGCGCGCCTGGTCGCGATCGAGGAGGCGATTCCCGGCCTCCGGACCCTGCTTATAAGCGATGCCCGCGGGATCATCCTTGCCTCCAATCGAAGGGAGCTTATAGGCCGGGACGTCAGCGGCCGCGAGTATTTTTTGAGTGCTCGCGGCAATCCGGATCCCGGCCTGCTTTTCCTCTCACGGCCTTTCATGACCGTCCTGGGGGTGTTCGCGATGGACGTCACCCGGGTGATTTTCGGGCCGGACGGCAGATTCGACGGCATCGTCAGCGCGACGCTCGACCCGGCTTACTTCAGGACCCTGCTCGCCTCGGTACTGTATGCTCCGGACATGTGGGTTGCCCTGGCGCATGGCGACGGGGTACAGTTCATGATGGTCCCCGACAGGCAGGGGCAGATCGGGAAGAACCTGGATCAGCCGGGTTCGTTTTTTCGCCGGCACCGTGACAGCGGCAGAGATGTCAACATCATGAAGGGGACTGTGTATGCGACCGGGGAAGAGAGGGTAATGGCTCTCCGGACCGTGCGTCCTGCCGGTATCCGTATGGATAAGCCGATCGTCCTCGCTGTCGGCCGCGATCTGCATGCCATGTATGAAGACTGGCGCCTGGACTCGACGATCATTGGACTCGTGTATGCCGGTATCTGCCTCTGCACGATTGTTCTTCTGAGGAGTTACCAGAAAGGGGCGCGGCGTTCTGATGAACAGGCAGCCAGGTTTATCGAGGCCCTCCGGGACAGCGAGGAAAAGTATCGGCAGCTCTTTGAAGCGGAGTCCGATGCCATCTTTCTGATCGACAACGAGACGGGCCGCATCTACGAGGTCAATTCATCCGCGGAAAAGATCTACGGATATGCGCGGTCCGAGTTGCTGGGTATGTCCAACACCGACCTGTCGGCCGAACCCGAAAAAACTCGGCAGTCCATGAAGGAGTGCGATACGACCATCCCGATCCGCTGGCACAGGAGGAAAGACGGGACTGTCTTCCCTGTGGAAATCACCGCAAGTCATCTTACGTGGAACGGCCGTCCTGTCCATATCGCCGCCATTCGTGACATTACCGAGCGGAAGCGGGACACGGAAGCCCTTGAAAACAAGACCCGCGAACTCGAGGACCTGACGCGGAACCTGACACAGAGGGTTGACGAGGAGATAGCCATCCGCCTCAGGAGCGAGCAGGTCCTCGTCCAGCAGTCGAAGCTTGCGGCCATGGGAGAGATGCTCGGTGCGATAGCGCATCAGTGGAGGCAGCCGCTGAACGCCCTGGGACTGACCGTCCAGAACATGCGCGATGCCTACGATTATGGAGAGCTCGACAGGGACTACCTGGAAAGTATTGTACAGAAGTCCATGGCCCAGATTCAGCATATGTCAAAGACGATCGATGACTTCAGGAATTTCTTCCGGCCGGACAAGGAGAAGGCGGACTTTGACACGATGCGCGCCGTCGGTGATGTCCTCTCCCTGTTTTCTGCGGAGCTGCGCGCGAATGGCATTGTCTACCGGCTTACCTGCCACACCCATGGCAGGACCTTCGACGACGAGGCCTCTATCGTCTCCTGTCCTGAAAAGGTAGTCAACGGATTCCGGAACGAGTTCGAACACGTTATTCTCAATCTCGTCAACAACGCCAGGGACGCGATACGGGAGAGCATGGATAGCGGCCGGATGGCGGCTCCGGGGCATGGCCTGATCATGTTTGACTTTTACAGTGCGGACAGGACGATAATTATAAAAGTGGGCGATAACGGGGGAGGCATCCCCTGCGGGAGTATCGGCAGGGTGTTCGAGCCCTATTTCACGACAAAAGACCAGTCCAGGGGCACGGGTCTCGGGTTGTATATGTCCAAGATCATTATCGAAGACCACATGCACGGGAGACTCTCGGCGGAGAACAGCGGGCAGGGTGCGGTCTTTACTCTCGAACTGCCCCGATCAGGCGGAGGTGCCAGTCATGCATGAAGATCATTTCGATGTCTCTGTTCTCTATGTTGAAGACGATGCCGCGACCAGGGAGCAGATCGCCCTTTTCCTGGGACGGCGGGTCCGGAGATTTATTCCGGCAGAAAACGGAGAAGAAGGGCTCCGCCTGTTTCGCACGGAAGGTCCTGACCTTGTTATCACCGACATCCGGATGCCGGTCATGGACGGTCTCCAGATGGCCCGGGCCATACGGGCTCTGAAAAGAGATGTGCCTATTATCGTCACGACCGCGCACGGAGACGTATCGCATCTGATGGGGGCCATCGACGCTGGCATTGACCAATACGTCATGAAGCCGGTGCAGTCGGACCGGCTGCTTATGGCGATCGAAAAATGCACGGAAGTCATTGAGTACCGGAGGGATGCGCAACAGTATCTCGAAGAACGCGAGCGCCTGGTCCGTGAGTTGCAGGGGGCTCTCGAGAAGGTGAAGCTCCTGAGCGGTTTCCTTCCGATCTGCGCATCCTGCAAGAAGATCAGGGACGACAAGGGCTACTGGCAGCGGATAGAGGCGTACATCAGCGAACACTCTGAGGCCGAATTCAGTCATGGGATCTGCCCGGACTGCGCCAGAAAGATATACCCGGAATTTTTCAAACAATAGTAGGACACCAAGGCAAGAACTGTCCAGGTCCGGATTCGGGCAGTGAAGACTATAATTTGTCAAAAACCATCCCCGTGTCAGATCGTTGACGCGCATTCCGCAGGTAGTCCTCGAAATAAGTCTATTGTAATCAGCCACTTAGCTGCTGGCATGCTCCTTGTTATACTGACGTTATCAGAAGGAGGACATTTCAATGGCAGATGAGAAGCCCGAAGAAGGGAAAGCAGAAAAACCGAAGGATGCCGGCAAGCGCGGCAGCAAGAAGCTGATAATTATTATCGCGGTCGCCGCCATTGTTCTTGGCGCCGGCGGCTTTCTGGGTTATAGGATGTTTTTCGGTCACAGCAAGGGTAAGGATGGCCACGGCAGCAATCCGGAGGTAAAAAGCGCCCTTGTCGCGATCGATCCTTTTGTGGTCAACCTGACAGAGCACGGGAGGTATCTGAAGGTGACGATGCAGTTCGAGCTTGCCGATTCTGCAAACCAGCCGCTCGTTCTCGAAAAGATGCCGAACCTGAGAGATACGATCATCACTCTTCTGAGCAGCAAATCGGCCGATGCCGTCTCCGGCCCGGAGGGCAAGCTTCAGCTGAAGGATGAACTTCTGCTGAGGGCGAACCAGGCCGTGGGCAAGGACGTCTTCAGGAACCTCTTCTTCACCGAATTCGTGATGCAATGAACAAGGTCCTCTCTCAAGACGAAGTCGATGCCCTGCTCCGCGGAGTTTCGACCGGGGACATAGAAACAGAGAAGAGTAAAGGCCCGGAAGACGGGGTCAGGAGCTTCGATCTCACCAGCCAGGAGCGGATAATCCGGGGGAGAATGCCTGGACTCGAGATGGCCAATGAGCGCTTCGCGCGCAGTTTCCGGAACTCTATTTCGTCGATCATCACGAATTTCGTCGAAGTGAACATCCAGGGCGTTACCATGATGAAGTTCAGCGAATTCATGAAGACGATCCCGATGCCCTCGAGCATCAACATGTTCAAGATGGAGCCCCTCAAGGGATATGCCCTCTTTGTGATCGAGGCCCCGATGGTCTTTGCCCTAGTCGAGTACTTCTTCGGGGGGAGCTCGGCCAAGTATGTCAAATCCGAGGGCAGGTATTTCACCCAGATAGAGCAGCGCGTCATCAGGAAGGTCGTCGATCTGGCTCTGCACGACATGGCCGACTCATGGAATGTGATTGCGCCGATCATCCCCGAATATACGGGATCTGAGATGAACCCGCAGTTCGTGACGATCGTGACGCCGACCGAAGTGGTCATCAAGATCGAGATCCATATCGAGGTGGACGAATTCACGGGGAAGCTCTTCTTCTGTATCCCGTATTCGATGGTCGAACCTCTCAAGGAAAGGCTCTGCTCCGGGATCCAGGGAGATAAATACGGCCTGGATGACCGCTGGGTCATGAGGCTGAAGGAGATACTCCTCGATTCGTACGTGGAACTCTGCGTCGAGGTCGGCAGGACGACGCTGCCGGTCGGAGAGCTGATGAACCTCGAGGTGGGAGACGTGATCACCCTCGGCAAGGCCGCAGTCGAAGAGCTCGATGTGAAGATCGGTCCGATCACAAAGTTCAAGGGCCTGCCCGGCTACAGCAGGGGCACCCAGGCAGTCAAGATCACGAAATACGCAGGCTAAGAAAGGAGACACGCGATGCCTGAAAAACAGGTGAAAGATACGGCGGAACCCGATTTCAGGGAACTGAGCGATGAAAAGAGGTCGGGCTCGCCAAAAGATATGGACTTCCTCCTCGACATACCGCTCGAGATATCGGTTGAACTCGGCAGGGCGAAGATGCTGATAAAGGACCTTCTGCAGCTTGGGCAGGGGTCGGTCGTGGAACTCGAGAAACTTGCCGGCGAACCGATGGAGATCCTTGTCAACAACAAGCTTGTGGCCCGCGGAGAGGTCGTGGTCGTCAACGAGAAGTTCGGCGTGCGGCTGACGGACATCATCAGCCCTTCGGAGAGGATCAGGCAGCTGAAATGACCGGGATGATCATCCAGATGGCTTCGGCGCTTGCGCTGGTCCTTATCCTCATAGTCGCCATGGGCTCTCTATACCGGAAGCGTCAGAAGGGCGCGGGGCTGATCACGATGCTGGCCTATCAGTCCCTCGGCCAGAAGATGGGAATCGCCGCGGTGAAGATCGGCCGCGAAATCCTGGTCCTCGGGGTGACGCCTAACGATTTCAAACTGCTGAAGAGGTTCGATGCCCGGCCGGAGGCGGATGCGGAGAGTCCCTCCCGGCCAGCCGTCAGGACCGGAGGCAGGCTGGAGCGGCTGAGGAAGATGAAGGAAGAGATCCGTGGATAAGGTCCTAGACATGAACAATCCGACGATGACGATCTTCCTGGTCATCAGCTTCCTCTCCGTGCTTCCTGCGGTGCTGGTGATGTTTACGTCCTTTACCCGGATTGTGGTCGTACTGTCCTTCCTCAGGCAGGCTATCGGCGGGCAGCAGATCCCGCCGAACCCCGTGATCATCGGGCTTTCGATCTTCCTGACGCTCTTCGTCATGGGGCCGACGGTCGAGACGATCACGAAAGACTCGATCAACCCGTATATCGACAAGCAGATCAGCATGGGTGAGGCGTTCAAGAGGGCCGAACCGCCGGTCAAGACCTTCATGCTCAGGCAGACGCGCCAGAAGGACATTGCGCTCTTCCTGACCCTCGCGAAAGAGAAGGTGCCGGCGCAGCCGCTCGACCTCCCCCTCAGGGTGGTGGTGCCGGCCTTTGCGATCAGCGAACTGAAAACGTCCTTCGAGATCGGATTCCTGCTTTTCATTCCCTTCCTGATCATCGACATGGTCGTGTCGAGCATCCTCCTTTCGATGGGTATGATGATGCTGCCGCCGGTCATGATCTCCCTGCCATTCAAGCTCCTCCTCTTTGTGCTGGTCGATGGCTGGAACCTTGTAATCGGATCGATCGTGCGGAGTTTCCATTGACCGTCGAACTGGTCAAGGAAATTTCAGGAGAGGTCTTCAAGACGATCCTTATGGCCTCTGGACCGGCGCTTGCGGTCAGCCTGCTGGTCGGCCTGCTGATAAGTTTTTTCCAGGCGATCACCCAGATCCAGGAATTTACGCTCACCTTTGTTCCGAAGATAGTGGCGGTCTTTGCCTGCCTTTTTCTTCTTCTGCCCTGGATGGCGCAGGTCCTGATAAGCTTTACGGTCAACATCATTGAGAAAATACCGGTGTACGTCAGATGAAAGGCCGGCAGAAAATGAGAGGAGACAGTCATGCCTGATACCGCGGCGTTTGCGAAGTATCTGCCAAACTTTTTCTTCATCATGGTGCGGGCGGGAATCTTTCTGAGCATGATTCCTTTTTTCAGCAGCAAGAACTTCCCCGTGCAGTTCAAGATCGGGTTCCTGCTTGCTATTTCGCTGATCCTTACCCCGGTCGTCGAATTCAGGATCGGCGAGGCCAGCCTGCCCCTGCTCGTGATGAAGGAGGTGGTCTTCTCGATGGTACTGGGCCTGTCGGTGCGCTTTGTCTTCCTCGCCTTCGAGATGGCGGGTCAGATCATGAGCAACACCATGGGGCTTTCGATCGCGACTGTCTTCAATCCGGAGTTCGGCCAGTCCACCGAGATCGCCCAGCTCCAGGGGATCATCGCCATGCTCCTCTTTCTGGCGATGGATGCCCATCATGACCTGATCTATATCTTCGTCAAGAGCTATGATATCCTGCCTGCCGGGCAGATCAATGTGAATGCGCTCATGCCGGAGGCCGTGGCCCTGATCGGGAAGATGTTCGTGATCGGGCTCAAGCTTGCGGCCCCGGTGACGGTCGGCATGGTGATCGTCCAGTTTCTCCTTGGGTTCCTGTACAAGGCGGCCCCCCAGATGAATATATTTTTTGTGAGTTTCCCGATCTATATCGTTTTGGGCTTTCTGGTGATGCTCCTGAGCCTTCCGGTGCTGATCCATGTGCTGGAGGGCTCCTTTGGCGATATCAGGGAGGAGATGATGCGGATCATCTCGCTGGCGAAAGGATGACGGCGGGCGATGGCCGAGTACGATGAGAAGACAGAGCAAGCCACGCCGCGAAGGCGGCAGAAGGCCCGGGAGGAAGGCAAGGTTCCGCGGAGCCGCGATCTCAGCTCGATCGCGGCGATTGGCGGCATCCTCCTCATCTTTCTCTTTGGCGGCAGGTTCGTCATGGGTTCGATGATGGAGACGATGAGCAGGTTCCTGAGCCTGCAGTACGGGACAGAGCCCTTTACAGTGCTGAGGGCCGCAGCGGTCCAGACGATGATCCTGATCATGCCGTTTCTCGGGGCAGCGCTCGTTTTCGGAGTTGCCTCGAACGTCTTTCAGGGGGGGATCGCCATGAAGCCCTTTGAGCTGAAGTTCGACGGACTGAACCCGCTGAAGGGCCTCCAGAGGATTTTTTCGATGACCGGACTGGTCGAGACCTTCAAAAGTTTCTTCAAATTCGTGGTCGGCGGATATCTCCTGTACCGCATCATGAAGAACGACGTCTTCGTGCTTCCTTCGCTGATGGAGATGAACATGACCAGGCTGGCGGCTGCCTCCGGAGCCCTTATCACAAAGGCCGCTCTCTACGGTTTTATGGTCTTCTTCACCTTCGGCCTCGTCGACTATATCGTACAGAGGTGGCAGTTTGAGCGGTCTATCAGGATGAGCACGGAGGAGATCAAAGAGGAGTCGAAAGAATCCGAGGGCAATCCGATGATCAAGGCGAGGGTCAGGACTCTCCAGAGGGAGATGGCCCGGAAGAGGATGATGCAGGAGGTGCCGAAGGCGACGGTGGTAATCACGAACCCGACGCATCTGGCGATAGCCCTGCGGTATGAGGCAAAGACGATGGCCGCGCCGACGGTGGTTGCCAAGGGCGCCGACGCCCTGGCCGGGAGAATCCGGGAACTCGCAAGGAAGCACGGTGTGCCGATCGTCGAGGACAAGCCCCTCGCCCGGCTCCTGTACAAGCGGGAACTCGGCACCGTCATTCCCGAGGAGCTCTACCGGGCGGTTGCGCGGATTCTGGCCTACATCCAGAGACTGCGCGGGGTGGCCGCATGAAATTCCTCGAGCTTGTAAAGCAGAGGGGCGACGTCCTCATCGCACTGTGTATCGTCTCGATCCTCGGGGTTATGCTTCTGCCGCTACACCCCCTGATCCTCGACCTCCTGCTGTCGATATCGATCGCACTTTCGGTCGTGATCCTCGTCACCTCCGTGTATATCCTCAAACCGCTGGACTTTTCGGTATTCCCGTCGCTGCTACTTGTGACGACTCTTTTCCGGCTCTCGCTGAACATCGCCTCGACGAGGCTGATCCTGCTCAGGGGCAACGAGGGGACGGCGGCCGCAGGCCACGTGATCATGGCCTTCGGCAACTTCGTGGTCGGGGGAAACTATGCGGTCGGGTTCATCATCTTCCTGATCCTGGTGGTCGTCAATTTCGTGGTTATCACCAAGGGCGCCGGCAGGATCGCCGAGGTTGCCGCCCGCTTCACCCTCGATGCGATGCCGGGCAAACAGATGGCGATCGACGCGGACCTCAATACGGGGCTTATCGACGAGACAGAGGCGCGCAGGCGCAGGTCGGTCATCGCGCAGGAATCCGACTTTTACGGCGCGATGGACGGTGCGAGCAAGTTCGTCCGGGGCGATGCGATCGCCGGTCTAGTCATCACCGGGATCAATATTATCGGCGGCCTGGTCATCGGCGTTGTCCAGTACGGTATGGCACTCAAGGACGCGGCGAGCACTTACACGATCCTGACGATCGGCGAGGGGCTTGTCGCGCAGATACCAGCGCTGCTCGTGTCGACCGCCGCCGGTCTTGTCGTGAGCCGCGCCGGCAAGGAGACCGACCTGGGGAAAGACATTACCAGCCAGGTCCTCGTCAACCCGAAGGTGCTGCTGACCACATCGGCCATCCTGACCGTGCTCGGACTCGTGCCGGGACTCCCGCACGTGCCGTTCCTGGTGATCGCGGCGGCGGCCGGAGGACTCGGATACATATTCGCGAAGACGCCCGCGGAGGTCGCGCCGTCAGAGAAGGAACTGGCGGCCCCGAAGGAAGAGCCGAAGATAGAGTCGTTTGTAGAGTTCGACCCCCTGACCCTCGAGATAGGGTATGGTCTCATCCCCCTTGTCGAGGAGGGCCGGGGAGAGCTGCTGGCAAAGGTGAAGGCGATGAGGCGGCAGCTGGCCTCGGAGATCGGCTTCATCGTTCCGCCGATACATATCAAGGACAACCTGCAGCTGAGGCCGCATGAATACAGCTTCTCGATCCGCGGCATCGAGATCGTGAGGAATGAAATCATGATGGGCCACCTGCTTGCGGTTGCCGCGGGACCTGCCGGCGCCATAGCGGGCATACCGACGAAGGAGCCCTCCTTCGGCCTGCCGGCGTACTGGATCACGGAAACAGAGGCGGAGAAGGCCCAGGTGGAGGGCTATATGGTGGTCGACCCCGCGAACGTCATCGCCACGCACCTGACCGAGCTGGTCAAGAAGCATTGCAGCGAACTGCTCACCAGGACGGAGGTTCAGAACCTCCTTGATTCGGTCTCCAAAAGCTATCCGAAGCTGATCGACGAGCTGATACCGGTCCATCTCAGCCTGGGCGGTGTCCAGCGTGTACTGCAGAACCTTCTCCGCGAACGCGTCCCGATCAACGACCTGGTGACGATACTCGAGACGCTGGTGGACTACGCCCCCATGACCAAGGATATCGAGATCCTGACCGAGCATGTGCGACAGGCACTGTCGAGATTCATCACAAAGCAGTATGTGACCCGCGACGGGAGTATCCCGGTAATGACCCTGGACCCGAAGTTCGAGCGGGTCGTCTACCAGACCGTCGAAAACGGTGAGGCGATAAGCCCGGAGACCGTTAACAGGCTCCTGAAGGGCATCGAAAAAATACTCAGCAACGACCGGCTGAAGGGCATCCAGCCGATTATCCTCTGTTCCCCCCAGATCAGGCGCTATTTGAAGAAACTGATGGAAAAGTTCCTGCCTTCAGTGGTGGTGCTTTCGAACGCCGAGATCTCCTCTGCCGCGCGAATCTATACCCTAGGGATGGTGAGATATGAAGATTAAGAAATTTCAGGCCAGAACGTTCAGCGAGGCCCTGGTGATGGTGAAGCAGGAGATGGGCAATGACGCCGTCATCCTTTCGTCCGACGAGCAATCCGGTTTGAGACCGTGTGTGGAGGTGACGGCGGCGGTGGATTACGAACCCCAGGGGAGGCAGGGAAGGGCGAACCAGTTGACGCCCGGCCCGCCCGCCCGCCCGATGACCGCAGACCGGACGGTGCATCCGGCCGCCCCGAAAGGCGCCGCCCCCTCGTCTCCGCGGCCCGAGACTGCAGCAGAGGGAGAGAGCATCCGGCAGCTGAAGACCGACATCGGGGAGCTGAAGAAGACGCTTGCGCAGATGCGCGACCGCGGCTACGAGATGACGCTTCCCGAGGACAGGAGGAAGATGCTCGCCTATCTGAAGAAGCGGAGGATTGATGAAGACCTTGCCTTCGGCCTCTGCGAAAAAGCCGGGGGGCTGGACGACATGGTCGCGGCTATGACCGACCACCTGGAGACCTGCGGCTCGATCGGCGCGAGGAAGGCGATCGTCATGATCGGACCTACAGGAGTGGGCAAGACTACGACGATCGCCAAACTGTCGGCCCGGGCGATGAAGAACGGCAGGAAGGTGGCGATCATCAACCTCGATACCTACCGGATCGGTGCGATAGAGCAGATGCGGATTTACTCCCGCATAATGGGTATTCCCCTGGACGTCGTCTCCGAGATCCCCGACCTGAAGAAGAGTTTCTCGAAATTTTCCGACCGGGACCTGATCTTTATCGATACGACCGGCAGAAACCCGCGCGACGCCGGGTATATCGAAGAACTCCGGGGGATCTACCGCCTCGGGGTGCCTGTCGAGACGCATCTGCTGATGTCGGCCCACAGCGACGGAGATTTCATGGCCGAATCCCATAAATACTACCGGGAGCTCCCGATCGACTGCATAGGTTTCACGAAGGTGGACGAGGCGGCGCGCTTCGGTTCGCTCTATAATCTCTCCCGCCTCTACCGGAAGCCTGTCGGGTATATCACCACCGGCCAGAGGGTGCCGCAGGATATATCCTTTCCGACGAGCGAGCGGCTCGCAGGCCTGATCCTGAAAGGCGGGGAATACTATGGCGTTTGATCACCGGCAGAAGTCCGTCAAGACGATCACCGTGACCAGCGGCAAGGGCGGGGTCGGCAAGACGAACATGGTCGCCAATCTGGCGATCGCACTGAGGAGGCTCGGCAAAGAGGTGATGATCCTAGATGCGGACCTCGGCCTGAGCAATATCGATGTCCTGCTCGATCTGGCGCCGAAATATAATATCCAGCATGTCATCAACGGGGAGAAGATGCTGAAGGAGGTCGTGATCGAGGGGCCCCACGGGATCAGGATACTCCCGGCGAGTTCGGGGGTCCAGGAGATGACCGAGCTTGACGAGTTCCAGCGGATGCGGCTGATCGCGGAGTTCGAAAACTACGATGCGAATATCGATTACCTCCTGATCGACACCGGGGCCGGCATCTCGGCGAACGTTGCCTTCTTCTGCATCGCGTCGCAGGAGATCGTCATTGTCACCACGCCCGAGCCGACCGCGCTGACGGACGCCTATGCCCTGATCAAGGTGCTCTTCACCAACTACCAGGAGAAGGACTTCAGGGTCCTGGTGAACTCCGCGAAAAACTCGGCCGACGCGATCGAGGTCTTCCGGAGGCTTTCCCTGGCGGCCGAGAAGTTTCTGAATATCTCGCTCGACTACCTCGGGTATGTGCCCCTGGACGAGTCCGTCAGAAATGCGGTGCGGCAGCAGAAGGCGTTCCTCGACGAGTATCCGGGGTGTGATGCGTCGCGCCAGGTGTCCGAGATCGCCTCGAAACTCCACACGGACAACAGGGCAAAGGTGAAAGGAACGCTTCAGCTGTTCATCGGAAACCTCCTCAGGGGAGAACGGAATGTGCCGGCATAGCTTTGGGGGGGCGGGGGTCGGCCAGGGTTCACGGCTCCGGCATCCTTTTTATCCAAACGGCACCGTTGCTATAGTATAATCTTTACTATGCCGTATGACTTCTCGAAGGGCCTCAGTGAAGAAGAAAAAGAGGAGATTATCCGGGAGTTCCTGCCCTATATCAAATATACGGCGAGCAGGCTTCTCTGGCGACTGCCTCCCCAGTTGACGATCGATGACCTGATCAGCACCGGTCTGATCGGACTGATGGACGCCGTCGAAAAATATGAAACCGGCAAGGGGAAACTCAAGACCTACGCCGAGTTCAGGATCAAGGGGGCGATGCTCGATGAACTCAGGGCCGTCGACTGGGTTCCCCGTTCCACGAAGAAGAAGGTCAGCGAGATCAAGGCCGCCCATAACAGGCTAGAAAAGGAGCTGGGCCGGATGCCTGAGGACGAAGAGGTGGCGGGGGTTCTGGAACTGACACTTGATGAATATTACAAGACCCTCCAGGAGGCGAGCGGATCGATCTCCTTCAGGTTCGAGGATTTCGAGGCCAACGGCGGGACGGACGAGGGGCTCAATATCCTGGAATGCATCCCCGACCCCCAGGCGCGCGATCCTCTGTCTCTCCTCGAAGACGAGACGCGCAGGGCGCTGCTCGCCCGGCTTATCGACCTTCTTCCCGAGAAGGAGAAACTCTTGCTGTCCCTTTATTATTGGGAGGAGATGACGATGAAGGAGATCGGCAAGGTAATGAACCTGACCGAAGGCAGGGTCTGCCAGCTCCATACACAGGCGCTTATCAGGCTGAAGACCAAGCTCGAAAATACCGCTTGATATAGTACGGGAATATATCTATATATATCCTTATATGGACCCATTAAAGAAAATAACGAGAAAGGCCGATACAATACGATGATGCCACCACAGAAAATCCGGAAGCTGATACAGGATCTTTCACATCCCGATGCAGCCAAGAGGCGGAACGCCGCCGAGGAGCTTGCCGGCGGCGATGAAAGGGGCATTTACCCCCTGATACGCGCGCTGCGGGATGAGAGTCCCGGGGTACAGGACGCGGCCATGCGTTCGCTCATCTCCATCGGAGGCGAAACGGTCGCGTACATGGTCCTCCCCCTTCTCCGCGAGGATTCGTTTCTGAGGAACACGGCGATCATCATGCTCCGGGATATCGGCCCGGTCTCCGTGCCTCTCCTCTACCCGCTGCTGAAGGACAAGGATGACGATGTGAGGAAATTCAGCATCGACCTGCTGATGGACATCAGGTTCGATGTAGACCCCGGACAGATCGTGCCGATGCTCAGGGACCCGAACGCCAATGTGCGCGCGTCGGCAGCCAAGGCCCTCGGGGCGCTCGACTTCCGGGAAGCCATCCCCATGCTGGTCGAAGTCCTCGATGATGAGGAATGGGTCTGCTTCTCCTCCCTTGAGGCGCTCGGCGTGCTCGGGGACGAGGCCGCGGTCGGACCGATCATCGGCCTCCTGGGCAGCGGGTCCGGAACTATCCGGTATGCGGCGATCGAGACTCTCGGGAGGCTGGGTTTCCCGTCGGCGCAGCACGCCCTCGAGCAGCATATGCTTCAGGCCGAAGATTTTGAAAAGACTGCAGCCCTGAAAAGCCTGCTCCAGATAGGTATTGTCCCCGCGGTGCCCGGTACGCTCGACCTCCTGCTTGCGATGTTCTCGGGCGGGGATTGGGACGAGCGGTTTATTGCGCTGAGAGGGTTTGCCGGGCTGAAGGATCCGCGCGCGGTCAAGTGCGTGATCGACGCAGGCGGCTCGCTTGAACCGTCGGACCCCGAGTGGGAGGACAGGCTGTATATGATCAGGAGTTCCCTGCGTGAGTTCGCCACATGCGAGGCGCTCGTAGAGACGCTGACCGATCCTTCCATACGGTACCGGGGCAGGGTGATCGCGATCGAGCTCATCGGCGACCTCCGCTGCGCGGCTGCGGTACCGCGGCTGATCAAATGCATCGAGGTCGACGTGCGCGATGTACGGAGGGCGAGTATCAGGGCGCTTGCGGATATCAGAGACGAAGAATCGAAGTCTGCCCTTCTCGATGCGGTGGACGACTACGACAGCCATGTGCGGAAGGCCGCTGTCGGCGCATTGGGGAAAATCGCCGACCCTGAAGCCTTCGCGCCGATCCTGGGCATGCTCGGGACGGAGCGGTACCAGGATGTCCTGGAAGAGGCTATGCGGGCGCTTCTTGAGATCGACCGGGATGCGCTTGTCGCACGCATGGCCGGCTTCGATGAGCGCCTCCGGCTGATCGCGGACCGCTGCCTGCAGGTGTCCTCATGACGATTGTTCTCAGGGACCCCGTATTCCGGGATTTCCGGGATTTCATCTACGAAAAGTGCGGTATCTTCATACCCGATACGAAGAAATACCTGCTAGAAAACAGGCTGGTCAAGAGGATCGAGGACAAGTGCCTGAGCGGATTTGAAGACTATCTGAAATATTTACGCTACAGCACCAACGGGGACGAACTGTCCCGGCTGTACGATGCGATCACCACGAACGAAACCTACTTTTTCAGGGAACCGCAGCAGCTCGACGTCTTCATCGACCAGATTGCCCCGAAGGTGCTTTCACAGAAGAAGGCGAAGGACATCAGGATCTGGTCCGCTGCATGCTCTACGGGGGAAGAGGCCTATACGCTGATCATGATGCTGGCCGAAAAGATTGCCGGCGTGCGGACCGAGATCCTCGGCTCCGACATCAGCGACGAGGTCCTGGCGTCCGCGCGGCGGGGGGTGTATAACTCGTATTCCATCAGGAATGTTCCGGAACCCTACATGAAGAAGTATTTCAGGGACAACGGGCAGATGAACTTCGAGCTCGATGCCGCAGTGAAGAGGCCGGTCACCTTCTCGAACATAAACCTCATCGACGAGAAGAAGATAAGGACGATCGGCAGTTTTGATGTCATCTTCTGCCGGAACGTCCTTATCTACTTCGACGACAAGGCGAAACAGAAGGTCGTCTCGTTCCTGTATAACAGTCTGAAGCCGGGAGGCTACCTCTTCGTCGGTTCGTCGGAGAGCCTGCACAGCGTCACCCGGGCATTCCGGCCGGTGATTATCAACAAGGTAGTTGTGTACCAGAGAGGATGATATATGAAGATTCTTGTCGTGGATGATTGCCAGACAACAAGGAAACTGTTGAGCCTCTATCTGAAATCCAAGGGGTATACCGTGGTGACCGCTGAAAACGGCCTCGACGCGATAGAAAAGCTGGGAACCGATACCATCAACCTTGTGCTGACCGACCTGAATATGCCTTATATGGACGGGCTCGAACTGATAAAAAACGTGAAGGCCGACGCGAACCTTCAGCACATACCGATTATCATGGTGACGACGGAGGCCGATCCGGAGGAAAGGGAGAAGGCGATGTCGGCGGGGGCCTCGGCATACATGGTCAAGCCGGTGACCGCGGACAAGGTTTCCGAAAATATAGTGCTGATCCTGAAACAGATGTTCGGAAAGGGAGGACCTGACAATGTTTGATCTTAAAATGAAGATACTCGTGGTGGACGATTTTTCGACGATGCGGCGCATCGTGAAGAATATCCTCAAACAGCTCGGGTACGAAAATATCGAGGAGGCCGAAGACGGGGCCCAGGCATTTTCTAAACTCAAGAACGGCGGATTTCAGTTTGTCGTTTCCGACTGGAACATGCCGAATATGGACGGGCTGGAGCTGCTCCAGAAGATCAGGAGCGACGCCGAACTGAAGGAGCTCCCGGTCCTTATGGTGACGGCGGAGGCCGAGAAGGACAAGGTGATTACGGCGATCAAGGCCGGGGTGAACAACTATGTGGTCAAGCCCTTTACCGCAGAGATCCTGAAGGAGAAGATGGACAAGATCTTCGAGAGACTGGGGAAATGATCTCCTGTGCATTCCCTTTAATTCCCCCTATTGAGGTGATACATGGCCGATGAAATGGAAGAGATTGTAGCCGACTTCGTGACCGAGGCCGAGGAGTCCCTTGAAAAAATCGATCCCCTTTTCATCGAGCTGGAGACCAAAGGGCATGACAAGGATATTCTCCACGAGATCTTCAGGAGCATGCATACGATAAAGGGCGCGGCCGGTTTTCTCGGGTTCCAGCATATGGTGGATGTCGCCCACAAGGCCGAGAGCATTATGAAGAAGCTGCGCGACGACGAGATGTCCGTCTCGACCCCTGTCATGGACGTGATCCTCAAGAGCGTGGATATGCTCAGACTCCTGCTGCAGCATATCAAGGTGAAGGACGGGAAAGAGGAGGACACCTCGGCGCTCCTTCAGGAACTCGACGCGACCCTCAGCGGCACGGCGCCCGCGGCGCCGGAAACTCCTGTTGTGTCGTCCCCGCCTCCTGGGCCGGCCGGGGCATCCGCCGGGGAGGAGGGCGCGGGGCCGGCTGCTGAACAGCCTGCGGGCGGTATTCCCGCAGGCAGGAGTGAGGTGAAAATTCCTGAGGTCGTACTGGACCAGCCTGCGGGGCCGGAGGGAGATGCTCCCGCGGTTGAGGACCGGGCTATTGCCGCCGCGCAGACAAAAGAGCCGAGTCAGACGCTGAGGATCGATGTCGGCAAGGTCGACAAGGTCATGGACCTGGCCGGGGAGATCGTCCTCGTCAGAAACCGCCTCATGAATATCGGCAACTACCTGGAGGAAAAATACGGCGGCGACAGCTATGTCGAGAGCCTCATGGGCACGGTTTCGTTCCTCGACCTGGTAACCTCCGACATGCAGCTGGCAGTGATGAAGATGCGCATGCAGCCGCTGAAGAAGGTCTTCAGCAAGTTCCCCAGGCTAGTCAGGGACCTGTCCAACAGCATCGGCAAGGATATCGAACTGGTCATCACGGGCGAAGGGACCGAAGTCGACCGGACGGTCATCGAACATATCGGAGACCCGATGGTCCATATTATCAGAAACTCCGTGGACCACGGACTCGAAACATCCGCGGAGCGGGTGAAAAAGGGCAAAAGCGCAAAGGGGCGTATATCGATCAATGCGTTCCAGCAGGGCAACCAGATCATCATAGAGGTCACTGACGACGGCAAGGGAATAGACGTCGAGCGGGTGAAGAATAAGGCCCTTGAGAGGAGGCTGATTACCGAGGAAGAGGCCCAGCGGATGAACGACGAAACCGCGATCAACCTCATCTTCATGCCCGGTTTTTCGACGATGGATGTTGCGACGGAGCTCAGCGGCCGCGGGGTCGGGATGGACGTGGTCAAGACGAATATCTCGAAACTCAACGGGTACGTCGAGGTCAGGACCGAAAGGGGCGTCGGCACGACCTTCAGGATAAATATTCCCCTGACCCTGGCGATTATCCATGCCCTGATGGTCCGGTCTCTCACCAACCAGTATGCTATCCCGCTGGCGCCGATCGAGGAGACCCTCAAGGTTGCGGTGAAGGATATAGAGAACGTTTCCGGGCAGAAGGTTCTGGTGGTGAGGGGCAAGGTCCTCCCGCTTTTCGAGCTCTCCGACATTCTCGGCTACGGCGTCGGCGGGGATGCGGAATACCGCTATGTCATCGTCATCGCGATAGGCGACCGCCGCTTCTGCATCACGGTCGATGAGCTCCTCGGCCAGGAAGAGGTGGTGATCAAGACGGTCGAGGGCATCGACACGAACGCGGCGTACATCGTCGGGGCGACAATCACGGGCGACGGGAAGGTGGTCCTTATCATCGATCTGGCGGGGATTTCGCGGAATGTCCTTGGCCTGAAGAAAATGTAGCCCAAAGGAGGCGTCATGCAGCAGTACATAGGGTTCAATCTCAATTCGAGCGAATATACCATCCCGATCCTCAAGGTGCGCGAGATCATCAGCATGCCGGTCATCACCCGCATGCCTCACGCGCCCGATTATATCGAAGGCGTTACAAACCTGCGGGGAGCGGTCATCCCCATCGTCAACCTCAAGAAACTCGTCCGCCTCGGTGACGGGGGAAACGCCTACACCAAGGTGATCGTGGTCTCCAGCGGCAGGATGACCTTCGGCATGCTGGTCGACGGCATTACGGGTGTCATCAACATCGATGAATCGGAGATTGAACACCCGGAAAAATTCCTGCAGGAGGACACCGGCCAGATCGAGGGGGTCGCCAAGCTGAACAACCGGCTCGTCGTTCTGCTCGACACGAAAAAACTCCTGCCTTCCGAGGACGTCAGTCTGTTCGAGGATATTGTCGTGGACGTGAAGGAGACAGAGGGCAGTGACCAGGTCGAGGTGACCAGGACCGTCCAGACGATGGCCGGAGAGGTCAAGGTGAAGGAGTTCCATGACGCGAAGGAGTTTTTCGAGAAGAAGGGTATAAGCCCGAACGACCCTCGGTATCTCCTCTTTGACGACATCATGAGCTTCCTCGACGCCCTGAACAGGGACGATCAGGAAAGGGCGGATGCGGCGATCGAGGAGATCATGAAGAAGGGACAGGGGGACCTTTTCAAGGAGGTCGGCAAGGTCACCCGGAAGATGCACGATTCGATCAAGAGCTTCAAGGAGGCGCTTGACCCCAAGCTGAAGGATATGGCCCAGTCCGAGATGCCGAACGCAATCGACCGGCTCCAGTTTGTCATCACCAAGACCGAAGAGGCGGCGAACAAGACGATGAGCATTGTCGAAAAACATATGCTGAGCATGGACGAACTGGCAGCGGCGATCCGGCAGGTTAAGGAACCGGCCGAGTCGGCCGAGTTCCTGAGAAAATACAAGAATATGCTGGAAGACGACCTTACGGAGCTGATCACCACCCAGTCGTTTCAGGATATTACCGGCCAGACTATCAAGAAGGTCATCACCCTCGTCGGCGAGATAGAGGAAGAACTCGTCCGGCTGATATCGACCTTTGGCGTGAAAATGGAGGCCGGCCCCAAAGCGGAGGCGGAGTCTCACGAGCAGGTCTCGCAGTCGGATGTCGACGATCTCCTGAAGGATTTCGGCTTCTGAAAAACGGATCAAGACTTATCTGCACCAGGTCCTCCGACGCTTCGCGTCACCCTGCGCAGGGCAATAAAGAATCAGCAAACGGTCAAGGAGATCTGTCCGCATGAATACATTTCTCAGGAACCTCAGGATGAAGTACAAGTTCGGGCTCATCGTTTTTTTCTCCCTGATCGCGACCGTGGCGATGACCCTTGTCGCGGGTTTTCAGATCAGGAGTACGATGCTCGCCGAAAAACAGACAAAGACACGGAACATCGTCGAAACAGCGTACGGGGTCGTTGAACACTACCAGCAGCTCGCCGCGGAGGGGAAGATGCCCGAGGCGGAGGCGAAGGCGACGGCGCTGGATATCGTCAGGCAGATGCGCTACGACGGGAAAGAGTACCTCTGGATCAACGATATGCATCCGACGATGCTGATGCATCCGGACAAGCCCGAGCTGGAGGGCAAGGACATGTCCGACAAGAAAGACCCGCGGGGGAAGAAACTCTTCATCGAGTTTGTCGAGACGGTGAAAAAAGACAAGGCCGGTTTCGTCTATTATATGTGGCCGAAGCCGGGCCTTGCCGAGCCGGTGCAGAAGTTGTCGTATGTGAAGGGCTTCGGGCCGTGGGGCTGGATCATCGGCAGCGGCATCTACATCGACGATGTCAGCGTCCAGTTCAGAAAGGTGCTGCTGGAGTTTCTGCTGATCATCGTGATCGGTGTGGGTATATTTATTGCGGTGGCTTCCATGATTGCGCGGAGTGTCTCGTCGTCGATCGAGGACCTTGCCATAGGCGTGGACGCGATCGCAAAGGGAGACCTTACCGTGTCGATAGCCTATGAAGGGAAGGACGAAATCGGAGTCCTTGCGGGGAGCATGAATATGCTGCTGCATTCGTACAGGGAGATGATCGACAAGATCCTCGTTTCGGCTAGTCAGGTGGTTGCCGCGGTCAGTGTCCTGAGGGACAGGACCGCTATGACGGCCGAAGGCGCGCAGAACCAGTCGGGGCAGGCTGCCCAGATCGCCACCTCCGCAGAAGAGATGAGCCAGACGATCACCGATATTGCGAAGAACGCCTCCGTGGCGGCCGACTCGTCGTCCGAGGCGATGGAGATAGGGCAGAGCGGCAAGCAGATCACGGACGTGACCGTCGTCACGATCAACGAGGTCAATACCGCGACCACCGAGCTTGCCGCGATGGTCGAGAAGCTCAACAACAGGGTCATCGAGATCGGAGATATCGTCAGCGTCATCAAGGATATCGCGGACCAGACCAACCTGCTGGCGCTGAATGCGGCCATCGAGGCGGCCCGGGCCGGAGAACAGGGCAGGGGTTTTGCGGTTGTGGCGGACGAGGTGAGAAAGCTCGCTGAAAAAACGATCAAGGCGACGAACGACATCTCCGGCCGGATCGGGGCAGTGCAGACGGACTCCGAAGAGACAGCGAAATCCATGATAGAGTCTTCCAAGGGTGTCTCAAAGGCGGCCGGGCATATTGCAAACCTGAATAACGTTCTGGAATCAATCGTTGCTTCGATCCAGAAGGTGCGGGACCAGATCACCAATATCGCGACCGCGGTCGATGAGCAGTCGGCGGCGTCGGACGATGTCGCGCGGAACATCGAGAGGACCTCGGACATTGCCAGGAATATGGAGACCATGTCCGTCGATGTCATGCATGAGGTCGACAGGCTGGTGACCATCGCCGAGGGACTGAAAAGCGCGACATCGGGCTTCAGGATCTCCTAGCCTTCCCATTGGGAAGCGGGTAGATTATCAGTTTATCTCAATACTTCGCGGGAGGTTTGTGATGAGGAAAATGTGTTTGGCCTTTGCAGTTTCTGCCGTGCTTCTTTTGGGCGCGGGCGGGATGTCGTCTGCAGGTGAAATAAAGATCGGAGCCGGCGCGGCGCCGACCGAAAATGTGCTGAAGCCTGTCAGGGAGGCCTTTGAGAAGGCGACGGGCGACAGGCTCACCATCATATCGTCCGGCCCCAAGAATGCATTGATCGACCTGCAAAAGGGAAATGTGGACGCTGCTTCCGCGGGTCTCACGTTTGACGACTGGATGGGCCTGATGAAGAAGGAAGGCGCCGAGGTCAAAGACCCGGCCGCGTTTCAGCAGGTGACGATCGGGAAGGACAGTATCGTGGTGCTTCTGCAGAAAGACAATCCGGTCGGCAAGCTTACGAAGGAGCAGCTGAAGGGCATCTTCACGGGTAAGATACAGAACTGGAAAGAGGTCGGCGGAAAGGATATGCAGATCATAGTGGTCTGGGGCAAACTCATCCCCGGGACAAATTCGCTGTTTGTCAAGAATATGCTCGATGGCGAGGCGGCTGCTAAAGAGGTCCTCGACGCGACGACCGCCGAGGACGTCAGGCAGAATGTGGCAGCAAATCCCGAGGCGATAGGCATCGGGCCTGCCGCGGTGGTTGACAGCACAGTGAAGTCTCCGGAGACGCCCGAGATCTCCAGGCCGATCATCCTGCTGACAAAGGGTAAACCTTCGCCCGCAGTGCAGAAACTGATCGATTTTGTAGGCGGCGAAGGGAAGAAATACATTAAACAGTAAAGTCCGTGGAGCCGGCGAGGGTGATGAGGTGAAGAGAGAAATATCATGACGATAAAGACCAAGCTGACCTTGAATCTTATCATCGTGCTGGCCGTCATCGGGGCGGTGACGGTTACGAGCATCATCGGCCTCGGTTTTGTAAAGAGTAAGCTTTTTTATCTCACCGAAAAAAGCACACCCTTTCAGATGCGGACGGTGGAATTCCAGAGGGCGATACAGGGCGTGACCGCGGACCTGGTCAAGGTGAGCGCGGCACATACCCGTGAGGAGTTCACCGCCTACCGGGCCGATGCGGAAAAGTCCCTTTCCGATGTCAGGTCCACCCAGACTGCTCTTGAGGAGCTCTCAGGCGGGACCTCCCTTGGCACCTACGATGAACTGAAGAAGCTTGCGGAAGAGCTTTATGCGGTCACGGAGGGCAGGATCAGGGCGGATGAGGAAGCCGCAGCCTCCGATGCCCTCATTACGCAGAGAACCGCCGAAACCGGCAACAGGCTGAGGGAACTCGACAACAAGATCCAGTCTCTGCAGCTGAACCGCATGGGGGCCTTCGAAACCTCGCTCCAGGCCGTCGGCACAATATCGTCGCGGCTGAGAGATATTGAAGCGGTCAAGATGATTCTGAAAGATGTTCAGATGGCGATATACGAACTCAGGAGGGCACAGGACAAAAAAGGGGTCATCATCGCCAGAGGGAGGCTGAACGCGCTGTTTCAGAAACTGATGCAGAACCCCTACGTCAGGGAAAACAGCAAGGTCTCCGCCGAATATAAAGGGTTGAGCGGGAAGACCGACGAGCTGGTCAGGATGCATATGGCCTCTGCGGGCCAGGACCCCAAGGCGATGGAGGCGCTCAACCGGGATCTGGACGAGCGGCTTTCCGCCGGTATGCTGGGCATAGAGCAGGAGGCGGTCATTGCGGGTGAAAAGACCGGGGTCGAGACCGAGCGGCAGAATGCATTCATGGGGCAGTCGAATATCGCAACGAACATTCTTATAAGCAATTCCCAGCTTCTGGCGTTCGGGATCAAGGTCGAAGGGCTGGCGACCCGCCTCTTCACCCTCACTCATGCCAGGGATGTCGACAGCACCGAGGCGGAGATCCGCAAGACATTCGAAAAGATGGATGGGGCCACGAAGAACCTTGAAAAGGGCCTGGCTAAGCTGAATGAAAAGGAGTCGCAGAAGATCCTCCGGAACGTGGAAGCATCTTTCGGCACGATCAGGAATATACTTTTTGCCGGGGACGGCGTCCTCTCAAGGATACGGAACCGCATAGCCATGGAGGAGAAGGGCCGGCAGGCCACGGAGAAGATCAGGGCGATTGTGCTGAGCGAGGCCGAAAAGAGCAGAAATACGGTCTCGACGGCGCGGGACGACCAGGAAAAGGCTATCGGTACCGTAAACCGGATGGTCCGTTTCAGCACCGTGCTGATCATAGCGATCAGTGCGGCCGCGATCGTCTTCGGGATTCTCTTCGGCGTATGGATATACCGTTCCATATCGAGGCCACTGACGGACCTCATGGCGGCCTCGGATGAGGTTGCCAAAGGCAATTTGTCGTATACGATCGCTGCCGGCGGCAACGACGAGATAGGCATGGTCAAGACTGCTATGGCAAAGATGGTGACGAACCTCCGGGAGATCGTCGGCAAGATAAGGACCGCCACGGGCGGGCTCGCAAGCAGTTCAGAGGAGCTCTCGGCTACGTCCGATGTCCTTGAAAAAGGGGCTCAGGGCCAGGCGATGCAGATAGAGCAGTCGGCGACCGCCATGACAGAGATGTCGCAGACCACGATCGACGTCGCAAAGAACGCGGCCGAGGCTGCGGAGGCCGCCCAGACGATGAAGTCTACGGCGATCAGGGGGCAGGTGGTGATGAATGAGACCGCGACGGAGCTGAACAAGTTCGCCGACACTTTCAAGAATTCGGCTGATAAGATCGAGGGGCTCGGAAAGAAGTCGGATGAGATCAATAATGTGGTGACCCTGATCAGGGAGATCGCCGAGCAGACGAACCTGCTCGCGCTGAATGCGGCGATCGAGGCGGCGCGGGCCGGCGAACAGGGCCGCGGGTTTGCGGTCGTGGCGGACAGCGTCAGGCAGCTTGCCGAAAGGACGGCCCAGGCGACTGACGACATCGGCGCGACGGTCAGGGGCATGCAGACAGAGGTGCGGGAGTCGGTCGATTTCATGAAGCGCGAGAGGGGTACTGTCGAAGTGGTCCTCGGGAAGGTCCGGGATACGAAGGACTCGATCCAGGACATTGTGAAGTACGTCGAGAGGGTTGCGGATATGGTCCAGAGGATCGCAGTGGCAACGGAGGAGCAGTCATCAACCTCCGACATGGTATCTCACAGCATGGAGGATATTGCGGTCATCACGCGGCAGCTCAGCAGTTCGATCCATGAGATCAAGCGGGCCTCGGGAGACCTCTCCCGGCTCGCCTCCGACCTCAATGGTATGGCCGCCTGGTTCAGAACGTAGCTTCCCTCATGATTCAGAACAATCCGGCCGGATTGATCGGGGCCGGTTTAGGGAGTATAGTGGGTAGTGGTGGCGTGAGACCGCCGTGGTCGTAGAGGGGAACCGGAGGCCCCACTTTGTGGGCGGATATCAGAAGTCAGGAGAACAGGTATGGCATTGATTGAATGGAAGGACGACTTGAGCGTGAATATCAGGATGATTGACGGTCAGCATAAGGAGCTGATCCGCATGATCAATGAACTCAATGAGGCGATGAAGGTGGGCAAGGGGCAGGAGGTGATCGGGAAGGTCCTGACCGGACTAATCGACTACACGAGGATGCACTTTGCGACCGAGGAGAGGTTGTTCGAAACACATAAATATCCGGGGTATATAGCCCACAAGGGGGAGCATGACAAACTCACCGCCCAGGTGCTCGACCTGAAGAAGAAATTCGACAACAGGCAGGCCGTGATCACGGTCGAGATTATGAGCTTTCTGAAGGACTGGCTCCAGAAGCACATCATGAAGACCGATAAACAGTATTCGTCCTATCTGAACAACAAGGGCGTAATGTAGCGCCGGACAGGGAATATTCGTTGCTTCTTATCGGGAAAGGGGTTTCGTAAAGGTTATGGCTGCTGCAAGAGGTGAGATATGGTAAGGGTCCTTATTGTCGACGACTCGGCGTTCATGCGGAATGCCCTCTCTGCGATGCTTTCGAGCGATCATGATATAACGATCGCGGGCACCGCCAGGGACGGGCTGGAGGCTATCGAAAAGGTCGCAGCGCTCAAACCTGATGTGGTGACGATGGATGTCGAGATGCCCCGGATGGACGGCATCACGGCGGTCAAGCATATCATGGAAAAAACTCCCGTGCCGATCATCATGGTCAGTTCGCTGACCATTGACGGCGCGCACGAGACGCTCGATGCGCTCGACAGCGGGGCGGTCGACTTTATTCCGAAGAACCTCTCCGAGCTTTCGGTCAATATCGTGAAGATCAAGGAGCTGCTGATCGAGAAGGTCAAGACGATCGGCCGGCATGGCGTGGCACGCAGGATGGTGAGGCCGGCCGCCCGGCCGGCTGCCGCCGGCACTGCGCTCGAACCGCCGAAACCCCTTGTGGTGAGATCGACGGGAGAACGGAGGGTGACCCTTGTGGCGATCGGTACGTCCACCGGCGGGCCCCGCGCGCTTCAGGACCTTATTCCCCGGATACCTAAGGAATTTCCCGTCCCGATCGTGATCGCGCAGCATATGCCTCCGAACTTCACGAAGCCCTTTGCCGAGAGGCTCAATTCCCTGAGCCAGATCACGGTGAAGGAGGCGGAGGAGGGGGAGACGGTCAAAAACGGGGTTGCCTATATAGCCCCGGGAGGCGGGCATATGCGCGTTGCCAGGAGGAAGGGCATCGAGACGATCATCAGTATATCCGAGGACAGGGAGAACTTTGTCTACCGTCCGTCGGTCGACGCCCTGATGAGTTCGGTGGCCGAGTTCTTCCCGGGAAGGGCTCTCGGCGTCATCCTCACCGGGATGGGCAATGACGGGGCAAAGGGCCTGGCAGAGATGAAGAAGACCGGCGACAGGATCTTTGCCCAGAACGAGGCGACCTGTGTCGTCTACGGCATGCCGAAGGCGGTGGTCGATGCGGGTATCGCGGACAAGGTCCTTGCGATCGAGGAGATGGCCGGCGAGATCGTCAACGCGGTGTAAACACGCGTGATTAACTTTTTTCGTGAAAATGCCGATAATGTAAGGAGATTATGCAGCTGAAAGGAGAAATACTATGGGCGCAGCCGCCGCGGGTTCGACAATACTGCAATTGGTGACCTTCAGGCTCGGGAGTGAGGAATACGCGATCGATATACTGAAGGTGCAGGAGATCAACAGGATGGTGGACATCACCTCGGTCCCCAACTCCCCTTCCGACGTCGAGGGCGTGATCAATCTGAGGGGCAAGGTGATCCCGGTGATCAACCTCAGGAGAAAATTCGGCCTGGGGTCAAAAGAGGCTGACGCACAGTCGAGGATCATGGTCGTCGACGTCGGCATCACAGTGGGCCTGATCGTCGATTCGGTATCAGAGGTCCTGAGGCTCTCTTCGGATACGGTCGAGCCCCCTCCCCCGATGACCGGCGGGATAGGGTCCGAATTCATCAGGGGCGTAGGTAAACTCCAGGACAGGCTCCTGATACTCCTCGACATAGACAAGCTGCTCGGTCACGACGAGATGCACGCCGTGGCCCAGCTGGCATAATGCCATAAGGAGACTAGACATGAACCTGACACTCTCAAAAAAACTGTACGGACTCAGCGGGATCCTGATGGCGGTGATATTCCTGATGGCGGTGGCCTCCTTCTTCGTCCTGAATGCGCTCACCTCCGGTTACGAAAATATGATAGGTCAAGAGGGCAAGCAGCTCGAAAGCGGCATGGACGCCATTATCGCGCAGGATGACGCCATCCATGACTTCAAGGACCTGCTCCTCCGGGGTGACGAAAAATATATCGCCGACTTCAAAAAGAATATCGAGGAGATTCGCAAGGATATCAAGAGGTATGACGAACTCTCCGACGAGCCCGAGGAGAAGGCCCTGGCAAAGAAGGGGATGGAAGAGCTGGACCTGTACGCGCCGGTCATCGACAGGCTCAGCGCCGCCATGAAGGGGGAAAAGGATGTACATGCGCTCGACAAAACGGTCGGGGGGGCGGATAAACCCCTCAGGGCGGCGCTCAATGCGATGGACGAAAGGACGTCGAAAAACTATGAAAAGGCAAAGGAGAAGATGCGCCAGCTCTCAGGAACCATTGTCCTGATAGTCCTCGTGGTGTCGGGCTTTGTTCTCCTTGCGGCCGGATTCATGAGTTTTCGTATCGTCCGTTCGATCCTCCTGCCGGTCCGCTCGGTTTCCGAGGCGGTTGCGCAGGGATCGCAGGGCGACCTTTCCCATGAGGCGGTCGTCTCTTCGCACGACGAGATCGGCGAGATGGCCAGGGGGTTTAACGGGATGATCGAAAACCTCCGAAATATCTCCCGCAAGATCATGGACATGACGGCGACGCTCGCCAGCAGCTCAGAGGAGGTCTCCGCAACGACCGCCCAGATCAGCAATGGCATCAGCGACGAGGCCCAGCAGATGGAGCAGGCGGCGACCGCGACGACCGAGGTCTCCCAGACGATCATGGACGTGGCGAAGAATGCGACCGAGGCGTCCACCGCTGCCCAGGATTCCGTGCATATCGCGCTGGACGGCAAGAAGGTGGTCGAAGAGACGGTCAGCGGGATGAAGAGCATCGCCAGGACTGTGGACGAGTCTGCGGCGATTGTGGAGGAGCTTGGACGGTCCAGCCAGCAGATAGGCGAGATCATCAACGTGATCAAGGACATCGCCGACCAGACGAACCTCCTCGCCCTCAATGCGGCGATCGAGGCGGCCCGCGCAGGGGAGCAGGGCAGGGGCTTTGCGGTGGTGGCCGACGAGGTCAGGAAGCTGGCCGAAAGGACGACGAAGGCGACAGGCGAGATATCCGGGATGATCACGAAGATCCAGGGCGACACCGAAACCTCCGTACGGAGCATGTCCGAGGGGAAGAACAAGGTCGATGAGGGGGTGAGATCAGCCGAACAGGCGAAGGAGTCGCTCGACCGTATTGTCGGCGCCTCCGAGCGCTGTCTCGATATGGTCAGGCTGATCGCCACGGCCACGGAGCAGCAGTCGACGGCAGTGGAAGAGGTCTCGACGACCATGGAGAATATTGCGACTGTATCGCGGTCGAACCAGACCTCGGTAGCCCAGATAAATACGGCTACGAATGAACTCTCCAGGCTTGCGGGAGAACTGAAGACCCTGATCGGGTGGTTCAAGCTGCAGGGGTGACCCCTGCAGCTTTTGCTGCGTCAAATAACTCAATAAGGCAGCGGTTCCCTGTTTGCCCCGCTTCCTCCCTCCCCTGTTAAAAGGTCGGCTAAAGTTTTGATTTGACATGACCGATATAGACATATATATATAACTTATAGAGTTGCCAGTAAGTTATTAGCATTATCTTCGAACCGCGACGCAACCGACAATGAGGGATTAGAGGGGGTATCATGCAGACTGTACAATGCTGGGACTTCATGAAATGCAGCAACCAGGTCAAACTGTCCTGTCCCGCCTTTATCCAGAACTCCGGCAGGAAATGCTGGCTCGTGGCAGGCACTCTTTGCGGCGGCACTGTCCAGGGCGATCATGCACAGAAGCTGCCGAGCTGCAAGCTCTGCGACTTCTGGAAGAAGATCAAATCCGGAGATATCTGATCGCTATGTCACTTATCGATTGGGCAACGTCTCTCTTCAGCAGGAGGAAAGCGCCTTCTGACGGCACTGTATCCGGCGGCGCAGTAACGGGCGCCGATGCCCTGCTGCCTGCTCCTGGCGTGGAGATATTCACGGAGTGGAATCCCGCGCTGCAGAGGATGGCGGAAGACCTGGAGTCTCTTGCCCGGGATACAGAGTCCGAGTTTATCGCTGTAGGCGACAAGCTCCAGCACTTTTCGTCACGTTTCAGCGAAAATTCCTCCAGTCTTTCCAAAATCGTCGGCATTCTCGAGGGCGGTTCAGGCCTCGATGTCGGTTCCTTCAAGACCCTTTTTGAAACGGCGTACAGCGAGATAGAAAATTGCATCGTATCTATCTCGCGGGGCATGACCGACATGAACTCGCTTGCGTCCAGGATTAATGCCATTCTCGATCTGAGGGTTTATCTCAAGGACCTGTCGCGTTCCATTTCGATCCTCGGGATATACATCAGGATAGAGACCGCAAGGCTCGGAGACTCGGAGTTCAATACCATGACGGAGGTCGTCGACGAGTTGGCCCGGCAGATAGTCGGCGAGACAGAGGATATAGCCTCGGCGGCCGAAGAGACGAATGCGAATCTCGCTACGATCATGAACCGCATGGCGGAAAGTCTCGGCAAATTCGAAGAGGACCTTGCGATGGCCAAGCAGAGGGTCTCCGGCATCCTCGATGACATGGAGAGGATGCTCGGACAGGCTGGTTTCGTATGCGCAAGGATGGAGGGGCGGTCGTCCCAGATCATGCCGGAGATCGGAGAGGTGGTCTCCGCGCTTCAGTATCATGATATCTGCAGGCAGCAGATGGAGCATGTCGGCGAGGCCCTGCAAGACGTGAGGGATAAGTCTTCCCGGCTTGGCGGCCCGGAGGTGGGCCCGGAGGTCTGCCCGAATAAAGGCGAGAGGGATTCTCTCGGGCGGTGGATCTGCGACGCCCTGTCGATACAGATCCATCAGCTCAGGAAGATAGTCGGGACGATTGCGGATGCGGCGGACGGGATTTCGAGCCACCTGACCACCATCTCGGATCTGGGAGAGGCGCAGGTAGAGGATATAAGCACGATGCTTGAGGGGGAGGGCTCCGGGGGGCATCGCATCGAACAGATCAGCGACGAGATGAAGGGCCTCAGCGCCATCCTTCATGATGTGAAGACGGTGAACATGTCGATGATCGATTCGATCTCGGGTCTGAACACCAATGTCGGCAGGATGTCGACACAGGTCGCCAGGATCGAGGAGATCAGCGACAGTATCAACCTGCTGGCCCTCAACGCCATTATCAAGGTGGCGAGGACCGGGGATGCGGGGAGAGGCCTCGGCGTCCTGGCCGACGAGATACGGAAGCTTTCAGTTACTGCCAAGGAAGAGATCTCAAAGGGCGCCGGCTGCATACGGACTATCCTCGCCGGTTCAACGGATCTGAAGGATTCTCTATCCGGCGATCTTAAGGTGCAGGTCCGGACGACTGAGGAAGTGGGGCGGCGCACGAGTGCCGCTGTGGAGCAGCTTCTCGAAAAGGACAGGGAGATCATGGGCGCCCTTTCCCAGATAGCCGGCATTTCGAAGACGCTCGAGGGCGATATCTCCGCGCTGGTCTCAGGGATACGGTTTAACGACATTATCAGGACAAAGGCAGAGGTGATCATATCCGAACTTCAGTCGATGCTGGATGCGGCGGCGGAAAAAGGCATGGTCCCCGGTGCGGAGCCTTCATCAGCGGCCGGCGACGGGTTGCACGAACTCGCCAAACGCTATACCATGGAAAGTGAGCGCGAAATCCATGAGGCGGTGCTGGCCGGGGGAGTCCGCGGCAGCCCGGTGCCGTCCGCTAGACTGGAAGCGGGCGGACAGGAAGAAGAGGAGCTTGGCGACAATGTCGAACTGTTCTGAGACGAGCGGCGGGAAAAGGGGAAGCGGGCATGAGGATTGAAATTGACGCGGACAAGACAGGGAGGATGACTCTCGAAGGCGATCTGACGATCCAGAGCATCGGGGAACTCAGGACCGGACTGCTGGAGGCCATGGAGGCGGTAGACGCCCTGGTCATCGACATGGGAATGGTGACAGGCATTGATATGGCATGCCTTCAGCTCTTCTGCTCGGCGCACAGGACCTATGTCCGGGAAGGCAAGAAGCTTTCGTTCAGACACAGGCTGGCGGACGACATACGCCGGGTCGTCGAGACTGCGGGATATTCGGCTAATGCGTGCGGAGCGGACGTCGCGGAAAAGACCTGTCTGTGGAACGGAGGAAGAGACTGATGGCAAAGATTATCATGACGGTCGACGATTCGGCGAGCATACGCCAGATGGTCAGTTTCACGCTGAAGGGGGCGGGGTATGATGTGATAGAGGCGGTCGACGGAAAGGACGCATTGGCAAAGGTCGACGGCGCCGGCATCAACATGGTGATCACTGATCTGAATATGCCGAACCTCGACGGGATCGGACTCATCAGGCAGCTGCGGGCGAATCCGTCGATGAAGTTTGTGCCTATTATCATGCTGACGACCGAATCACAGGACTCGCGGAAGCAGGAAGGAAAGGCGGCCGGCGCCACCGGATGGATCGTCAAGCCCTTCAAGCCGGACCAGTTGCTGGCGGTCGTGAAGAAGGTCCTCGGATGAGCGAAAATCATCGTCAGACATACAAGGAAGAGGCGGCCGAACTGCTGACGGAACTCGAGTCCTCCCTGCTGGAACTTGAAGAGACACCTGACAACATGGAGGTTGTCGGCAGGGTCTTCCGCGCGATGCATACGATCAAGGGCTCGGGCGCGATGTTCGGGTTCGACGATATCGCAGCCTTCACACATGAGGTCGAGACGGTCTTCGACCTTGTGCGCAACGGGAAGCTCCTGGTGTCGAAGGAGCTTGTCGACCTGACTCTGCGCGCCAGGGACTATATACGGGAACTGCTGGACGCCTCGGACAGCAGCCTGAAGGCCGACCCGGCCGTTGGCCAGGAGATCATTGCAGGGTTGAAGAGACTCGTCCCGGCCGCCGCGTCGACGGTCGCGCCGGCGTCGCCGAAGGCCCCGGCAGCCGGTGGCGGCGATGCCCGTGATACAGAGGCCACCTACCGCATACGGTTCAAGCCGTCCCCTGAGCTTTTTGTCACAGGCACAAACCCGCTGCCCCTTCTGAACGAACTGAGGGACCTCGGAAAATGCCATGTCATTGCGCATACAGACACAATACCGATGCTGGGCGAGATTGACCCCGAAGTCTGCTTTACCTTCTGGGATATTATCCTGACGACCAATAAAGGGGTCAATGCGATCAGGGACGTCTTTATCTTTGTCGAGGACAGCGCCGAACTGAAGATCGATCTAATCGACGAGTCCTGGGGGGCCGGGGCCGCGTCTGAATACAAGCGCCTCGGCGATATCCTCATCGAGCGCGGAGACGTGAGGCCTGAAGACATCGAGAGGGTTCTCGGAAAGCAGAAAAGGCTCGGCGAACTCCTTGTCGATGAGGGGGTGGCTGCTCAGAGCCTGATCTCGTCGGCGCTCGCCGAGCAGAGGCACGTCAAGGAGGTCCGGGAAAAGCGGCAGACGGTTGAATCGGCCGCGAGCGTGCGTGTCCCGTCCGAGAGGCTCGACAGCCTGGTCAATCTCGTCGGAGAGCTCGTGACGGTCCAGGCCCGTTTGTCACAGACGTCTGCCAGGAGGAACGATGCCGAACTCGTCTCGATCGCCGAGGAGGTCGAGAGGCTGACCAGCGAGTTGAGGGACAAGACCATGGGCATCAGGATGCTCCAGATCGGCACCTCTTTCAGCAAGTTCAAGAGGCTCGTACGCGACCTGTCGAAGGAACTCGGCAAGGAGATCGAGCTGACCACGTCAGGGGCCGAGACAGAGCTCGACAAGACGGTCATAGACAAGCTGAACGACCCGCTTGTGCACCTCATCAGGAACTGCATCGACCATGGGATAGAGCTTCCCGAAGAGCGTGAGGGGGCCGGTAAGCCCCGGGCGGGCAACGTGCATCTGTCGGCGATGCATTCCGGTGCGCATGTGCTCATCGACATCGCCGACGACGGCCGGGGGCTCGATGCCGGCGCCATCCGCGCGAAAGGGATCGAGAAGGGGCTTATAGCCCCGGACGCAACGCTTTCGGAAAAGGAGCTCTTCAGCCTGATACTCGCCCCGGGGTTCTCGACCGCGAAAACGGTCACGAATGTCTCGGGTCGCGGGGTGGGGATGGACGTGGTGAAGCGGACCCTTGACGAACTCAGGGGAGCGATCGAGATAAGCAGCTGGAAGGGGCAGGGCTCGACGATAAGTCTGAAGCTCCCCCTTACCCTCGCGATCATCGAGGGCCTGCTTGTCCGCATCAGGGACGACTTCTTCGTCCTCCCCCTCTCTGCCGTCGAGGAGTGTGTTGAACTTACTGCCCGGGATTCCGGGATGGCTCAGGGAAGGAATATTGCGAATGTCAGGGGGCAGATCGTCCCGTATATCCGTCTGCGTGAACAGTTCACGATAGACGGAACCGCCCCTGAAATCGAACAGATCGTGATCGTCAGGGTCGACGGCAACAGGGTCGGTTTTGTTGTCGACAGCGTGATAGGCGAGCACCAGACCGTGATCAAGAACCTCGGCAGGGCCTTCAGGCAGGTCGAGGGGATCTCGGGCGCAACGATCCTCGGCGACGGAACGGTTGCGCTGATCCTGGACACCGCACACCTCGTGAACGCAGCTACAATGCAGGAAAAGGAACTCATATAGCCATAAAGTGAAAAAACTACAGTAGATCGTTTTCATGAAGCGGAGCAATCATAACGAACCAAGGAGGGGAAAAAGCGATGTGCGGAAATGGCAGAGAGGATGGTCCAGTTGTTAAACGGCGTGGCGTATACCCGAATACCAAAAGGAGAAATCAATGAACTGGTTTTATAATCTCAAGACAAGTGTCAAGCTGTTGGGAGGGTTTGTTCTGGTCGCTGTCATTGCGGGAGCAATAGGAATTGTTGGAATCAGTAAGATCAATGAGGTCAACCTGGCCGATACAAAGCTTTACGAGAAAGTAACAATTCCACTGAACCAAATTGATGAGATAGCTGCGCTGTTCCAGCGGATGCGCTGCAACCTGATGGAGATGTATGCGGCCGAGACAACCGAGAGACTGAATGACCGGGCGAAGGTTGCGGGTGAGCGTGATAAAGATATAGATGAGCTTTCTAAGCTTTTTGAAAAAACGATACTCACGGATGAAGGCCGGGCCGCGTTCAAGGAATACCAGGATAGTTACAAGAAGTTTGACGATTACGAAAGAAAATATGCCGCGCTCCTCAACACCGGAAAAAAATCAGAGGCCCTTGCCCTTTGGAACGGTGAGATGGAAAAGGCGAGAAATGCCGTGCAGGGGAGTGTGGCTAGAATTCAGAAATCCAAGATAAGTATTGCAAAGCAGACCTCTGCTGACAATACGGCGTTGGCGAATTCGGCATCACGAATTATGATTATCTTTATCTGCTTGGGGGTTATCTTGGCAATATTTCTGGGAGTATTGATCTCCAGGATTATCAGTGTGCCGCTCAAAAGAGGAGTCGATGTTGCAGAGGCGATATCGAAAGGCGACCTCACGCAGACGATTGACATCAACCGGAAGGACGAAGTAGGCCAGCTTGCCGGCGCCATGAATGCAATGGTCGACAAACTCAAAAGTATAGTAGGCGACGTCAGGTCTGCTGCCGACAACGTGGCTGCTGGAAGCCAGCAGCTGAGCTCCAGCTCTGAGGAGATGTCCCAGGGCGCCACCGAGCAGGCAAGCTCGATTGAAGAGGTCTCTTCGTCGATGGAGGAGATGTCGTCGAATATCAAGCAGAATGCCGACAACGCCCAGCAGACGGAGAAGATCGCGCTGAAGTCTGCGGCGGATGCGAGGGAGGGCGGCAAGGCGGTGACCGATACGGTGGTGGCGATGAAGGAGATCGCCGGCAAGATTTCCATCATCGAGGAGATCGCAAGGCAGACGAACCTGCTGGCGCTGAATGCGGCTATCGAGGCGGCGCGGGCCGGGGAGCACGGCAAGGGGTTCGCGGTCGTCGCCTCCGAGGTGAGGAAGCTGGCAGAGCGGAGCCAGGCTGCAGCCGGAGAGATAAGCCATCTGTCGACGTCGAGTGTCCAGGTTGCCGAGAAGGCGGGGGAGATGCTTGCCAAGCTTGTCCCGGATATTCAGAAAACCGCGGAACTGGTGCAGGAGATAAGCGGCGCCTCGAACGAGCAGAACACGGGCGCAGAGCAGATCAATCAGGCGATACAGCAGCTCGACCAGGTGATCCAGCAGAATGCCAGCGCCTCCGAAGAGATGGCCTCTACCGCGGAGGAACTCTCCTCGCAGGCCGAACACCTCCAGGAGTCTATCGCCTTCTTCAAGACGGGCGAGGAGACAAGGGTCACCAGAAGAGTCGCCAATACCGGATATTCGGCTAAACTCCCGAATAAAACAAAGGTGGCCCATATCTCTCATGAGGGACGCAGAGGGGGCAGGGCCATAGCTGCCGGGGCGCCGGCGGGGACAAAGGCAGGGATCGCACTCGACATGGCCGGCGACGGGCATGCCGATGCAGACGACTCCGAATTCGAAAAGTTTTAGGGAGGTGGGGCGATGAGCGTAACGGGAATAGTCGAGACGACGCAATATCTGACATTCAAGCTCGGAGACGAGGTCTTTGCGGTGGATATATCCAAGGTCCGCGAGGTGCTGGACTTCACGTCTGTCACCAAGGTCCCCCGGACGCCCGATTTCATGCGGGGGGTCATCAACCTCAGGGGGAGCGTGGTTCCTGTCGTCGACATGCGCCTGAAGTTCGGTATGTCGCAGACCGAAAAGACGGTCAATACCTGCATCATTATCGTCGAGGTCACCCTCGAAAATGAGACGACGGTGCTTGGCGCGCTGGCGGATTCGGTCCAGGAGGTGATCGACCTCGAGCCTGAGCAGATCGAGCCCGCGCCCCGCATAGGGACGAGGCTCAGGACGGAGTTTATCAGGGGGATGGGGAAGAAGGACGATCATTTTATCATCATCCTCGACATCGACAGGATCTTCTCGTCAGAGGAACTGGCGATGGTCCAGGACGCAAAAGAGAGCACCCCATAGGACACACGGGACACGGGCCGTCAGGATGGCGGGATGACCTGCCGTCCGGCGGTCCGACGTTTGTCAGGAGAGGGTTTCGCATAATTCACCATGGACGATAAAGAGAAGACCCATACCATGAGCACCTTTGACGCGGTCATGTCGAACAAGGACTTCAGCCGCCTGCGCGAGGTCATCTACAGGGAATGCGGCATCAAGATGAACGAGTCGAAGAAGGTGATGCTCGAGGCGAGGCTCAGGAGAAGACTGAGGGACCTCTGCATGATCTCCTTTGCCGAGTACTGCGACTATCTCTTCAGTCCGAAAGGCATCGAAAGCGAGCTGTTCCAGATGATAAACGAGGTGACGACGAACAAGACCGATTTTTTCAGGGAACCGCGGCACTTCGCATTTCTGACGGACAAGGCGGTGCCTGAACTGGCTGGCCTGCACGGGGCTGGCACCAGTCGCAGGCTCATGGTCTGGTCGGCCGGCTGTTCCTCCGGAGAAGAACCCTATACTCTGGCGATGGTCCTGAGCGATATAGCCCTACAGCAGCATGGTTTCGATTTCATGGTCCTTGCCAGCGATATATCCACCAAGGTCCTCGACAAGGCGGTCAAGGCGGTCTACGATATGGAGACGGTCGAGGCGGTTCCGGAGGCGATGAAGAAGAGGTATCTTCTGAAAAGCAAAGACAGGAGCAGGGGGCTCGTCCGCATCGCGCCGGAGTTGCGGGCCAAGGTCCGGTTCCGGAGGCTTAATTTCATGGAGGGGGACTTCGGCATGCGTGAGCCGATGGACATCATCTTCTGCAGGAATGTCATCATCTATTTCGACAGGCCTACCCAGGAACGGCTGCTGAACCGTCTCTGCGAGCACCTGGTCCCGGGGGGGTATCTTTTTATGGGGCATTCAGAGACCCTGAACGGACTCGATGTCCCGCTTGTGTCGGTAGGGCAGACCATCTACCGCAGGGCTAAATGAGGTCTCTGGTCAGCGGCCTTCCGCTTCTCTATCTCAAGCCCGGCGAGTTTATTATCCGGAGTGAGCCGGCTGCCGTGGCCACGGTCCTCGGGTCCTGCGTCTCAGTGACCATGTTCAGCCCGGGATTCAGGGTCGGCGCGATCTGCCACGGGCTGCTCCCGCAGTGCAGGGACGCGGGGCCCTGCAGAAATGAGTGCGGCGAGGGCTTCCGGTATGTCGATTGCTCGGTACTGCTGATGATAGACCGCTTCAGGGAGTACGGTATCGGAGGCAGCGAGATAGAGGCGAAGGTCTTCGGCGGGTCCGACATGTATGACCCGCGCGTTCCAGGTGGGGGCGGGGCCACGGTGGGCAGTATGAATATTGCGTCCGCGCAACGGATACTCGGCGCCGAAAACATAAAGATCGTCAGTTCCGACACAGGAGGCAGGCAGGGGCGAAAAATCATCTTTCACCCGCATACGGGAGACGTGTTTCTGAAGAGGGTGAGAAGGGCGGAGAGCAGACAATGATGGCGGGACCGGACATATGAGCGCACGGAAGAAGATTTCAGTCCTTATCGTGGATGATTCCGCTGTTGTGAGGCAGACCCTCTCCGAGATATTGACGTCGGACCCGGAGATCGAGGTGATGGCCACTGCCGCCGATCCTTTTATCGCAGCCGAACGGCTGAAGGAGGCCGTGCCGGACGTCATCACCCTGGATGTGGAAATGCCGCGAATGGACGGCCTCACCTTTCTGCACAAAATCATGAGTCAGCATCCCATACCTGTGGTGATGTGTTCGAGCCTTACGGAAGAGGGCTCAGAGACGGCCCTGCGAGCCCTCGAATACGGCGCGGTCGAGATCATACAGAAGCCGAGGATGGGGACAAAGCAGTTCATCGAGGAATCGAGGATGCGCATCTGCGACGCGGTGAAGGCGGCTGCGGTCGCCAGGGTCAGGCCGATCTCGAAGATACCCCTTAAGGTGACGCCGAAGCTCACGGCGGATGCGATCATCGAAAAACCGTCGTCCAGGGCGATGGTGCAGACGACGGAAAAGGTCGTGGTGGTCGGGGCATCGACCGGGGGGACAGAGGCCCTGAGGGTATTTCTGGAGATGATGCCCCCCGATGCGCCGGGGATCGTGATTGTCCAGCATATGCCGGAGAATTTTACGACCGCATTTTCGAAACGCCTGGACGGCCTGTGCGCCATCACCGTGAAGGAAGCGGCGGACAATGATTCGGTGATCAGGGGCAGGGCGCTGATCGCGCCCGGGAACCGGCACCTGCTTCTGAAGAGGAGTGGTGCGCGCTACTACGTCGAGATCAAGGACGGTCCTCTCGTGTCGCGCCACAGGCCCTCCGTTGATGTCCTTTTCCGTTCGGCCGCGCGCTACGCCGGGAAGAACGCCGTGGCTGCTATCATGACCGGGATGGGCGACGACGGCGCCAGGGGCATGCAGGAGTTGAAGCAGGCGGGGGCCTATACGATCGCGCAGGACGAGGCCTCGTGCGTGGTCTTCGGAATGCCGAAAGAGGCGATAAAACTTGGGTGTGTCGACAAGGTGACTCCACTTGAAGCGATCGCCTCTGTTGTCCTCCGGGAGGCCCGCTGAGGATGGAGACGAAAAAGATCAGCGTCCTCGTGATTGACGACTCCCCCGTCGTGAGGGATGCGCTGGAGGAGATCCTGTTGTCCGACCCGGCCGTCGGATCCGTGGCGACGGCTGAAGACGGGCTCGATGCACTGGAGAAGATCCGCCGGCATGCCCCCGATGTCGTCACCCTCGATGTAGAGATGCCCCGCATGGACGGCCTGACATTTCTCGAACGCATCATGAAAGATAATCCTCTCCCTGTCGTGATGTGTTCGACCCTGACGGCAGAGGGCTGCGAGACCACCCTTAGGGCACTGGAGTTCGGGGCGCTCGATGTTATACATAAACCGAAGGTCGGTACGCGCCAGTTCTTTGAGGAGGCGAGGATCCGGATCTGTGATGCCGTCAGGGCGGCCTCAATGGCGAGGGTGGCTCCCGTCCTGGTTCATCGCACCTCTGACCCGAAATATTCCGCGGATGCGGTGATCGCGAAGCCGATCAGGAAGCCGGTAGTCGGAAGGACACAGAAGGTCGTTGTCGTGGGGGCTTCCACAGGGGGAACCAGGGCTCTCCGGTCGGTTCTGGAGGAGATGCCGGTGGACGCGCCCGGCATCGTCATCGTGCAGCATATGTCTGAGGGGTTTACAAGGGCCTTTGCGGAGGACCTTGACACCCACTGCCGTATTACCGTGAAAGAGGCGGCAGATAAGGATGCCGTGACACGGGGGATGGCTCTGATCGCACCCGGCAACCGTCATCTTCTCCTGAAGCGGGAAGGCGCCCGCTATTTCGTTGAGGTAAAAGATGGCCCACTTGTCAACAGGCACCGGCCGTCGGTCGATGTCCTGTTCAGGTCCGCTGCCCGTTACGCGGGGCAGAACGCTGTCGGGGTGATCATGACAGGGATGGGGGATGACGGCGCCAGGGGCATGCTGGAGCTGAAGCAGGCCGGGGCCTGTACGGTTGCGCAGGACGAGGCCTCGTGCGTGGTCTTCGGGATGCCGAAAGAGGCGATTAAACTGGGAGGGGTCGACACCGTGGTCCCTCTCGGGGGGATAGCCCCGGCTATTCTCCAAAAGATTGCGGTTAAAGATTTTGAGCCGGAATATCGATAAGAGAACTGAAGGACGCTGATTCTTCGAATAATGCCGGACAGCCGGAGTCAATGAGAGGATCGTGGAAGCATCGGAGGTCAGAAAATATATAGACGGGATCGAAAGTCTTTCAACAATTCCCGTGGTGCTGAAGCGGGTCATGGACATCACCGGCGACCCCGATACCCCGCCCGAAGAACTCTATAAGGTCATTACGTATGATCAGACCCTGGCTGAACGGGTGATCCGGATGGCGAATTCTCCCTTTTTCAGACATGCCGGCCGCATCACGGATATCGGGCAGGCGGTGATGTTCCTGGGCTATGAGCATATCCGGAATATCGCTATCAGTATGAGCGTATTAATGATGTTCACCCGGAAAAACGATACGAATCTCAGGCAGTTCTGGGCGCACTGTTACGAAGTCGGTACTGTTGCAGGGCTTATCGCGTCTTCCGCGACCATGGTTAACCCGAGCACCGCGTTTCTCGCGGGGCTCCTGCATGATATCGGCAGGCTGATCTTTTTCAGCATGAACTTTCAGCAATATCGGGCAATATTGGGCACCGACGACCTTCTGGAAAGGGAGTTTTCGATCTTCGGCTGCGACCACGCCATGGCCGGGAGCTGGTTTGCCGAAAAGGCGAAGCTGACGCCGGAGATTACGCTGGCGGTGAGGTATCACCATTCTCCGTCCGCTGCCACGGATTACAGGGATATTGTCTCTGTGGTGGCGATCTCGGAGGCGTTATCCCGGAGGTTCAGTCCGAAGATCGAGGACGACGGGATATGGACAGAAGAGCACGACGCGATACTCCTGGAGCTTTCCCTGAGCAACGACGACCTGGCGGAGATCGGAAACAAGATCTTGTCCGAGGAGGGGGAGGTCAGGGATTTCCTGGATCTCCGGTAGACCGGCGGGACCCGCGATGATGCGGTTAACGTTTGCGGTCAAGGATAAAAAAAGATATCATAGGACAACGGAATAGGATATGTAAGGAGAAGAGTGATGGCCAATACGGAACAGATATTGAAAATGTGCGACATACCGGCTGTCCCGATGGTGGCGATGAAGATCCTGAGGCTGGTGGAAGAGGAGAATATCAATGTCGATGCCCTCCAGGACGTCATCATGGCTGATCAGTCGCTGGCCGCACGGGTTTTGAAGATGGCCAATTCGTCGTTTTATGGTCTCCGTCGGAATATTGACACGGTATCAGAGGCGATCATCATGATGGGGTTCAATACGATAAAGAACCTCGCACTGGCTGTTTCGACCAAGGACGTATACAAAAAATTCGGTCTTCTCGAACAGAAATTATGGGAACATAGCATCGGCGTGTCGGTCGCTGCAGGCCTCCTGGCACAGGCCATAAGATTTCCGAGTGCGGAAGAAGCCACTGTGGCCGGACTCCTGCATGATGTAGGTAAGGTGGTGATGAACAACAGTCAGCCCGAGAGGTTCTCACTCCTGACCGAGATGGTGTATAACGACAGGGTCATGTTCATCGACCGGGAAAAGGATATGTTCGGTTTCGGGCATGCGGAGGTCGGCGGCATCTTTGCCTTACGGTGGGGCTTCTCCGGACATCTCTCTGATGCGATCAGAAGACACCATTTCGAGGCATTCGATGACCTGCTGGAGCTTGAGCCCTCAACCCGGAACCTCTGCTGCATCATCGCCCTTGCCGATGCCATCTGCATAAGGCTCGGCGTCGGGTACCGCGGCCCGATGGCGGATCTGAATTTGAGGGACCGGGAGTATATGGAACTGCTCGAAATAGGCGAAAAAGAGTTCTCGGATCTCATCGAGAGGTTTAAACAGGCGTATGTGGAAGAGAAGATCAGCTATCAGATGTGAGATGAGCGGTCATGGTTATTGAATCACTGAAGAGAATTTTTCAGATCTCTGCGGTCAAAGGGGGCCGGGATGTGCTGAGTTCCCCGCGCAAGAAAAGGCCGAAGCCCGGGAAGGAACAGAAAAGCGAGACCTCAGGCAAGGTCGATATCAAGGTCTGATTCAGGTATGCTCAGGAAGATCATAAAAAAGGAAAAGACTGCCGCGTCAGCCCCCCGGAAAGATCCGGCGGCCCTCGAGATCGCGGAGATGAACGAGATAGCCGAGCGTCTTTTCAGAAGACTCGAAGCAAGGATCAAAACGGTCGGGGAGATGGAAAAGAGGATCGATGAGAAGGCCTTGTACCTCGAAAGGCTGATCGAAAGGGCCGAAAATCTCGGGACTCTGCAACCCGATCCTGAGGGGGCACGCTGCGGCGAGATCCGGGCCCTTGTTCAGAAGGGCCTCAAGATCGACGAGATTGCAAAGATCCTCGGCGTCCCTAAGGGCGAAATCGAACTGATCCTCAGCATCGGCCGGTAGCAGACCGGAAAAAACGTATCCTCCGCGGCAAAAATTTCCCTTCCATCCTGCCCTGTCTCAGCCATGCAGGTTTTTTGACAGCGCCTGCAGACAGGTTATACTGACCCGGACCCATGAAATACGGCCGTTTGAGGCCAGAATTGACCCCATGTAACTCTGGCATCCGGATTGCATCAATCCTGGCATGTACAAAGGAATCTACATAGCACTTTCAGGGGCAACACTGAAGCAGACCCAGGTCGACATCATATCCCAGAACCTTGCAAACGCCTCAACGCTCGGCTACAAGAAGGACAAAGTCGCCTTTCAGGAGTATCTTCTGTCGCAGATGAATGGTCAGCAGAATCCGAACGAGGAGAGGACCCTCAGCGACCTGGCCACTGTCAAAACCGACTTTTCGACAGGCAATATCGTGCGTACCGGCAATCCGCTCGACGTGGCGGTCGACGGGACAGGATTCATAAGCCTTGAGGACGGCAAGTATACGCGCCGGGGTGACCTTAAACTCAGCAACGACGGCTACATCGTGACACAACAGGGCACGAGGGTCCTAGGGAAGAACGGTCCGATCCGGATTTCGGGACAGGGCACGATCGATATCAACCCGTCCGGCGACGTATCACTCGACGGTCTGCAGATCGACAGGATCAAGGTGGTTGATTTCCCGGACATGAACGCGCTCAGAAAATCCGGGGAAGACACCTTTGAGACGCAGCAGATTCCGGTCGTCTCCAAGGCGACGGTGAAACAGGGATATGTCGAAACCTCGAATATCGAGGTCGTCAGGGAACTGGTCCAGCTGATAGCGGCCATGCGGGAGTTCGAGATGGCGCAGAAGGCGGTCCAGTCCTTTGATGACGCGACCGCTAAAGTCACCAACGATATGGCGCGGATGTAACGCCACACGGATACAGGGAGGATACCATGATCAGATCGCTATTTACCGCAGCAACAGGGATGGAGGCTCAGAAGCTCAACATCGACGTCATCTCCAATAACCTGGCGAATGTCAATACTGTCGGTTTCAAAAAGAGCAGGGCCGATTTCCAGGATCTTATGTATCAGACTATCAGCGCCCCCGGGGGGATATCCGCCGAGGGTGTTCAGATTCCGTCCGGCATACAGGTCGGCCTGGGAGTCAAGCCGGTCGCGGTTCAGAAGATCTTTCAGCAGGGGGACTTCGTGCATACCGGCAACGACCTCGATATGGTGATAGAAGGCGATGGTTTCTTCTCGGTCCTGACCCCCGACGGTACGGTCGCCTATTCCCGTGCTGGTGCGTTCAAGCTCGACAGCGAGGGAAGGATTGTCACCTCGGACGGGTATCCCGTTGAACCGGCGATCACCGTGCCGACGGACGCACTGAGTATCACCGTGGGGTCTGACGGCAAGGTCTCCGTGATGCAGGCGGGAAGCACAACGCCCTCCGAGATCGGGCAGCTCGAAATCGCGCGTTTTATCAACCCCGGCGGTCTGCAGGCGATCGGGAAGAACCTTTTCCTGCCTTCCGGGTCCTCCGGCGAGCCTCAGAGCGGCAATCCCGGGACCGAAGGACGCGGCACGATCAACCAGGGGTTTGTCGAGATGAGCAACGTGAACGTCGTCGAAGAGATGGTGAATATGATCGTCAGCCAGAGGGCGTACGAAGTGACCTCGAAGGCGGTCCAGGCCGCTGACGAGATGCTCCAGACCGCCAACAACATGAAGAGATAACGATGAAGAGCTTCAGGGCACAGAGGAGAGGGGGCACGGGCGGCCGGTCAGGCAGTGGAAGTTTTCTGAAGCGTGCGGTCTGCAGCCTGCTCTTCTTCTTTGCCCTCGGCAGCGCGGCCCGGGCAGGAGTGAACAATCTCGAATCCTCGCTGACGGAGTATATAAAATCCCACTATCCCTGGGCCGAGGTCGAGGTGACGGATATCAAAATGAACGGTGAGGAGCCGGCCGGAAGACCCGAGCGGATCATCCTGGAAAGGGGACTGCCCGGGAGGACTGTATTTCTTGCCGAATACAGCGGCGAGAGAAGGTTTTCCGTGACAGCTAATGTCAAGGCCTTTGACCGTATCGTGATGAGCAGAAGGCCGATGCCTAAGGGGGCCTATCTACACAAGGATGACCTCTACGTAAGGCTGATGGACGTCTCCGCTATTCCGAAAAATGCAGTCGGCAACCCTGAACTGCTGGCAGGCAAGGCCCTGACCCGTTCCCTCGTCGCTAACAGGCCGCTTGTCAGCGACATGGTCTCTGAGGCGCCCCAGCTCAAGAAGGGGCAACGGGTGTCTCTGCTCTTCGAAGCGGACGGGCTCAGTATTTCGGCAGTCGGAGAACTGAGGGAAAATGCCTATGTGGGTTCACGAGTCAAGGTGGTGAATATCAACTCGAAGAAGATCGTTGCGGGTCTGCTGATCGACGAAAACACAGTAAAGGTGGAGTTTTGAGATGAAAGACACAGAGAGAACGGAACCTGGAGCAATAAACGGATCAGAGCGCATCATAAGCAGGAATACATCCGGGGAGCTGTCGCCGGTTTTTGCCCTCCTCAGGTTTTCTGCTCTCTGCTCTCTGCTCTGTCTTCTTGCTTCCTGCGCCACAGCGCCGCAATTGCCGCCCCATCCTGCCAAGTACATATACAAGGAAGAAAAGGGGCAGGCCGCGTCCGCCAACTCTCTCTGGCAGGACAGGGCAAGCCTTTACGAAGACAACAAGGCGCACAGGCTGAACGATATTGTGACAATAAACGTAGTGGAAAATATCACCGGATCGGGCACTGCCAACACCAACACCAACAAGACATCGTCACTGGATGCGAAGGTCAGTTCTTTCTTCGGCTCTCCCCTGACATTTCCGAACGCCTTTGGCGCTGGCAAGGCATTTAATCCCAATCTCTCGAGTTCAGTGAAGGACGATTTCAAGGGGACCGGCGCGACGACCAGGGCCGGCAGCCTGATCGGGACGCTCACCGCCAAGGTGGTAGAGGTGATGCCGAACGGCAATCTCGTGCTCGAGGCGCGCAAGGATATTACGATCAACAACGAAAAGCAGGTCCTTGTCCTTCGCGGCATGATCCGGCCCATGGATATCGCGATCGATAACACGATCTTGAGCAGCAAGGTGGCGGATGCCGAGGTCTTTTATATCGGCGACGGTATCGTCCAGAGCAAACAGTCGCCTGGCTGGCTGGTCAAGCTGCTCGACAAGGCATGGCCGTTCTGAGTCTGCAAGGGCAGAGAGAGAATGGTGGCGAAGAAATGATCAACGAGGAAGGGCATGAAACGAAATTTCAATAGAACGGTAACAGGACTGGGCAGGCTGCTGCTTTTTGTCTTCTTCTATGCGCTATGCTCTCTGCCCCCGGCTGTTTATGCCGAGCGGATCAAGGATATCGCAAGCTTCGAGGGGGTCAGGACGAACCAGCTGATCGGGTTCGGACTCGTTGTCGGTCTCGACGGCACAGGGGACAAGGGCAATGCTACGATGCAGGGCATCGCCAATATGCTTCAGAGAATGGGACTGACCGTACGTCCGGCTGATATCAAGGCTAAAAATACAGCCGCGGTGATGGTTACCGCAACCCTGCCGCCTTTTCCCAAGCCGGGGTTGAGGGTCGATGCCCTGGTCTCGACGATCGGAGATACCAAGAGCCTCCAGGGGGGCACGCTCCTGCTGTCGCCCCTCAAGGGGCCGGACGGCAACGTATATGCGCTGGCACAGGGCCCTGTTTCGATCGGCGGTTTTATCGGCGGCGGCGGTGGCACGACGGTCCAGAAGAATCATCTCACCGCCGGCAGGGTCCCGGAGGGGGTGACGATAGAACGGGATCTTCCCTTTGTCCTCGGACGGGACGGGGAGATACGCCTGTTTCTCCACGAGCCGGATTTTGCGACCGCAACGGCGGTAGTCGGGAAGATCAACGAGGCCCTGAACGCCAATTATGCGTCGACGATCGATGCTTCATCCATCCTGCTTAAGATCCCCGCCGAATATCGCGGGAAAATAGTGGAACTGATTACCAGGGTAGAGGCGGTTGAGGTGCCTGTCGACGAGACGGCGAAGGTAGTGGTCAACGAAAGGACCGGCACTATTGTCATCGGAGACAGGGTACGGATCGCGCCGGTTGCTATCGCGCACGGCAACCTTACGATCGAGATCAAGACAGAGTATAAGGTCTCCCAGCCACCCCCGTTTGCTCCCCAGGGCGCGGAGACGGTGGTCACCCCGCAGAAGGACGTGAAGATCAAGGAAGAGAAGGCCTCTCTGGTCGAGGTTTCGGGAGTGACACTTGGCGAGATCGTCAAAGGGCTGAATGCCCTTGGGGTCAGCCCGCGTGATCTGATATCGATCCTCCAGGCGCTGAAGGCGGCCGGGGCCCTTCGCGCGGACCTGGAGATCATCTGATGAAGACGATCCAGGATATGGGGGTGTCTCCTTACCTTGCCCTTGAGAGCCTCAAGGGCAGAAAAGACCCTGCTGCTATCAAGGAAGTTGCCAGGGAGATGGAGTCGCTTTTTGTCCAGGAGATGCTCAAGGCGATGCGTGATACCGTGAAGCCTTCATCCGGGGATTCGGGCTTCGGCAAGGACACTTACATGGGGATGTTCGACATGCAGCTTGCCCGGGTGCTTTCCGAGAGGGGCCTCGGCCTTCAGGACCTCCTGGTAAAGAGCATGTCAAGGCAGTTGGAGCATGAGCAGCCGGCAGGACAGGACCAGAAAGATCATTCATCAGGACAACAGAAGAATTATCATCAGGAGAGACAGGAGCAGAAAGTGACTCCTGCAACAGGGATGAAAAAAGAGACACCGGATTCAGTATCAGGCTTGGCCCGACCTTCCGCAGATTCTGAAACCGCAGTCAGCCCCGCGGCGGAGACCAACTACGGCATGCATTTCCCGGTCAGGGGTGTGATAAGCTCGGGGTACGGGATGAGGACCCATCCGATCTTCCACGACAGGCGCTTTCACCGGGGTATCGATATCGCGGCCCCCGAGGGGACCTATATCAGGCCGATAGCTAAGGGAACCGTCGTCTTCAGCGGAGAGAAGGCGGGTTACGGCAACATGGTCATCATAGACCACGGAGACGGAATGACCAGCCAATACGCGCACAACAAGATCAATCTGGTGAAGAAGGGCGATGAGGTCGGGCAGGATACGGTCATCGCCGAGGTCGGAAACGAAGGACTGTCCACCGGCCCGCACGTCCACCTTGAAGTGAAGAGGAACGGCAAGACTATTAACCCGCTGAGTGTCCTGGCGATGAAATAATTCATATCGCCGTGTCGGCATGGGGGTTTGCAGTTGATTGAAGAACTGTTTGATAATAATAAGTAAATCGGCAGAACCTCCCGGGTGAAGGGTGACGGCCCTGCGGAGATTAAGAAGAATTAACTTTGCTGATGTAAAGAAATCTGTGGAAATG
>JAKAIE010000012.1 GCA_021814475.1 Nitrospirota bacterium
CCTCCGGAATCGCGGCGACCGCGAGGGAAATGGCGGTGAGGAACATCAGCAGGGGAGGCTCTCCCCTGAGGAGCCCTGCAGAGAAGACGAGCACGCATATCGCGATAATGGCAAGGGCGATTCTCCGTCCGAACGCCGCGAGCCGCTTCTGGAGAGGGGTCTTCACCTCCTCTTCCTCCTGGAGCATCGTGGCTATTTTGCCGAGTTCCGTCCCCATGCCAGTTGCCACCGCAACTGCGGTCCCCCTGCCGTGCACCACGATTGTGCCCTTGTAGACCATGTTTTTTCTGTCGCCTGGCGGCAACAGGGCGTCATGCAAGGCATGCGTGTGTTTCTCGACAGGAACCGATTCGCCGGTCAGCGCCGCCTCTTCGATCCTGAGCTGCACGGCCCGGATTACCCTCATGTCCGCGGGGACAATCACTCCGGCCTCGAGCATGACAATATCCCCGGGGACTATCCCTGAGGCGGAGATATGCGAGGCCGTACCGTTTCTGAGGACGGTTGCTGCGGGCGACGCCATCCTCCTGAGGGCCGACATCGCCTTTTCCGCGCGGAATTCCTGGACGAATCCGATGACGGCATTGAGCACAACGATGACGCCAATGGCGACGGTGTCGGACGGCTCACCGATGATCCCGGAAACAATGCCCGCGGCGATCAGGACCATGATCATGAAGTCCCTGAACTGGTCGAGGAACATCAGGAGAGGGGACTTTTTTTTCTTCTCCCTGAGTTCGTTCGGACCGTACTGCCGGAGCCTTGAGGCGGCTTCATCAGGGGTGAGCCCCCGAAGGGAAGATCCGAATTCCCTCATTATCTCTTCTGCACTTTTCTGATGGGGATGCCCGTTCATGGTACCTTATACCCATATTACCACCAAAAATACCTCAACACCGTTCCGGGCATTCCGCCATATACCACAACAGGGAAACCATACCATGAACAAAACTTAACTGGCTTTACGAGTGGGCATCAGGCAGAATAATTAATATAGCTTACCGTATGTTAATTATGTTTAATATTCACCCATAGCAACCCGGCCCTTTCAGGCGGTGACAGGTAAACAGCCTGCATGAGCAGGCGCAAACACTTTCTTGTTCGGGAGGACATCCATGAAAAAACTGACGGTTTTATTGCTGGGAACGGTTATGCTCCTGGCCGGCTATGGCTCAGCCCATGCTTATTCAAGCTACCTGACGAGCTTCATGAACACATATCCGAGCGCGGGGACGATCAGCGGCTGCGTGCTCTGCCACCTAAACCCCGCCGGTGGAGGAACCAGAAATGGATATGGTACTGATTATGCAAACAATGGGCACAGCTTCGCCGCGATAGAGAACCTGGATTCTGACGGCGACGGGTACTCCAACATCACCGAGATTACGAGCGTCCCTCCGACCTATCCCGGCGACGCGACAAGCTTCCCGGCGCCGGCTGCCTGCACCTCCTTCACCTACTCCGCATGGGGGACATGCCAGTCCAACAGCACGCAGACCAGGACCGTTGTCTCCAGTTCTCCTTCAGGCTGCACTGGCGGGTCACCCGTGTTGACACAGGCCTGTGTGTATGTGCCTCCCGTAACGACCTGCACCTCTTTCACCTATTCCGCCTGGGGGGCGTGCCAATCCAACAACACACAGACCAGGACCGTCACGGCCAGCTCTCCGACAGGCTGCACAGGAGGATCTCCTGTATTGAGCCAGGCCTGTGTGTATGTGCCTCCCGTAACGACCTGTACCTCTTTCACCTATTCCGCCTGGGGAACGTGCCAGTCCAACAGCACACAGACCAGGACCGTCACGGCCAGCTCTCCGACAGGCTGCACAGGAGGCAGCCCTGTCCTCACACAGTATTGCAACTACGTGCCGCCGGTGGTCACCTGCACCTCCTTCACCTATTCCGCATGGACCGCATGCCAGTCGAACAACACGCGGTCAAGGACCGTCACGGCCAGTTCTCCGGCAGGCTGCACAGGAGGTTCACCGACGCTTACTTCGTCCTGCTCCTATGTCCCTCCGAAGTTGATGAGTCCTGCAACGGCCGGGCTATACTGGGACGACGCGAATCAGACCCTGATCATCGGCACCCCGTAAAGGCGGTCTCAAACCCTTAAAAGGACAAGGACTCCGGGGCATATAACCCCGGAGTCCTTGTCGCATCGGATCCTTCCCGGTTTTACGTAAACTCCGCCCGGCGCTGGCCGAAGGTCACTCTCAGTTCATCGCAGGATATCACTACAGAGTGAAATAGATCACCGCGCCCTTTCCTGGCTGCCCCTCAGCCCATACCTTTCCCCCATGCCGGCGGATGACACGCTCGACAATCGCAAGCCCTATTCCTGTGCCTTCGAACTCCTGTTCCGTATGGAGACGCTGAAACGGCCAGAACATCCTGCCGGCGAACTCCTGGTCAAAGCCCGCGCCATTATCCTTCACATAATAAACGGTCTCCCCCTCTTTTTCCGCGGCATTGAATTCGATCCGGGCGTTCCCGTTATGCGAGGTGAATTTCCAGGCGTTCTCCAGAAGGTTCCGAAGGGCAAGCGTAATCAGCCTTGGATCGGCCGGGGAGCAGAGGCCCTCCCCGATATGGACTTCCACCTGCCTGCCGGGATTTGCCTCCCGCAGATCGTTGACCACGGACAACGAGATCGCACTCAGATCAACACTTTCCGTGGACATCTCCTGCCGGGATATGCGCGAAAGGTACAGCAGGTCATCTATCAGCCGGGCCATGCGTTCCGACCCTTTGCGGATTCGCGTGAGGTAGTCCTTTCCCTGCGCGTCGAGCTGCCCGTCATAGTCTTCCATGAGGATCCCGACAAACCCTGAAATATGCCGCAGCGGCGCCCTCAGGTCGTGGGAGACGGAGTAGATGAAAGACTCGAGTTCTCTGTTAGCCCCTTCAAGCGCGTCTGTGCGCTGCCGGAGCGCTTCTTCGGCCTTTTTGCGCGCCGTGATATCGTGGGCTACATGGACGGTTCCGATCCGCCCCCCCCGGGCATCGACCAGCGGCGTTGTGGTGACGATAAAATCGCCGCCGAGCCTCTCTTCTCTCACCTCCGCGTCGTGCTCCCGCCCGTCCAGGATAGTCCTGGAATGGGGACAGAACAGAGGCGGCGCGCAAGTCCCGTGCACGTGCTCAAAGCACCGCAGCCCGACGCATTGTTCCGGGGTGAGGCCGAGTCTCCGGGCCATAGCCCTGTTCACACGCCGGATACGGTGTTCGTTATCGATAATGGCGACGAGATCGGGCACGCTGTCGAAGGTCAGCTCCCATTCTTCCTTGGCCCGTCGCAAGGCCTCCTCCGCGCGCCTGCGCTTGGTGATCTCGAACGCATAAACGCGGACGACATTGAACTGGGGCGCGAGCTGGATCGTCGCGCCGAAGACCCGGTCTTTCACCTCGATTTCACGATACAACGCCGCTTCGGTCTTCCTGTCCCATTCCGCCACTATGGCGCCCAGATCCTGCGGCAGGAGCGGCATCACATTATCCCTGTCCAGTCCCATGGACTCCAGGGCATTATATGAGGCGGCATTCGCGTAGGTGACCCTTCCACTGGGATCCACCTCGATCACCGGATTCGGGTTCAGCTGCGGGAATGATGCCAAACGGGCATTGCATTCCTCTGCCTGTTTGAGGCCGGTGATATCGTTGTATGTGACGACCACGCCCTCGATGCGGCTGTCCGAGGTCCTGTACGGAAGAACGGCGCGGACGTACCACATCTCTCCGATATTGACCTCCCTCCTGACCGGGGCGAGGGTGTCCAGGACCGCCGCTGCATCGGAGAGCAGGTCCGGACCCAGGTTCTCCCGCGCTATATCCGCAATCGGCCTCCCTGCGTCAGAGGGAATGAGTTCTAGCAGTTTCGACATCGCCGGGGTGAAGCGCTTCACGCGGAACTGATGGTCGAGAAAAACAGTGGGTATACTGGTGCTCGCCAGGAAGTTTGTCAGATCGTTGTTCAGCCTTTCCTGTTCCAGGATCTTCTTCTGGAGCCGGGAGTTGACTGTGCTGAGTTCCTCATTCAGGCCTCTGAACTGCTCGATGTGGCTCTGCAGAGCCGCGCCCGCAGCGGCAAGTTCGGATTCGAGCAGCCGGATGCGCTGTGCCGGTGTAACGCCCTGTTTCATCTCGACCGGCGGAGTTTCATTGCAACAGCTCAATGGTCATTTAAAGATCTCCTGTAGCAATACACCTGTTCCATAAATGTACCGTATTTTATCAAACCTCCCGGAACATTGTCAGCGAAGTCTCCGGGACCCGGACTACCTTCTGCAAATCCGCGGGTTCGCATAACACCCCCAAAATGCTAGTATAAACAATGGAGCTAATCACGGCCGCCACCATCAACAAAAGACGACTTTTTTACCGCTGGGCTTCAGCACTGGCGGCGATCACCGTATTTTACAACCTGATCGAGGGCGCGGTGTCGGTCCTCTTCGGGATGGAGGACGGCACCCTCGCCCTCTTCGGGTTCGGAGTGGATTCCTTTGTCGAGGTGATCTCGGGCATCGGCATATGGCACATGGTCTGGAGGATGAAAAGAAACGGCGATGAGTCCGCCGACCGATTCGAGAAGACCGCCCTCAGGGTCACAGGAACGGCCTTTTATTTCCTGACCGCCGGGCTCGTTCTTTCTTCCGCTGTCACTGTGTACAAGGGGTATCGTCCCTCTACCACCTTCTGGGGTATCGTCGTATCGGTCATTTCGATCCTCTCGATGTGGGTCCTCATACACTACAAGACGAAGGTCGGCAAACAGTACAACTCCCGGGCGCTTCTTGCGGATGCAGCCTGCACCAGGACCTGCATCTATCTGTCAGTCGTCCTCCTGCTGTCGAGCATCGGCTATGCAGTGACCGGCATCGGGCTTCTGGATTCGATCGGGGCCGCCGGCATCGCGGTCCTCTCCTTCCGGGAAGGCCGCGAATCGTTCGAAAAGGCGAAGGGGAACATGGCCTGCAGCTGTCAGGGAAAGTGCGGGTAGCGGAGATCTGGTGGGGGACTACCCTGCATTTCATCCCCCCTTTTTTACTGCTTCATCTCCTTGGGCGTTTCGAGAAATGCCAGAATGCGCTCCCGTATCTCATCCCTGGCACGCCTGAATTCCGTCATGATCTCCTCATCCGTCCCGGTCGCCCCGACAGGGTCAACGATCGGCCAGTGCAGGCTGCGTATCCCCGGTGGGGTCGTCGGGCAGGTCGCCTCGGCGTTGCTGCAGAGCGTAATGACGAGGTCCATCGTCTTAAGGAAATCCGGGTCAACAGCCTTCGATTTCTGGCCGGAGATATCGACACCCGCCTCCTTCATCACCTCAATCGCCTTTGGATAGACATAGCCTGCTGGACACAGGCCGGCGCTGTGGGCCTCGACGATTCCCCTCCCGAGATCCTTTGCGAATCCCTCCGCCATCTGCGACCTGCAGGAATTACCAGTACAGAGAAACATCACCTTATGCATGCAGGGCCTCCTTCATGATGTGGCATCAGCAGCAACTGCCCTTCTTATCACCGCTGCAGTCGCAGGACGGCTCTCCCCCGTAGACCATGCTGTTGATGATCGCGGCGGCACAGCCGACCCCCTTGTCGACCGAAAGCGCCCCGAAGGCGCAGTTATTGACACACGCCCCACACTCCATACACCCGTCCCGATCGACGATCACCGCCTTCCTCTCTCGCACCTCGATAACCGCATGGGGACAGACCTCCATACAGGCGCCGCAACCGGTACACCGCTCGTCGTCCACCGCAATAGTCGTCACATTCGCAAGGTATTTCACAGGAGCCTCCATTCGCCGAGTTTATAGATAAGAAGGAGCAACAGGGAGACCACCCCTGATAGCACATAGACAGGGATGGCTATCCTCAGTTCCTTCCTCACCCCGCTCATGCCGGTAAAGGTTGTGGACCCGGTGAACTGCAGGGCGATATAGGAACTCGCCATAGGAAAGAGCAGATACGCAACCAGCCGCAGTATCGTGCCCTGAGGGTCCAGCATCGGGACGGTCTGTGTACAAAGGACCGTAGCCGCGATACCGGCTATCCAGCCCTTGAGCGCAAACGGCCTGAAGGGGATAAAGGGCAGGAGCACTGGGGTGAGAAGCGCTCCGGAAAAGACTGAGACTAGACCCAGGAGGAGAAACGGCAGTCCCCCGTTCCATGCGTCCCTGAAGATGATGCCCGAAGGCTGAAGCCCGAATATGACAAGAGTCAGCAGGGCAAACCAGGGATATTTCTTCAGGGAGGGGTTGATCTCCATCGGGGTCAGGATCAGCCTGTCTATGAGCGGGAATCTGACCGTCCGCATCCCGGGTGTGGCCACCCGGCCGGCCCTGAGATATGCCGGCAGGTCCCGGGCATACACCGGGCCGAAGAGCACGCTGAACCCGGTCGCCTTCCGGACCCTGTTTCCGTTCACCCCCGGTGCCGCCAGCTGGGGGACAATCAGCCTTCTGTGATCAACGATCTTCTCCAGGCGGGTCAGGGCGATGCGCCGGATCAGTTCGTCGGACCCGAAGGTCCCTTTGCCGGCCGCGCACCAGACGTTGATGCCCCTTGTGTCGATAACGAGTATCCAGAGGTTCAGTCCGCCGAGTTCACGCCGGAGATGATCGAAGCTCAGCTTGTAGTTCGCACTGACCAGGACATCCGAGGAGCGGTCGGGATCACCAACCGCATAGACGCCCGGCCTGACGGTATAGGTATTCCTGTAGGCGCTTGTCCTGCATCTCACATGCCCCAGAAAATCGGCCCGCGCAAGAACGGTCGATATCCCCGGGACCGCGCCGGCCTCCGTGTCGGTCGAGCCGGTTATCCAGGCGGCGGGCTTCTCCTCCTGGTTCGGGCTGCATACGCCGGCCACCACGGGTTGCAGCAGCGTGAGCCCTGCGGGACGAAGACCGCCTGGCCCGGGGGGCGCCTTCTGCTCCGCCCCCTTACCGTCAACAGTTTCCGGCAGGGTTGCCATCGTCTACAGTATCTCCCTGATTATCGGGCCGAGCTGCCCCTTGACCATCTCGACGAGGTCCTCGACCTTGATCAGCGTGATGCAGCAGACCTCGCCGTTCTTCTCCCAGCTGGTGACGGCGAGCTTGTCGCCGGCCCCGATCTTCGCCTTTTCCCTGAGTTCCTTCGGCAGGACCATCTGCCCCCGCTCATCCACGCTGACGATCGATTCGACCCTGCAGTTCGCATCGCCCTTGCCCGCCATGCCGCATGCAATCGCTGCCTGTTTTTTTTTCGCCGCTATGCCGTCCTCCGGTATATTCTGATTAATCTGATTATACTGATAGAACAGCAAAAAGGCAAGCAGGGCGCAATCCCCTTTTCCGTGAAAGAACAGGCCGCATTTCCCGTCAGCACCCTGAAGCCGGCAGCCCTACCACCAGCGCCAGAGGGAGATGACAAAGACGATCGCAAAGACGAGGAAGAGATTCATGTACGCCAGAATGTACAAGACCTTCACGCGTAGGGGTTTCGCCTGCTCTCCTCCCCTGCCCACGCATCACCCCAGCCTCTTTCTGAACCGAAGCGAACTCACCGCCATGACGCCGAGTCCGATCAGCAGCAGGGCGGCCATCTGCGGCCACAAGATATCGACACCGTTGCCCTTCAGGAAAATGCCCCGCACGATCACGAGAAAATACCGCAGGGGATTGAGATACGTAAAGTACTGGATAACGTGAGGCATGTTGTTTATCGGGAACATGAACCCTGAGAGAAGGACAGCCGGGATATACAGGAGAAACGTGGCCATCAGAGCCTGCTGCTGGGTCCTCGAGACCGTGGAGATGAAAAGGCCCATGCCAAGCACCGAAAGCAGATAGATCGCGGTCGCTGCGCACAGGAGAGGGAAAGACCCCCTGATCGGAATGTCGAACTTCAGGATCGCCGCGGCAGTGATCATGATCATGTCGAAGAACCCGATCAGGGCAAAAGGGATCGTCTTCCCGAGCATCAGTTCAAGGGGCCTGATCGGCGTCACCATCAGTTGCTCCATCGTCCCGATCTCCCGTTCGCGGACGATCGCCATCGAGGTGAGCAGCAGGCAGGTGAGCATTATCACGAAGGCGATGACGCCAGGGACATTATAGTTCCTGCTCAGGAGCTCAGGGTTGTACCAGGCCCGCGTGGCCAGTGCCACCCGAGGCTGTCCCTGCTCTGCCGCCTGCGGGGCAAGGTCCCTGCCGTATTTCCGGATGATCCTCCCCGCGTAGTCCATGGCGACCTGTGCGGTGTTCGAATCCGTCCCGTCCAGGAGCACCTGGACCTCCGCCGGCCTCCCCTTCCTGATTGCCTCTGAAAACCCCCGGTTGACCTGCAGCGCGACCGTCACCAGTCCGCGGTCGAGAAGGTCCTGTGTCTCCTCCGGGGAACCCGCAAAATACCTGACCGTGAAATACCCCGAAGACTCCATCCTTCTGAAGAGCTCCCTGCTTTCAGCCGACTTGTCAAGGTCGAAGACCGCGAGGGAGATGTCGGTGACGTCCGTGGTCACGGCATACCCGAAGACCATCAGCTGGATGACCGGGATGACAAAGACGATCGCCTTCATTCTCCTGTCCCTGAAGAGCTGGATGAACTCCTTTATCACCACATGCCTTATGCGGGACAACATCGTCAGCCGATCCTCTTTCTGAACTTCCGGTTCGCAATCGCAAAGACGACAAGGCCGAAGACACTCAGGAGCGCCGTCTCCATCACGAGAAGCCGCAGGGTGCTGCCCTTAAGGAATATCCCCTTCAGGATCGCCACGAAATACCTGGCCGGCACACCATAGGTGATCACCCGGAGCGCCTTCGGCATATTCGCGATCGCAAACATGAACCCCGACAGGAGAAAGGCGGGGAGGAAGGTTGCCACCATCGATATCTGGCTCGCCACGAGCTGCGACTTCGCGCCGATCGATATGAGGATGCCAAGGCTCAGCCCTCCGAAGAGGAATATCCCGGAAAGGAACATAAGGAGAAAGATGCTGCCTTTCAGCGGCACGCCGAAGAGAAATACCGCCAGGAGCACCGAAAGGAGCACGTCGACGAAACCGATCCCGAAATACGGCAGGAGCTTCCCGATGATCAGCTCGGGCACCCTGACCGGGGTGGCGATCAGTTGCTCCATCGTCCCGCGCTCCCACTCCCGGGCGACCGTCAGAGAGGTCAGGAGGGCCGCGATGACCGCCATGATGATCGCGATGAGACCGGGGATGATAAAGTTCCTCGATTTCAGATCCGGGTTGTACCAGACCCTTATGCGCGGGTCCACAATCGGCAACGGCCTTGCCCCCCGCATCCCCGCGACCCTTGAGGCGTACCCTTCGGATAAGGCGTTGATATAGCCGAGGGCGATCGTGGCAGTGTTCGAGTCGCTTCCGTCGACGATCACCTGCAGGGGTGCAGGGATTCCTTTGTGCAGTTTTTTCGAAAAGTCCTCCTGGATCGAGACCGCAACGAGCGCCTCTCCCGAATCGAGATAGCGGTCTATCTCCCTCTGGTCATGCACCTCCCCCACGACCGTAAAATACCCGGATGCGGACATACCGTCGATCAGCTCGCGACTGGCGCTGCCCCTGTCCCGATCGTAAACGACCGTCTTGAGGTCATTGACATCCAGGGTGATCGCATACCCGAAGATGAAGAGGAGCATCACCGGCATCATGAAGGCCATCGCAAGGCTGAGAGGATCGCGCCATATCTGGATCAGCTCCTTGTGCGCGATCGCCTTTATCCGCAGGGGTTTCATCTCAGGAGGTCTCTATCAGCGTGACGAAGACGTCTTCGAGGGACGGGAGGATCGTCTCGATCTTTCTCACCCCGATCCCTGCAGCATCAAGTATCCGCGTCAGCTCCGGCACGGCGACCTTCTCATCAGCCACCACCACATGGAGCGAGCTGCCGAAGACCGCCGCATCCACGCCATCCAGGCCGGCCCGGGAAATGACCTCGAGGGCCTCAACCGGTTCCTCCGCATCGATCTCGAGGACCTGCCTCTTCATGTATCTCTCCTTGAGGTCGGCAGATGAGCCTCCGGCAATGATCTGCCCGCGATAGATGAGGGCCAGACGGTCGCAGTATTCGGCCTCGTCCATATAATGCGTGGTGACGAAGACGGTCGTGCCCGCATGGGACATATCATAGATGCGGTCCCAGAAATTCCGCCGGGAGATCGGATCAACCCCGGAGGTCGGCTCATCGAGGAACAGGACCGGCGGCTCATGCAGTATGGCGCAGCCGAGGGCGAGACGCTGTTTATACCCTCCGGGGAGTGTGCCGGTCAGGGCCGAGCGCCTGTCCTGCAGCCCGGCCATTTCGAGGACCCATTCCTTTCGCTCATTCTTTCTGCCCTTTGCCACTCCGTAGATGCCGCTGAAAAAATCAATGTTCTGTCCGACGGTCAGGTCCTCGTACAGCGAGAACCTCTGGGACATGTACCCGATGTTCTTCTTGATCTCCTCCGTCTCGCGGACGATATCCTTTCCGCCGACCGTCCCCTCGCCGGAGGTGGGAAGCAGGAGGCCGCAGAGCATCTTGATCGTCGTTGATTTGCCCGCACCGTTCGGACCGAGAAAGCCGAAGACCTCGCCCTTCTTCACCTCCAGGCTGATCGAGTCGACGGCCACGAAATCGCCGAAGGTCCGGCGGAGCCCCCTGACAGCAACGGCGATATCTCCGCTGCTCATAACTCCTTCACCTTGGCAATGAAGACATCTTCGAGAGACGGAAGAATCTCGCGGTAGCCCTTCACCTCTATGCCTTTGTCGCGCATCAGGCTCACCGTGTCGCAGGAAAACTCTTCCTTCTCAATGGTGATATGGAGTTTCTGCCCGTAGATCGAGATGCCTCCGATACCGCGGCAGGACCGCAGCACCTCTGCCGCCTTCCGCGGGTTGTCGGACCATAGCTCGATCATCGGCCTGCCGAGGGACCTTTTTATCGCATCCGGGGTCTCCTCCATCAGCAGCCTCCCGTTATGCATCAGCCCGACCCTGGTACAGCGTTCAGCCTCGTCGAGGTACGCGGTCGAGATGAAAATCGTGATGCCTTCTTTCAGCAGGTCGTAGAGTATCTTCCAGAAGTCCCTTCTCGATACCGGGTCAACGCCATTCGTCGGCTCGTCCAGGAGAAGGACCTCGGGGGTATGGACGAGGGCGCAGGCGAGTCCGAGCTTCTGTTTCATGCCCCCGGAGAGACGTCCTGCAAGACGGCCACTGAATGGCGTAAGATTGCTGAACCCGAGAAGTCTTTCGATCCTCTGCTGCCGCTCCTTTTTAGGCACCTCATAGAGGTCGGCATAAAAGTCGATATTTTCGATCACGGTCAGGTCCTCATACAGACCGAACCTCTGCGACATGTACCCTATCCTCTCCTTGACCCCCTCTCCGTCACCGGTGACCGAAAGACCTGCCACCCAGGCACCGCCGGAAGTTGGCTCCATGATCGCCGCAAGCATCCTCATGACCGTGGACTTCCCTCCGCCGTCCGGGCCGACGATGCCGAAGAGGCTGCCCTTCGCAACACCCAGGTTCAGCCGGTCAACGGCAACGACAGGACCGAAGGTCCTCGTCAGGTCCTTAGTTACAATCGCAGGCTCATTCATAAGATGCGGGGCATGGGACAGCGGGGATTAGCGGAGCATGATCCTGACGTCCGCCGGCATGCCGGGCTTCAGCTCGTCCTCGACGTTCTGCACGCTCACCTTCACCCCGAAGACGAGCTTCACACGTTCCTCCCTGGTCTGGATGTTCTTGGGAGTGAACTCTGCCTCGGAAGAGATGAAGGTCACCCTCCCGGGGTATATCTTCCCGGGATGGGAATCTACCGTCACCTCTGCCTTCTGCCCTAGCTTCACCATCCCGAGCTGCTCCTCCTTCACATAGACCCTGATCCATGGGTGTGCAAGGTCACCGATGGTATACACGGGCGCACCGGCAGTCACGACCTCTCCGGCCTCGCGGTTCTTCCTGAGGACGACGCCTGAGAGGGGCGCCAGGAGATCCGCCTCCTTCAGGCGTTCATCGGCTATCTTCATCCCCGCCTCGGCCTGGCCAACCCTGCTTTGAGAGGCGGCGATCTCTTTCTTCCTCGCCCCTTCTTCGGCTAGGCTGAGCGCCTCGGCCGCCTTCCCGCGCTGGGCCTCCGCGACCTCCTTTGCCCTCCGGGCCGCATCCAGCTGCTGGGCCGGGATCGCCCCGTTTTTATAAAGCATCTCCGCCCTCTCGAAATCGCGCGATGCCTTTGTCAGGTCAGCCGCTGCGGCGCTCACCGAGGAGCCGGCCTGTCTGAGTTCCTGCGGCCTCGACCCGACGCGAAGGTCGTCGAGCCTCGCCTTCGCCTCGTGCCATACTGCCTTTGCCTGCAAGACCTGGTCGCGCAGTTCCGCACTGTCGAGCACCGCGACCCTGCTCCCCTTCACGACCCTGTCGCCTTCCTCCGAAAGAAGCCCCTCTATCCTGCCGGGGACCTTGAAGCCGCAGTCGGTCTCGGTCACCTCGACATTGCCGGAAAGAACGATCACCCCATCCTCCTTCGTCGGACGGGTCCGCAGGATGATGAACGAGATAAGTCCTATGATGATCACCGCGACGATGACAGGTGCTATTTTTTTCATGGTAACGCCCCCGTATAAATATTTTCATGGGTATCTTCGCCGATCGCCTTCTGCAGGAGGGCCCCTGCGATATGACGATCATACAGCGCCTGCTGATGGTCCGTCTCGGCCCGCAGGAGGGCCGCCTCCGCATCGATCACCTCGGTGCTGGTGCCGCTCCCTGCATCGTACTTCAGCCGCTCGACACGGACATTCTCCGTTGCCGAGACGAGGGCCGCTTCCGTTACCGCCACCCTCTCCCGGGCATTGCCGATCTCCCGGAGGGCGTCCCTCACCTCCCGTGTGATGCGGCTCCTCAATTCCCGCTCTTCGTCACGGACCTTGCCGGCCTCTGTCTTCATCCGGCCTATCTCCGTGCGGATGCTCCCGCCGTCGAAGACCGGAAACAAAAAACGGAGGGACAGGTACCAGTTCGGGCGGAAGTAGACGCTGCTGCCCGACCGGTCGGTATACTCGCCCTGGAGGTTCACCGACGGAAGCCTTGCCCCTTCAGCGACCTGCAGCATCTCTTCGGCCGCTTTTTTTCTCCTGAGCAGCCCCGCATAATCAGGCCTCTTCGAAAACGCCGTCTCCAGACTCTTCTTCTCATTGATTCCAGAGAGCTCCGGAAAGTTTTCCGGGACAAGGGAGAAGCTTACGGAAAGGTCATCCGTCCCCATGAGTGTCTTGAGCAGGTCATACGCACTGTCGAGACCGTTCTTCACCAGGATAACCGACTGCCTCGCATGCGCCAGCTCGGTCTCTGTCTTCAGCAGGTCGAGCCTCGGGGCGGTCCCGGCCTGGAGGAACAATTCGACGTTCTTCTTATGCGCCTCGAGTTGTCTGACCGTCTCGTCGTTGGCGGCAAGGAGTTTTTCGAGCTGCAGGATCTTGAAGCAGACACTCGTGAGATTAAAGACGAGCTCCTGACTGTAAGCCCTCAGCATGTCTTCTGCGATCGTCTTTCTCAGCCCTGCGATCTCGACCCCGCGGTCCAGCCTGCCGCCGCGGTACATCGGGATGGTGAAGGACGCGCCTATATCGTAGATCACCCGGTCGAACTCGGGAAAGGCAACCCCCGCCAGAGGCGAGCCGGTGATCGGGCTGACAGGGGTAGGAAGGTCATACCTCGTCATGCCTCCGCCGAGGTTGATCTTCGGCAGCCTCTCCGCCTTCGCCGCATCAATGCCGTATGCGCCGAGTTCTGTGTCCTTCTTCGCCGACGCGATCCGGGGGTTATGGCTGAGGGCGTATGCGATCACCTCCGAGACGGTGCAGGAGCCCTTCAGGTCGGCGGAACAGGCGCTACCCTCCGCCGCGCATGAGGCAAATGCCAGAAAGGTGATGATGGTCAATAATCTCTTCATCGGGAACAATATCATAGAGTTTAAAGCAGCATGCTTCATTAATCAAGACAGGGGTCTGCCGGTGTCCGCCGGGTGCCCGTTTCAGGATAGGTCCGCGCTTACGACACCTGCGCGCCGGCACTGGAATATCAGCGGGGATTGAAGAGGATAGGGGCGTTTCGCGAACCGCCCCTACGCGACAATGGTTATGGCCTGGACAGGGCAGATGTCGGCAGCCTCCTGGCAGTCGCAGGTATCGCATTTGTCTTCGGCAATGACATAGGCCTTTTCATCGGACCTCAGTTCAAAGACCTCCGGGCAGAGTTCCGCGCAGGAGCCGCATCCGATGCAGGTGTCCCAATCCACAACCGGCTTTTTCATTGTATCTCATCCTTTCCGGTATTCCTCAAAATTCTTTTCGAACTCGCCGATCTGCATCCCGAGGTAGACGCACTTGATGTTGTTCATGCAATCGTCCGCGTCCTTCTTGTCGAGGTGCGTGGTAAGCGCGCGGCCGCCTTTACTGAACTTTACGATGTAGGCGTTTTTCTCGCTGCTGAATTCCAGGCTCACCGCAATGCCCTTTTCAGTCAGCTCCGGGTACATCTCCATGATCTTGTCTTCCAGCGCAACAACTGTGTAACCCATTTCAGCCTCCGGATGTCACTGATTTTTTCCGCCCCGGGTGTCCCTGCTTCAGGTTGGCCGTCTTCAGGACCAGATCCCTCAGCACGGCCGCGTTTGAATGTTCAACATCCCTGGCGGCGCATAACAGGGTTATCGTTTCCTTGCCAGATTCGGATCTGAGCCGCTGCAACATCTCCTCCTTCGGGAGCAGCTCCTGTTCATATCTCTTCCTGAATTCCGGCCATTTCGCCGGTTCGTGGGAATACCACTTTCTCAGTCCGGTGGTCGGGGCGATCTCTTTCAGCCACTCATCGATGCCGGAGTCCTCTTTTTTCAAGCCCCTCGGCCACAGACGGTCGACGAGAATTCTCCTGCCGTCGCCGCGTGAAGCGGGCGCATAAACCCTCTTGATTATGACCATGGGCGGAGGCCTCCTTTTGATAGTCCGACATCCCTGTAATGCTACTCTAGTCCCGGTCCGGGCAAAAACCTATCAGATTACGCCCGGGCATCCTGTCAGTTTACGCCGACAGGGAGGTCTATTCCGGCGGGAGTTCGCAGAGCCGGTTCCTGATCACGTACTGGATCAACTCCGCGTTGCTCGACATGTTCAGTTTCTGGAGGATCCGCGACCTGAAGGTGCTGATCGTCTTGGGGCTGAGCGACATCCCGGCAGCGATCTCCTTCAAAGATTTCCCGGAGACGATCAGCCTCATCACCTGGAATTCCCGGTTCGACAGGGTTTCATGCAGCGGCCTTTGAGAATCCTCCATCAGGGTCGAAGCCAGGATGCCTGCCAGGTTCTGGCTGATGTACCGTTCACCCCGGTAGATCTTCCTGACGGCGTTCGCCATCTCTTCGGGAGCGCTCTTTTTCGTCAGGTATCCCGAGGCCCCGGCCTTAATCGCCCGCACCGCATATTCCTCTTCCGGGTACATGCTCAGGATCAGCACCGGAAGCGAAGGGTTGCTCTTCTTGATCTCCTCGAGGGTGTCGATCCCGCTCATGCCGGGCATCGAGATATCGAGCATGACGATGTCATACCGTGCCTTCGCAATCTTCTGGAGCACTTCCGCGCCTGAACTGGCTTCGTCGATGCTCTGTATGTTCTTCGTTTCCTCTAGGATCTGTCTGATTCCCTTCCGGACAATCGGATGGTCGTCTGCGATAAGGATTCTAAGCATGTTTCTCTCCTTTGCCGTTCAGCGGCACTTCCACTTTAATTATAGTACCCTTGTTTCTGATGCCCTTAAACGTCACGGTTCCGCCGAGGGCGTGCACCCTTTCATGAATACCCATGATTCCAAACGATCTGGATCCGGAGACCGCCTTCGAGGCGATTCCCTTCCCGTTGTCCTTTATCTCCAGGACAACTTCATGCGCGTCCGCACGGAGTCCAATCGAGACCTCCGTCGCCTTCGCGTGCCTGGAGACGTTGGTGAGGGCCTCCTGGACGATACGGAACAGGCTTGTGGAAACATCGTCCGGCAACCTGGTCTTATGCCGGGGAAGGCTGAGAAGGCACCGCACGCCCGAGCGTTTCGAAAACTCCCGGGCCTGCCACTCGATCGCGGCAAAAAGGCCGAGATGGTCGAGCACCCGAGGCCTGAGCTCCGAACAAATCCTCTGCACATCGCTGACCGCATTATCAATCAGCTCAGACACCGAAGCAATTGCCTCGCCCACCACCTTCTGGTCGTGCGTCCTGGATTTCACCCGTCCCAGGGCCATGCTTGCGGCTGTCAGCAGCTGTCCCAGCTCATCGTGGATCTCCCGTGCGATCCTGCTTCTCTCCTCCTCCCTCGCGGACTGCAGATGGGAGGAGAGATTGCGGAGCTGCTGCCGCGAGACCATGAAGGCCTCCTCAATATAGAACCTGTAGATCGCCTCGCCTATAAGGGGGGTCATCGATTCGATGAATGCGATACGCTCCCGTAAAAGTATCCCCTCGCCCTTTTCCGCCAGATGAACCGCGCCGAGGACCTTTTCCCTGTATCGTATGGGAACAACAGCCATGGCCCTGTATTCGTTTTCGATGCATGCATGGCGGTGACCGGTCTCCGGATCTGCCGCCAGGGAGGAGAAGATGCCTGGGACGTCACTGCAGAAAAAAGAACCGCCGGAAGAGATATGCGGCGACTCCGGAGATCCCGGCCTCCCATTAATCACCCTCGTGCAGACACACTGGTCCGCCGTCATCGAGAGCCGTCTCTCCTGCTCCAGGAATGGCTGGTCGAAACCGGCCGAGGCGACATAGGGCATCTCGTCGTACTCATTGATCAGCCTGATGCCGACATTGGCGCATCCGGACCAGTTACTGAGGAGCATAACGAGCCGGTCGAGATACTCCTGCCGGACAAATGTCTGCGTAAAGAGAGTCAGGATCTCATTCATTGCAACGATCTTCTCCTCCGCCTCGTCCCTCTTCTTTTCGTGGGCCATGGCTTCAAGGGCAAAGGATATATTCTCGACCATCGACGCAAGCAGGTTCATCTCGTCATCGGTAAAGAACTGCGCTTTATCTGCATATACCGTAAAGGCTCCGGAGACCCCGGAACCGCCCCGCATATGAAAGGCCGCCAAAGAGCGGAAGCCCTGCCGGAGGGCCTTCTCACGCCAGGGGAGCATGCTCGGATCGTTCTGGATATCACCGCAGATCTCGCTCCCCTGTTCCCTGACGGCCCTCCCTGTCGGCCCCGCCGCCTCGGGGGCATCATCGAACCTGATGGTGATATCCCGCAGGTACCCCCTGTCGTCGCCATAACTGGCAACCGGCGCCACCGTCATTGTCGTGGGGTCGGCAACGCCGACCCACGCCATACTGAAGGAACCGTCTTCCACCACGATACGGCATACCTGCTCATAGAGCATCCGGGGCTCACTGGCCCTCAGGATCGCCTCGTTGACCCTGCTGAGCACCAGGTACAGGAGGCTCAGACGCATCACCCGGTCTTCGGACCTGCGGCGCTCAGTGATATCCCTGGCGATGGTACTGGTCATGGCATTGCCCGCCCTGTCCGTAAAGACGATCGACGACACCTCGCAGGGGAACCTGACACCTCCCTTTCGCAAGCAGGTTATGGTTCCGCGGGCAATGCCGTTCCGCCGCATCTGCTCCAGGAATGCGATCGCCGCAGGATCGGTCATATCAACGATCCCTTCCCTGCCCGCCCGGATAATCTCCTCCTCGGTCATCTGGAGGGCATCACAGGCGGCCCGGTTCACCGAGAGGATCTTACCGTCTCCCGTGGCCATGATGACCGCATCCGCGCTGTTTTCGAAGAGCGACCGGTACCGTATCTCGCTGTCGCGCAGGGCTGCCTCGGCCTCGCGGCGCTCACGCCTGACTCCGGCCTCCCGGAGTTCGCGCTCGATCGCAGGAACGAGCCGGGTCAGGTTGCCCTTGATGATATAATCGTGCGCCCCGGCCCTCATGGCGGCAACCGCGATATCCTCGCCGATATTCCCTGATACGATGATAAAAGGCAGGTCAAGCCCCGCCTTCTTCATAACCTCGAGCGCGGCGAGCCCCCTGAACCCGGGCATCATATAATCCGAGATGACGATGTCCCATTGCCCGTGCAGAAAGGCCGCCTTCATAGCCCCGGCGGCATCGACGCGCTCATATACGGGGTCGTATCCGCCGCGCCGCAGTTCGCGCAGGAGCAAAAGGGCGTCATCCTCCGAGTCCTCGACGATGAGCACGCGAAGGGGTCTGCTCCCGGGCACGGCCTCCCCGGCCGTCCCCGAAGGAACCCTGACCACTACCCCGCCCCCATGGTGAGGAAGTCTCCGGCCCCCTCTTCAGGCTTCTTTACCCAGGCGTTATCCTTCTTCAGTTCGGCCACAAAATCCGTCCGGTCCAATATTCATCATGACACCATTTTACAATAATATCGGGGAAAGAAAGCATCGTTTATTATAGCCCGCGACGCCCACAGCGCAATGTCAGATAACACTGACACATCACCTCCACTATCCTGACAACGGCAGGAAGGATCACCTATTGCGCGTACTGTCCAAATGAGCGAGAATACCTGTAAGACAGATGCGGCGCAGGGGGTGAAACCTGTTTGCGAGCCACACACGGGTCTGATAAGAACAGAAGGAGAGGCAATGGACAGACGGACCGAGATCGAACGGCTCGCATATGAACTCTATGAGAAGAGCGGTCGGATAGGCGGCAGGGAACTGGATAATTGGGTGGAAGCGGAGCGGTTGATCAGCAGTTACGTTGCAGAAATGAAAATGTCCCGGGAAAAGGCGGCAAAACCAGGGGCAGTGGGCGGGACAGCCAAGCCGCCTGCGAAGACGACGCAGAGCTGAAAATCTGAAACGGGAAAAGCCTACGTCTTACAAAAACCTGCGCTTTTCCTTTAAGGTGGTGATGAACGATGCAGACGGGCGACTACCATTCGCTGTTCGTCTATCTCATGGAACAGTATTGTCTGCCCCTCGAAAACATGGTCTTCGTAGACAGCGTCTCCGACTGGTGCAAAGACCAGGGGATTGAAGAACCTGACAAAGACAGACCCCTCAGGATGGTGATCAGGGAGCCCGGAGGCTGCAGGATGCTTATCCGGAAAGAAATCAGGGACGAGGTGATCAGCAGGAGAATGAATGCGCTCAGCGTCAGGAACCAGCCGCTGAATGTAGCCAGCGACGTTGCCGAGAGGCTCAATTCGGACCGGAAAAAACTTGCCTATCTGTTCCTGTCTGAATACGCCGGAAGCCTGCCTGAGATAAGAGACGACGAGCGCATGACTGACGAATGGGCGATAAATGAGATGGAAAGGCTGGGATTTTTCCAGACATAAAGGGAGATACTGCGATGGAAAGAAAAGGAATTGTTGCATTCATGGGTAACCCGCTGACACTGACAGGGGCTGAAAGAGGGACCGGTGGCCGGGCGCCCGGATTCACAGTGCTTGATGCCGACATGAAAGAAGTCAGGCTCAGCGACTTTGCCGGGAAGATAAAGGTGATCAGCGTCACCCCCTCGCTTGACACACCTGTATGCGATCTCCAGGCCCGGAGATTTAACCAGGAGGCGGCAAATCTTCCTGCGGACGTCATCGTCCTGAATATAAGCATGGATCTCCCGTTCGCAATTGCCCGGTTCTGCGCCCAGGCCGGCATCGACAGGGTCAAGGCGCTCTCGGACCACAGGGAGGCCTCTTTCGGAACTGCCTACGGGGTTCTGATCAGGGAACTGCGGCTCCTCGCCAGATCGATCTTCATCATCGACAGGAATGATGTCATCAGGTACGTCCAGGTCGTGCCCGAACTCACCGATCACCCGGACTACGACGGGGCGCTCGCCGCACTGAGGGAGATCGGCAAGGCCGGGACGCCCGGAGCCGGGACTGTGCCGCCGGTGGTAGACGACAAAGGATATCTCCTGGACATTGATGCCTGGGATGAAAGCGTCGCTGCCGCCTTGGCCGCAAAAGAGGGCCTGAAGGGCCTGACAAAGGATCATATCGATGCCCTGGTCTTCATACGGGAACATTATAGGAAATACAGTGCCTTCCCGATCGTGAACGCGGTCTGCAGGAACATACATCAGCCGAATAACTGCCTGAGCGAGGATTTCATGACCCCGATGCTTGCCTGGAAACTGGCAGGGCTGCCAAGGCCGGACGAACTCGTCGTGAACCTCCTGGAATACGGTCAGGTGCCCACATAGTGATTCCGCAGCCTGAAGGATGCGGGATGAAGTCCCGCGCATGTCAGCGGGAAACTGCGCCCCCTGCCCTGCGGTACTAAACCCTCCGTTTAAGTGCCGCTTTCCGGCTCATCCGCCCTCCCGCCCCTTCTGATCAGATGCGTATTCCGGAAGCGCCAATACATATGAAAAGGACAGATGCGGTGATTTGAACTTCTGCAGTATTCTTCCATCCTGGACGCATCCGGAATATACGGATTTTCTAGCGCCCGGCAGAGAGGGGGTGAGTTGTCGCACAGGTATTCGCAATAATCCGTCTCGGTCATCATCTCTGACCAAACCGCCTTTCCCGGAACAGGGCCATGCTGATAGTGTAATGAAGGACGTTGCCCGGGGGAATAGGGATGGACCCGTCCTGATTGTAGGTTTTCGTGCGGCTGAGTCAGAAATGCCTTACAGCAGGGCAACAGGGCGCGGTCTCAGGAAGCATCCCTGCCCAGGTTCCTCTTCAGGTATGCCTCAATCGCACTCGTATCCATCGGCCTAGAAAGGAAGAACCCCTGTCCATAGTGGCAGTTCAGCTCCTTCAGCTGGTCGAGTTGAACCGCGGTCTCCAGACCCTCGGCGATCAGTTCGAGCTTCAGATTATGCGCCAGCATGACGATCGCCTTGACAATCTGGAGATTGTCTTCATCGCTGTGCATCTTTTCGACGAACGAACGGTCGATCTTCAGAGCATGTACCGGAAACCGGTGGATATAGCTGAGGGACGAGTACCCGGTGCCGAAGTCGTCTATGTGGATATGAATCCCCATGGAACGGAGCTGATTGAGAGACTCTATGGCGGAATCGATATCCTCCATGATCATACTCTCGGTAATCTCGATCGTCAGGCTGCCCGCTTCGAGTTGGTTCGCCCGGAGGACCTGCGCGATCATCTCCGTCAGATCGGGCTGCAGAAACTGCCTGCTGGAGATGTTGACGCTCATCTTCAGCGACGGCGTCCTGGGATATTCCCGCTGCCATTCGCGAAGCTGGTTGCAGGCCGAGCGGAGGATCCACTCCCCGAGCGGAAAGATCAGCCCGGTCTCCTCTGCCACGGGGATAAACTCCATCGGGTAAACCAGTCCCTTTTTCGGGTGGTTCCAGCGCACCAGCGCCTCGAACCCGACAAGGCTGTCATTCGTCAATTCCATGATCGGCTGATAATGAAGGATGAACTCGCCGTGTTCGACCGCCCTGCGGAGGTCCGTCTCCAGATGCATCCGCTCCACGGTCGTCGTATACATCCCCTCTTCGAAGACCGCATGGTGCGCCTTGCCCTTCGACTTCGCCTGATACATGGCGATGTCCGCGTCCCTGATCATCTCCTCGGGCTTCCGGTAATTCCCCGAGCTCAGGGCGATGCCTATGCTGGCGGTCGTGAAGACCTCGTTGCCGTCAATATAGAAGGGTTTCGGCATCTCCTTCTGTATCCGGCCGGTTATCTGCTCGGCATGTTCGCGGTCGGTGACCTCCTCAAGGATGACAGCAAACTCGTCCCCGCCGAGCCGGGCCACCGTGTCCCCCGGCCGCACGCCCTGGGAAAGCCTCTGGCTGACCGCCACCAGGAGATGGTCGCCGGCGACATGACCGAGGCTGTCGTTGATGACCTTGAACCGGTCCAGGTCTATAAAGAGGATCGCGAACAGGAACCCTGCTCCCCGCTGCCGGCTGTTCATCATCTGCCTGAAGCGGTGGTGGAGCCGGTCCATGAAGAGCGCCCGGTTCGGCAGGCCGGTGAGCGCATCGTGGAAGGCATCATGGATAAGCTGCTCCTCGGCAACCTTCCGCTCGGTGATGTCAGTCTGGGAGCCGGCCATCCTGTAAGCGGTGCCTGTGATGTCCCTCACCGCCAGCCCGCGGCTGAGCATCCAGCGGTAAGTTCCATCCCGGTGGCGTATGCGGTATTCGCACTCCAGGTGGGAGGAATTGCCCTCTATATGCGCAGCCACCTTTGCCTCAAGGTGCTCACGGTCGTCAGCGTGGACGCGTTCGAACCAGTCCTTCGGCTCATCTCCCAACTCCGATTCCTGATACCCCAGCATAGCCTTCCACCGGCTCGACAGATATATCCTGCCCTGGCGGAGATTCCAGTCCCAGAGGCCGTCGTTCGCGCCGCGGGAGGCGAGGACATACCTCTCCTCACTCTGCCTGAGCGCCTCTTCGATCTTCTTCCTCTCGATGATCTCGTCATGAAGCTTCGTATACCCGTTTTCGAGCTCAACGCTCATACGGTTAAAGACGCCGACAAGCTCCCCGAACTCGGTCTTGTCCGTGTACGGAACAGTATAGCCGACATCACCGAGGGCGATAGCCCTGGCGCCCTTGACAAGCTCATTGACAGGCCTGGTGATAAATACCGTCAGCCGTGCAGCGACTGCAAGGCCGAGGAGAAAGGAGAGACCGACCGTGACGTAAAGGACTGTCTTCGCCCTTTTCACCTTTTCCATCGCAGAGATCGTGTTTTGTCTGAGCGTCTCGCTCGCCTTCCGGGACATGGTTTCGGTGCTCATAAGGATCACATTGCCCGTCTGCGCGGCATGAAGCTTCAGGGTGTCTATCCTCCCCATATTCGCCGACGCGGTGATATACTGGCTGAGATCTTCTTTGTAGTCGCGTATCATCACCTGCAGCTTCCCGAGGTCTCCAGCCACGTCCTGGTTGTGATGGCAGGAAAGACAGTTGTGTGCGCTCCTTTCGAGACCGTTGACATTGGAGACAATCGAGTCGAGGGAGTTGCTGAGAGGCGTGCCCAGGGTGTAAAGATCCGTCTGGACGGTCTGGAGGCTGATCACCAGGTGCTGACGAAGGTTCTCTATCTCGTGGAGCCGTATGAGCCGGCTCAGTTCCACTGTCGTGTTGCTGATATAAAGGGCGGTGAGAACGGAGCCCGTTGCAAAGAAAACAAAAAGAGACAGCAGATACTGAACGATCTTGCGTTTCATACGCCTGCCCTGCGATGTGAAGAGGCCGGCGCGACAAACTTCGAAGGCCCCACATGGCCCTCCTTTCCGGAAGAAGATAACCTCGCCCGACCACCTGCCATTAATTCTAGCAGATAAAGGGGGTCTGCGGGGTCATTCCCGGTCAGGGCGTATCATATCTCCCCGCCAGGAAGTCCGCAACATACCGGTCTATCGAGGCGTCGTCATGGAGTTGCGCGTCGAGCTGGCGAGTATAGGCGATCAGCCTGCCTAGCTGTTCGAGCAGGCCTTCCATCTCGCTCTTCGGCAGATTGGCGATCCTCCCGATGATGAGGTCGCCCCTGGTGTTTATGTTAAAGCCGAACTCCTTCAATATGCCTGCAAGCAGCTGCACCCTGCGCGACCGCTTAGTCATGTCAGTGGCCCCGCCGACGAACCGGAAGTAGATATGGTTGTTCTTGACATTGTCGCTGCAGTAACAATCGATCATATTGAAGTGGTACCCCAGCCGGAGACTGAGGTTCATATATTCCCCGGACACTATCGCGATATTGTAGACCACGTGGTCGCCGGTGTCCGCGGTAATGTCAGGCATCCTCATCATGCTCGAAAGAAAGTCGGTGACATGGAGGGAGGTTGCCTCGGACCTCCATATTCCGGGATGCGTCATCCCCCGCATGATCTCCCGCAGAGGCGCTGAGGAGATCCGGTCCACGGACGTCTGGCTGGAGTCGGCGGCGATGTCCAGCCCCCCGCCGATGTCGACCACGATGATATCTAGGGGGATCGGGGCGTCCAGCCTGACGGCCGCATGTTTTTTCACCATCTCGTCGCTGTAACGGGCCTTCTCCACCAGCTCTGCCACGGCTTTTTCATGGATGAACCTCAGGATGTCGTGCATCGTCCTGCAGCCCGAAGGTGCAAAATTGTCTATCAGCGGATCGATCAGGTTCAGAGGAGAGATGTATCTGAGGATATATCTCTTCTTCCTGAACTCGTAGACGTCGTCCATCCTGCGGCCGTACGCAGAGGCAGCGTCAAGCGCCTCCCTCACGATGCCTTCGTAGACGACCGGATCTCCGTCGTCGCCGAGGGAGACTGTCACCTCCTGCCCGTGAACGAGCAGCTGCGTGGCATTCCCGGCATTCACGAGGGTAGGCACGCGAAACTCCCTGCAGAGGGAAGACATATGGCTCGTCGGCGTCCCGACGTCCGTGACGATGGCCGCGGCATAGGGGATCGCCCTGATGAACTCCGAGGAATCGTTGCGCGCGACAAGAACCGCGCCGCGGGGAAAGCTGCCCAGGTCCTCCATCCGCTTCAGGAAAAAGACCCTGCCCGCGCCCGCGCCCTTCTGGACGATTGTGCCCCTGCCTCGAATCAGAGGCCTGCCGGACACCCCCGCAGCCGCCTGCTTACTTCCGCCCCCTGGTCCGGCCTCCAGGTCCCCCGGCAGCCGCAGGGGCCTGGCCTGCAGCACGAACAGTGCGCCGCTTCTGTCGATCGCCCATTCGATGTCGAGAGGCTTCCGGAAATGTTTCTCGCAGCGGACCGCCTCAGCGGCGAGGTCGGCAATCTGCTGGTCAGTCAGGGAGCTCTCCTGCCGCAGCGGTTCGGACACCCCGATCGTCTCCGTCCCCCCCCGGGGCCCGCGCACCACCATCTGTCTCTTCTCTCCCGTCTTTCGCCTGAGAACAGGATAGGGCGGCTGCTTCGCAACGGAAAAGGCATCGGCATCCACCTGTCCCTCGACTATGGAACTGCCTAGCCCCCATGCCGAATTGATGAGCAGGGTGTCGTCGCCGGTCAAAGGGTCGCGGGTATAGGCCACGCCGCTGGAGACCGCCTCCACCATCCTGATACAGCAGGCCGCCATCTTTGCGGTCCTGATGTCGTAACCCGCCTGCTGCTGATAGACTGCCGACTTCGGGGTATACAGGCTGGCAACCACCCTCTTATAGGCCTCTGCCACGGACTCCGGATCAGGCAGGACGTTCAGGACCGTCTCGAACTGCCCGGCGAAGGAGTATTCGCTGTCTTCCTCCTCGGCGCTGCTCCTTACCGCGACTAACACACCGTCCCCTTCTGAACCTCTCAGCGTCACGAGTTCCTTTTCGATCGCCGACAGCACGGACGGCGCTATCTCCGCCTGGCCGATAGCCTCCTGCAGTTCCAGCAGAGCCTCCTCAGAAACAGCGCCGCCCTCAAGGGCGCTGAGCCGTGCTTCGAGGCGGTTGTGCCTCATGAACTCGTCGAAGGCCCCGGTCGTGATCGCAAACCCCTGGGGGACATTGAGATGCGCCTCATTGACGAGTTCAGCAAGTGCCGCGTTCTTGCCGCCGATGAACCGTGCCATGTCCCAGGTGACGCCAGAGAAGGGGACAACCAGGACCGCGGAGGGAGGAGATACTCCTTCGATCAGCGGCCTTATCTGGCCGTCGATCCGGGAAAACAGCGCGCCGAGCTCAGGGTACCGGTTCCCGGTGAGATAGCCGAAGCGCCTGATCGTCTCCTGCATCGCGTCATACAGATCCCCATAGGTCTTCTCCAGGTAGACCGTGTCAAAGAGATAGTCGCCGCCCAGCGTGTCCGCCATACCGGCGATCGTCTCAATCGCCTTGTTCTTGCTGTCGAGCACCTCCCTGAAGTGCTGAAAAAGCAGGTCGAAGGGCAGGTGAGGGCCTTCATTCTTCCGGGGGAACCCGAACGCCTCCTTCAACCGGCTGATAATCCCCTTCATACTACTTCTGAAGCGCCCTCTGGATCGATGCCTTCAGCTCCTTTATCTTGACCGGCTTCGGGAAAAAGTCGTGGACATCCCCCCTGAGCGCTTCTATGGCGGTATCGAGATTTGCGAAGGCGGTGATCATGATCACGGTCGTCTCCGGGTATTGCGCCTTGACCATCCTGAGCACCTCCATTCCGTCTATGCCCTTCATCTTGTAGTCCGTGACCACGACATCGAACTGCTGCTCCTTCAGCCGCGCCAGCGCCGGTTCGGCGTTCAGGAAGGTTTCGACGTCGTAGCCTTCCCGCTCAAGGGCCATCTTCGCCATGTCGCCCACAATCTTTTCATCATCAATCACCATGATCCTGTACATATATATATCCTCCTAGTGGTTGTTAATCGGCAGATCTATGATAAAGGTGGTTCCCTCACCGACCTTGCTTTCGACCCTGATATGTCCCCTGTGGTTCTTGATGATCCCGTAGCTGACCGACAGGCCTAGCCCGGTACCTTCGGCGCCCTTGGTGCTGAAAAAAGGGTCGAATATATGGGGAAGCGACTCCGGCGGAATGCCTTTGCCGGAATCCGAAACCGCAATCTCGACCGCCTCCCGGTTCGACGAAAGTCTTGTGCCGACGGAAAGTCTTCCTCCCCCGGCCATCGCCTGGACCGCGTTGGCGATGAGATTCACCATGACCTGCTGGATCTGGTTGTCGTCGATCGGGACATACGGCAGGTCCTTCTGCAGATTCAAGCCCAGATCCACATTCGATATATCGAGCGTATTCTGCATCAGTCTCAGGGCATTCTGGACCGTCCGGTTGATATCCGAACGCGTCAGGTTCGCCTCCCGGGGTTTCGAAAAATCGAGAAGATTTCTCACGATCTTCTCGATCCTCTCGGTCTCCCCGAGGATCTTCTGAAGGAGGGCCTGGCCGTTTTCCTTGTTAAAGAAATCATACATCTCAATGTAGTTCTGCGTAATCATCGAGATATTATTCAGAGGGTTTGTCAGTTCGTGGGCCACCCCGGCGGTAAGGATGCCGATCGAGGCAAGCTTCTTCGCCTGGATAAGCTCCTCCTCCCGCTTGCTCAGTTCCTCGGACATGAAGTTGACCGCGGTCATGAGCGATCCGAATTCGTCCCTCGGGATCGCGCCGGCGATCTTGTTGAAGTTTCCTTCTGAAATGGATTCCGTCAGCTTCTTGACGTCTCTCAGGGAGCGGAGGATCTTTTGAGAAATGAAATGGCTCACCAGTACCGCGGCGAGGAGAACCGCGAGGAAGAGATAGACCAGCAGGGTCTTCGAACTTCCGATTATGGCATTGACGCTGCCCCTCTCGGCCTGGGTGATGGAACGGGAATACTCGCGGAGCCCCTTGCCCTTTGCCCTGAACATGAACTCAAGGGCGGAGTCCATCCGGGGTGCGGCGCTCACCTGGTCCACCACCTCGGCGTACTGCTTCAGATGGCCCCTGAGTTCGCTCAGGCTGTCCTCTCCGACAGCCTTCCGGACGTCGCTATCTGCCGCATCGATCATCTTCCCGGTCTCTTCGATCTTCTGCCGAATCTCCAGTAGCGAATTCCGGTCCTGATAGAGGAAGTAGTTCTTCTCTGAAAGCCGCATCTCAAGAAACGAGGCGTTCAGGTCGTCGGCGATCTCGACAAAGCGGAGTTTCGTCAGGACCTGGCTGAGGTTCTGGAACGAAACAAACCCGATCAGCACGATCAGCACGACATGGATCGCGTTTGAGAGGATGATCTTCTGTTCTATCTTCACATGTTCTCCCTGTTCATGCCCTTTCCCCTATACCTGGGGCACAGGGCAGCGCGGCACTTCAGCCTGCTCCCTCCGCACCGGCAGATACCAGCGGAGGCCATCGGCGACCAGCAGCACACCCGATACGATCAGCAGGGCATCGACGAGGCTGAAAACGCTTATGGCGAAGTAGTGCATGAGACCAAGACCGAGGCCGGTGAACGATACCCCTGTCCTGATGAAAGCGAGGCCGGTCCTTGCCCGCGCATAGATCGTCCGGTAGCAAGCCGCAACCGTCCTCTGGGCCGCAAGAACGTTCCGCTCCCTGGCAAGGTGTGTCCGCTCCCTGCTCGCCGGTGACGGGTAGAGTATCGTGCAGTGGCTGGACAGCAGGTCCCCGAGTCTTGAGAGCATCGTCTGTTTCATCGGGAGGGCTGTACCCTCAGTCTCGATATAGTGATAATCCTCAAGGAACGTCATGGTGGCGGCAGTCACCTCCACCAGTGTCTGATGTCCGGGAGGGCTCAGTCTCTTCCTTCTCATCTTGATATAACCGGAGAGCCCCCAGGCCGCAAGGCCCAGCCCCGCGGCCATAATAAGCCAGAACGCCGGCATCGGCAGGGAGATCCTCTTCGTCCGCATCATGGTATCCGTCAATGCGACAAACCCCAGCCCCCAGCGCAGCATGGCGAGTTCCGTCCTTGCCTGCGCGAGATCATTACGGTAACAGGCGAGCCGCGTCCTCCACTGGGCCATCGTATTTCTCCAGAAGGCGAGGCCGGTCCTCTCGGTGCCGATCAGTTGGCCGGGGGCAGCGTGGAGAAAGTCCTGGATGAACCACTGGATGTCTTCCCCGAGGGCAACCCTGAACTCATGGGCGTCGGAGGGGAAGAACCGTTGCACCTCTTCGATCACCAGCGGGTCCCTGGGGTTGTTCGCGGCAATGATAACCGTCTCGCCGTCCCTGATGACCGGGAACCACTGGCTCATCGAAAGCCTTTCTCCTTCGACCGCGGTCAGCAGTTCGGGGGGGACAGGCAGCTTCTCGTTGTATTCCACAAAATCGCAGCAGTAGTATGCCGAGAGCGCATGCAACACCGCGCACCGCGGCACCCCGAATTCGCCGATGAGCACCTTTTCGAGTTCCAGGCCGCGCGCCGCCGCCGCTATCTCGGCCGCGCGGAGCGTCTGACGCGTGACCACGCCCCATTCGACCAGCATGCGCATCCTCTTGTCCATCACTGTGTCCATGGGCCCTTCAATCACCGGCACTGCTGAAGACCGCCTTTTTCCAGGCGCGGGCAGGCCTGCCGTAATCGGGCACAGTGATCTCCATCTCCCCGAAGCAATACGGGAACTGCCTTTTGATGCGTTCGGCCGGAATCCTCCAGTAGAGGCCGTCGGCGATCAGCACAAGGCCGGCCAGGATCAGCGTCGTATAGAATACCGTCCATGCCGGCCGGCCGGCCCCGAAATAGACCAGCAGTCCGAAGCCGACGGAGGAGATGCTCATCCCTGTCCGGATGAAAGCCATCCCTGTCCGCGACCGCGCCATAAGTGTCCGGAGCCTCGCCATGACGTTTCTCCTGTCTGCAAGCACCGTACGTTCGAGGGCAACGCCTGTGGTTGCCCAGATGCCCGGCGAATACGAGGGCTTCACCGGAAGCTCCGGCGGCTTCATATATTCCTCGACCCCGAGGCGCGAAGGGGGAAAGATAAAATCCCATATCCTCGGCTTCTCCTCGACCTTCCTGACCGAGTCGTATCCCTTGACGCCCGCGTGGCGGCCCGGGGCATACCAGTAAAAGCCCTCCATCGTCATGAGGATACCCAGGCAGATGAGCGTGCTGTCGAATATGACCCACGACCCGCTGCCGAACTGTCTCAAAAACGCGGTCCCCAGCCCGATGAAGGCTATCCCTGTGCGGGTAAACGCCAGGCCGGTCCTGGCCCGGGCCATGATCGTACGGTAGCAGGCAAGCGTCGTCCTCTCCTCTGCCATGTCCGTCCTGTCGCTTGCGAGGAATCTCCTCCTCATGACCGGCGAAAGGTCGCGCCATCTTTCGCGGAGGCCGGTGGCGCCCTCCACGGGGTCCGTCCTCATGAAGACGGGATTGTCCCCTGGGTTCGAAACCGTCATGACGGTGGTACCCCAGGTGGACTCGGTGCACGCGCAGGGAAACAGCCTTTTCCCTGCCTTTCGTGCTGGGATGTACCAGAGGATCCCATCGACAGTGGAGAGTATGCCTGCGGACATGAGCGCTATTTCGAGAAGACCGAGAAAACCGAATCCGAAGACCCTGAAAAGGGCGGCCGCTATCGCGATAAAGGATATGCCGGTACGGAGGAAGGCGAGTCCGGTACGGCCCTTTGCAAGAGACGTCCTGTTGCATGCGAAAAGGGATCTGCGGTCGGCAAGGAACGTCCTGACCTTGGCGAGCGGCGTCCGGCCGGCCGGCGGAGGGAAACCGGGGTTCAGGTCCTGGCTGTTCTCGATGATCCTGACCAGGTCCGCGGGGAGCGTCACCAGGAAGTCGATCCTCGCGACTCCGAGGGTCCGCCGTATGTCCTCAATGACCGCCGGATCCTCCGGCGCGCAGGCGATCACCTCGGCCCGCTGCCTGTCAAACGACATGGGCACCCAGAGCGCCTGCTTCAGCCTCTCCATGTCCATCCCGAGCACGATGCTCCGTGCGATCACCGTTCCCTCGTCGTATTCAATCACCGGCAGGTTGTAATACTCGGAGAGGCAGAATATGATCTCATGTCTCGGGATACCTTTTTTGATCAGCAGTTCTCCGGGGTTTTCACCCGAGACATGAGCCTCATATCCTATCGCCTCCAGCTCCGTGGGAGTGAGGAGGCGTTTACGTACAAGCCTGTCGAATTTCCTGAGGGGCATCAGGCGGGTATCTCCCGCCCGGCCCTCAGGCACGACAGTTCGCTGTCAACGCAGCTTTTCAAGGACAAAATGGGCCCTCCTGTTTTTCGCCCGGCATTCGTCGTCAGTCTGCGTGCAGAGAGGCTTTTCCTTGCCGTAGCTGATTGTCTCCATCCTGTTTGCCGGAACACCACGGGACCGCAGGGAATCCTTTACCGCATTGGCCCGCCTGTCGCCGAGGGCGAGGTTGTATTCGGTCGTTCCCCTGTCGTCGCAGTGTCCTTCGATGACCACCTTCATGCCGTTGTTCTTCCCAAGGAGATCAGACAGGGTCACAAGGACCGGACTGTCTTCCGCCCTCACTGTATATTTGTCGAAATCGAAATGGATATCGTGGATCTTTGACATCATTTCATCGATGCGTTTCTGCTGCTCGGCCGCCTGCATTGCGGCTACCTCCCCTGCGGTCAGTTCCTTGGACCGGACGGTCCCCTCCTTCAGGTTTGCTTTGTTATCAGACGGGGCAGCAGCCTTTCCCTGAGTGGTCGCCGTCCCGGACAACGGCTCGTCCGCCTTCCGGACGGTATTACGGTTCGCACATCCTGCGACGATAACGCACACGGCAATGAATGCAAGGGCAAGCACAATTCTTTTTTTCATTTCTTCCTCCAGTTTTTCTGTCATCCCAGGACAAGCGGGAACATGCCAGGACTGCGTGCAGGCCCCTATTCCGGGGCTGCAGCATCTTACCGCAATGTCCTTTGCCGAAACTGCGGCATATACGATTGCACAAACCACTACACGCATCTGTGCAACGGAGGAGAATTTGCTGAATAGAGAGGGTTGTAGCCGCGGCAGGAGCCTGCCAATCCACTGGGCTTCCCCTCCCGGGACAACGGTGCCGGAACCACGGGAGAAACGCCCTGCTTCACCGGGATGCCGGCTGCATCCGATATAAGCCTGAGGGCATCACCAGAGAGCACACCCCCGGCCTTCCGGACAAAGGAAAGGGTGACCGAAGAAGGTGCGGAGCTGTCCGGGGCATGCACGAGATTGAGGAAGAGGAGGTCCAGCAATAATATGCTCACCCCCCCCCCTGAGGTCCTTTCGCCGGCCTGTCCGCCCGCGTTCGGGACCCCGCGCCGGGCGATACCGGGATGGATGAGAGGCGACATCGCATATATGATAAAACATAAAAGAAACAACAAGTTTATCATGCGGCTGCGCGCATATGTGCCATATATTGTCATCATAATCGGACTCCGTCTTTAGGTTAACAAATCCCCCCGGACTGGTCAATCCCGGTCAATCGGCCCTGTCAATCGGCATCGCCTGCTGCCGTTATTCCGGAAGATCCCGGAGAAAAGACAAACGGCAGGGGACCGAATATAATAGAATCAGACATGAGAGATATGCAATCCCGGGGCACCAGGCCGCCTTCATGAAAAATGAACCATATATCACACCCGCGCAGGCTGGCCGGCAGCATCACCTGCTGACGGACAGCCTGTTTGCCCAGTGGGTAATCCTCGGCTCGGCGCTGCTGTTCATGGCCGCGTTGACCGGATATCACATCTACGACGATTACCATAATGTGACGCGCCACGAAAAGAGCCGTCTGCTGACACAGGCAAGGGTCATCTCCAGCAACATGGAGAGGCAACTGGACTCGGCAAGCCGTACACTGACCGGTCTCGTGCAGGACATGGAGTATTTCCGCAGACCAGGCGGCCTGCCGTGGGCTGGCCGAAGCCTTCGGGCGCTGCGCGACGCGCTGCCCGGCGTCCGGACGATACTCATTGCGGACGCCGGAGGCTTCGTGACCGCGTCGAACCGGGCCGAGCTTATCGGCAAGGATTTCAGCATGCGCGATTACTTTGAGATACCCCGCCTGAAACGGGATCCTTCGGTTCTCTATGTCTCACCGCCTTTCGAGACTGTCCTCGGATCTTTCGTCATCAATGTCACCAGGATCATCTCCGGCCCGCACGGAGAGTTCCGCGGCGTCGTCACGGCTGCTCTCGACCCGGACTACTTCGCCGTCCTGCTCTCATCGGTCCTCTACGCCCCCGACATGTCGAGCGCGATCGAACACGGCAACGGCATCCGCTTCATGATAGTGCCCGCGCAGAAAGGGCAGCCGGGGCTGAACCTCGCCGTTCCGGGGTCTCTCTTCAGCCGGCATATGGAGAGCGGCAACAAAGAGAGCGTACTGACAGGCAGGAGCGTCTCGGAGGGTGACGAGCGCCTGATGGCCCTGCGCACCGTAAGCCCTGCCGGACTGAAGATGGACAGGCCTCTTGTAGTGGCGGTGAGCCGGAGCCGTGACGCCATCTATGCCGATTGGCGCAGGGAGGCTTCGATGCACACCTTCCTTCTCCTTCTCATAAGCCTTCCCGCCGTGATAGGCCTTCTGCTGCATCAGCATCGGCAGAGGGAATTCGAGACGCAGGCGAAACAGGCAGACCTACGCATACAAAGGAGCCGGGAACTATTCAGGACACTTTTTGAAACCGCCAATGACGCCATCTTTATTCTGCGTGCCGACGGCGCATTCATCGACATCAACAGGACCGCGCACGAGAGGCTCGGATACGGGAAAGAAGAGATGCTCGGGATGCAACTTTCCGATATCGACTCCCCGGAGTTCGCCCGGAGGGTTCCGGAACGCCTCGCGTCTCTCAGGGAGCACGGCCACGCGGTGTTCGAGTCCGCCCACCGGAGAAAAGACGGGTCCGTCATGCCGGTCGAGATCAGCTCACGGCTCGTCTCCCTGGCGGGAGAACAGATGATGTTCAGCGTGGTACGCGACATTACCGAGCGGAAGAAGGCTGAACGGCAGGCCCTGCACAGCGAGGCCCGCCTGAGAACCCTGCTTGAGATATCACAGTACAGGGCTGCAGACGTTCAGGACCTTCTCGATTTTGCCCTCCACCAGGTCCTGAGTCTCACGGAAAGCCCTATCGGCTACATCTATTTCTATGACGAGAAAAAGCACGAGTTTTCGCTCAACAGCTGGTCGAAGGATGTCATGAAGGAGTGCCTGATCGTCGAGAAGAAGACCTGCTACGAACTGTCAAAGACCGGGATATGGGGAGAGGCGGTCCGACAGCGGAAACCGGTCATGCTGAACGACTTCGCAGCGTCGCATCCGCTAAAAAAGGGATACCCGGAAGGGCATGTGCCGTTGCGGAGATATCTGACCATCCCCGTCTTCCTGGAGGACCGGATAGTGGCGGTCGTAGGCGTCGCAAACAAGGAGACGGATTATTCCGGGGATGATGTGGGAGAACTGACGGTCGTCATGGACGCGGTCTGGAAGATCGTCGAGAAGCAGGAGTCCGAGCGCAAGCTCGCTGCCTATGCCTCCGCGCTGGAGCGCAGCAACCGGGAACTGGAGCAGTTCGCCTACGTGGCCTCCCACGACCTCCAGGAGCCCCTCCGGAAGATCGCGGGCTTCACCGAACTTCTTTCGAGCCGGTATGCGGACAGGTTCGATGAAAAGGCCTTCACCTTTATGGAATATATCGTGGACGGCGCCAAACGCATGCAGAGCCTGATCAACGACCTGCTCACGTTCTCGCGGGTGATGACGCACGGCAAAGAACCCGGGGAGACCGACTGCAACAAGGTGCTTGAGAGGGTACTGCGGGATATGGAACTGACGATACATGAACACCACGCGGAGATCCTCTGTGACGGCCTGCCCGTGATCACGGCCGACAGCACGCAGATAGGCCAGCTGCTCCAGAATCTCATCGGCAACGCGATCAAGTACCACGGACAAGACCCGCCGCAGGTGAAGATAGCCGCCGCGTTGAAAGACGCCGAATGGCTCTTCTCCGTGGCGGACAACGGCATCGGCATCGCTCCGGAGTATTTCGACCGGATCTTCGTCCTGTTTCAGCGGCTGCATACGAGGACCGAGTACTCGGGAACCGGCATCGGTCTGGCGGTCTGCAAAAGGATCGTGGAGAGACATGGCGGAAGGATATGGGTCGAGTCTGAGCCTGCCAGGGGCTCGACATTTTATTTTACAATACCGGCCAAGGGAGGCGTATAAGACATGGACAGGCGAAAGGAAGTCGATATACTGCTTGTGGAAGACGACCCCGGCGACGTGGAATTGACCAGGGAAGGCCTGAAAGAAGGAAAGATGCTGGTCAACCTCCATACGGTGGACGATGGCATAAAGGCCCTCCGTTATCTCAGGAGGCAGGCGCCCTATACAGATGCCGTCAGACCCGATATTATCCTTCTGGACCTGAACCTTCCTAGAATGGACGGAAGGGAGACGCTGAAGGAGATAAAGTCGGACGAGGCCCTGAGGTGCATACCGGTCGTGGTCCTGACAACGTCCGAGGCGGAGACCGACGTAGTGAAGTGCTATGATCTGGGCGCCAACTGTTACATTGCGAAACCGGTCGGCTTCGATGCCTTCAAGACTGTCGTGCAGTCGTTTGAGGATTTCTGGTTTACCCTGGTGAAGATACCGGGAAAAGAAAGGCTGTAAACAATGAACGCTGAGACATCAGGGGAAGACTCTTCCGGGATCAGCCTCCTGCTCGTCGAAGACGATCAGGGAGATGCATTGCTGATCAGGGAGATGCTGTCAAAGGTGGACGAACAGATCCATATCCACCACTGCGAACGGCTTTCTGAAGCGCTGGAGATGGTTTCCGGCGGGGGGTACGACATCGCGCTGCTTGACCTGGCCCTGCCCGACAGCTACGGGCTCGGAACTGTAAGAAAGATGTACTCGCAGAACATGGATCTGCCGCTGATCGTGCTCACGGGATTGTCCGACGAAAAGACAGGCATCGAGGCGGTGAAGGAAGGTGCCCAGGATTATCTCGTCAAAGACCAGATCAACGGAAGACTCCTTGCCAAATCGATCCTGTATGCGATAGAGCGCAAACGGATAGAGAATGAGAAACAGCGGCTCATCGGCGAACTCCGGGATGCCATGGCCAGGGTAAAGGTACTCAGCGGCCTGCTGCCGATCTGCTCATCCTGCAAGAAGATACGGGACGACAGGGGATACTGGAACCAGATCGAATCGTTTGTGCGCGAACATTCCGAGGCAGAGTTCAGCCATGGCATCTGCCCCGATTGTGCCAGGAAACTCTATCCCGAGCTTTATGGCAATTGACGACACTGATTGATGAGTTGAGCTTAAAAAACAGCAAAAAAAAGACAGCTATACCGATTATCAGGTAAGCAATGGAAGGGGATTTGTTATAATCGAATTACACATAAAATAAACGATGAGCAGGAGATAATAACCATGAAAATCATCGCACTCAACGGAAGTCCAAGGAAAAAAAACAACACGGCAACCCTTTTGGAATATGCGCTTAAAGGCGCTGCCTCACGGGGAGCCACCACGGAACTTATCCATCTGTATGATCTGGACTACAAGGGCTGCATCAGCTGTTTTGCCTGTAAGACCAAAGGCGGGAAAAGTTACGGCAGGTGTGCTGTTCAGGATGACCTCACACCAGTGTTCAGCAGAATCGAGGCATCTGATGGCATCATCCTGGGTTCCCCAATATACTATGGAACTGTATCGGGAGAAATGAAATCGTTCATGGAACGGTTACTCTTTCCTTATACGGAATATACCTCTGCTTATTCATCAGTTTTCCCAAGGAAGATTAAGGCAGGGTTTATCTATACTATGAATGTCCCAGAGGATATGATGCAGGAAATTGGCTACCCTCAACAGTTCAAGCTTCATCAGGCGACACTCCAGAGAATATTTGGGGCTTCTGAGTATATGTGCAGCACTGACACCTATCAGTTTGATGATTATTCAAAATACGTATCAAGCCGCTTTGACCCTGAGAAGAAACTTCAGAGGCATAAGGAAATATTCCCGCAGGATTGTGAAAAAGCCTTCCTAATGGGGGCAAGGTTTGCAGAAGAAGGTGAGTGAGGTTTGGGCTATATCCCAAATCGCCATGGCACCACTTTCCGGCATGATGCCCATAAGGCCGTAAGGGAGATTGACGAAAAACTAAACCAGCCTGACTATCAGCCCTTACGGCAATGAACCTATGAAACCTTTGTGTTTGTAATGGCGCGCCTGACAGGATTCGAACCTGTGGCCTACTGCTTAGAAGGCAGTTGCTCTATCCAGCTGAGCTACAGGCGCATATGAAAAAAAGAAGAAAAGCACTGTCCCGGCAACAAAATCATACACAGTCACACCCTTCAGGGCGAAGCAGGATTCCGGACAGCCCGGCATGACCCAATTCAGTATTCGCTTGCCGGAGCACTAATTATAAGAAGTATACAAAAAACCTGTCAACAAAACGACGGAGCAGCGTCTCCTAGTAATTTTCTATCCCGTAGTCTTTTATCTTGGTCAGGAGGGTCTTGTAGCTGACTCTGAGCATTTCCGCCGCCCGGGTCTTGTTCCCCCGGGTCTCCTTCAGCGCCCGGACTATCCTCTCTGTCTCGGCGATCCGGGTCGCCTCCTTTGTGGTCTCCTCAAGAGGCCCCTCCATCGGAAGGTTCTGAAGGGTGCTCTCGAAGGAAAGCCGTCTGCTCAGGATAATATGTTCCGGCAGGATCGTATCCCCGTCGCACAGGATGATCGCCCGCTCTATGCAGTTTTCGAGCTCCCGGACATTCCCCTTCCAGGGGTAGCACATGAGGAGACCGAGCGCCTCGGGCGAGATCTTCCTGGCCGGGGCCTTCAGTTCAGTGGAATATCTGTTGATAAAGAAATCGACCAGCACCGGGATATCGTCCTTTCTCTCGCGCAGAGGCGGGACGGTAATCGGAAACACGTTCAACCGGTAGAAGAGGTCCTCCCGGAACGTCCGTTCCTCGACAGCCTTTTCAAGGTCCTTGTTGCTGGCCGCCACAACTCGGACATCGATCGCCACCGGCCGGAGCCCGCCGACACGTTCGATCTCCTCCTCCTGGAGCACCCTCAGCAGTTTCGTCTGGAGGCCGGCGTCCATCTCAGCAATCTCATCGAGGAAGATAGTCCCCCTGTCGGCGAGTTCGAACTTCCCGATCTTTCGGGCATCCGCGCCGGTAAACGAGCCTTTTTCATGGCCGAAGAGTTCGCTTTCGAGGAGTTCCTTCGGGATCGCCGCGCAGTTGATCGGCACAAAGGGATAGGCATGCCTGGGGCTCAGGTTATGGATCGCCCGGGCAAAGAGTTCCTTACCTGTGCCGCTTTCGCCCAGGAGAAGGACTGTCGTCTTTCCCTGCGCGACCTTCCGGACCTTCTGTGCCGCGTCCGTCACCGCAGAGCTCTTTCCGATGATCTGGCGTCCCCATACCTTCGAGGAGAGTTCGTCCCTGAGGAGCATGTTTTCGGTGAGCAGCCTCCGCGTCTCCAGTGCCCTTTTGATCAGCAGCAACAGATGATCCAGGTCAAATGGTTTTGTGATAAAGTCATAGGCACCCTCCCTCATCGCACTGACAGCAGTCTCTATCGTCCCGAAGGCGGTCATCATGATCACCGGCACTGCGGGGTTCTCGGCCTTCGATGCCTTCAGCACCTCGATCCCGTCTTTTCTGGGAAGCTTCAGGTCGGAGATGACCAGATCGAAATCCCCCTCCCGCAGCATTCTGATCCCCTCGGCCCCGTCCCTGGCGATGACGATCCTGTACCCCTCTGCCTCAAGCGTCTCCCTCAGCATCTGCGCCATCGATTCCTTGTCCTCTACAAGCAGGAGTGTCTGCATGCCGCTACATCCTCGCCTCGTCAAGCGCCCCGCGACAGGAACAGGAAGGCTCCTCAAAGTCAAGACCGAAAAAATGGAGGAGGACCGTCCGCAGCTTTTCCTCGGACAGCGCCATCATCTCCTTCACCTCGGCCGAAGACAGCCTGTTGCCGGATATGCCGGCCGCGGCGTTCGTCACTACCGAAATCCCGGCGTAGCAGATACCGGCCTCCCTCGCAAGGGCCGCCTCGGGCATAGCTGTCATGCCGACGATATCAGCACCCCATGCGGCAAAGGCCCTGATCTCGGCAGCGCTCTCGAGCCTCGGCCCATCTACGCAGATATAGGTGGCGGTGGGGATCACCCCGATCCCGGCCTTCCCTGACGAGGCGATCACATACCTCCTGAGATCCGGGCAGAACGGTGCGGTGAAATCCACATGCACCACTTCGTCCCCGTCAAAAAAGGTAGAGACCCTGCCGCTCGTATGATCGAGCACCTGGTCCGGGACAGCGAGTATTCCGGGTTTCATACCTGGACTGATGCCGCCGACGGCCCCCACCGACAGGAGTCTGGTCACTCCGAGCCTCCTGAAGCCGTTGATATTGGCCCGGTAATTTATACGGTGCGGCTGGATCGTGTGGCAGGCGCCGTGCCTCGGCAGGAATGCGATCTCCCTGCCTGCAAGCCTGCCGATCCGGTATGCGTCCGAGGGGTCTCCGTAAGGTGTCGTGACCTTCCGCACCCCGCTAATCTCAAGTCCCGGAATGTCGTATACGCCGCTTCCGCCGATGACGCCGAATTCGGGCATTTCGCCTCTGGCCTCCTTTCGTCTCTGACTGCGGTATTTAGTGCTATAATAGAAAACATTGCGGTTTTTTTCATCTTATTTGTGGCCATAGACTGAATTGAACGGAAGGCAACCTGACCATGCTTGATCCCTCACTGCTTCAGAAGATCATAGGAAAAGCCCTTGCAAACGGTGGCGAGTACGCCGACGTGTACGTGGAGTTACGCGAGACGACCGCCCTGGTCGTCGAAGACGGAAAGCTCGAAAAGGTGATCACCGGCAGCGAGGCCGGGGTCGGCATAAGACTGATCTGTGAAGGAAAGACCTCGTATGCCTTCAGCAACGACTTCGCCCCGGAGGCGCTGCTCGCGGCAGCCGCGGAGGTCAATGCGGCTTCAGGCAGGGGTGCAAGCAAAGAGGGCAGGGACTGGTTGATCAATCTAAGTGTCAGGAGACCCTCGGTGGCATTTCCCATAGAGCTTCCTCCGTCGGAGATACCCCTTGAACGCAAGATTGGGCTCGTCAGAAATTCTGACAGGACCGCCAGGGCCTTTGACAACAGGATAAGACAGGTCACCGTGATCTACAGGGATTCGCTCCAGAAGGTCCAGATAGTGACCTCGGAGGGAACTATCTCCCTGGACGACAGGGTCCACAGTACCGCTGTCGTCCAGGTCGTTGCATCGGACGGCACAGTGGTCCAGACAGGATACGAACCACTCGGGGGCTTCGCCGGATTCGAATTATTCGCCCGAAATGACTTCGAGGCCCTCAGCGCGAGGGCAGCCCGGCGCGCGGTGATGATGCTCGGCGCGCGGAAATCCCCAGGAGGCAGGATGCCTGTAGTCATCTCGTCGAGCGCAGGCGGGACGATGATCCATGAGGCTATCGGCCACGGACTCGAGGCTGACCTTGCCCGGCAGGGGCTCTCCGTCTTCTCCGACAGGATCGGCACTCAGGTGGCATCGAACCTTGTCACCGTGGTTGATGATGCGACCATGCCGGGCAGCAGGGGCTCATACGGGTTTGACGACGAGGGCGTCCCGTCCCGGAAAACCGTGCTTGTGGAAAACGGAATACTCAAAACATATCTCTACGATCGCCTGTCGGCCATGAAAAATCATGCGGATTCGACCGGCAACGGCAGGCGCGAATCCGCGCGTCACAGGCCGATACCCAGGATGTCAAACACCTATATCGCCCCAGGGTCAACCCCCCCGGAAAAGATCGTCTCTTCTCTGGACAGGGGACTTCTCGTCACGAAGATGGGCGGAGGCCAGGTCAACACAGTGACCGGAGACTTTGTATTCGAGGTTCAGGAGGGGTACCTGATAGAAAACGGCCAGGCCGGGGATCCTGTGCGGGAGGCGACCCTGACCGGGAACGGACCTCAGGTGCTGATGTCAGTCGACATGGTCGGCACCGATCTCGGCTTCTCGATAGGGACCTGCGGCAAGGATGCCCAGGGCGTTCCTGTCTCGGACGGAATGCCCACGGTCAGGATCCCGGAAATGGTCGTCGGCGGGGCCTGCGGATAGCGCCATACCTCCTGGCACTGTGTCATCCGCTCTACAACTGAGGATATTTATCTACACCCCCTCCCTACCAACAGCCTGATTTCAATAGCTATGCAATCTGGCATTGCAATTGCATAACCTCATAATTGTAATTATGCGCTTTCAAAGAACCATAAAAAAAAGTATCAGCGTAGAGGGCATAGGCCTCCATACCGGGGTGCAATCAAGGGTTACGATAAACCCGGCGGCACGCGATTCCGGGATCACGTTTGTCCGGACCGACAAACCGATGGTGATCAAGGCTCACGTCGGCTCCGTAATCGACACCGCATTTGCAACAACGGTAGGCCAGAACGGTGTCAAGATACGCACGGTCGAACATATCCTTGCCGCCCTGGCAGGTCTTGGCATCGACAACGCGACGATTGAGGTTGACGGCCCTGAAATACCGATACTTGACGGGAGTGCGACCGATTTCATCAGCCTGGTCCTGAAGGCCGGGATAGCGAAGCAGGGAAAAAAGCGGCCGTACCTTCGGATTCTCAGGCCATTCGTCTTTGAAGACGGCCATTCGAAGATCGCCGTCTTCCCGCACCGCGGCTCCAGGATCACATACAGCATTCACTTTCACCATCATGGCATCGGAGAGCAGCGGCTGAGCATGGACATCAACGAAGAGTCCTTCACCCGGGAGATCGCGCCTGCCAGGACCTTCGGTTTCGTGAAGGATATCGAGTACCTCAGGACAAACGGTCTGGCCAAGGGAGGATCGCTCGACAATGCGATCATCCTTGGGGACAACGGGATACTGAATGCGACTGGACTGAGGTTCAAGGACGAGTTCGTGAGACATAAGATACTGGATTCAATCGGCGACTTTTCTCTGTTGGGGTTCCCTATATACGGACATATCGTCGCCAGCAAGTCAGGACATGCGACCAACGTAAAATTCCTGAAGAAACTGCTTTCATTTCCGGACGCCTGGGATATAATCGTCGAAGAAGAACGAGCCCCGTCCTCCGCATTTCTGCAGATAAATACTTAAATATCAGCCAGTTATCTGTTTTAAAAAAAAGCAATCCACAATTTCGGCCCATTATGCTAATATACACAAAAAAAGAGGCTGGAGAACGGCAATTCTCCAGCCTTAATGCATAACCATAGCGAAAATCTATTTCTTCTTCTTCGGTGCTGCCTTCTTCGCTGCCGGAGCTGCCTTCTTTGCTGCCGGTTTCTTAGCTGCTGCCTTCTTGACTGCCATGTTCTTCACCACCTTTCCTTCCCCGCCGATGCGGGGGAGATGAATTAAAGCTTCCCCATCAGTAATATTTTATTTCCCGACAGGAGCTTTTCGAGCTCAGCATCGCCGCTCTCTCTCTTTTGCCTGAATTGCTGGTCATCGATGATCGTTACCTGGATCTTCTTCCCGAACTTCTCCTCGATGTCCCGGTAGCCGTCAGCAGGAATCGAAACCGGACCGACGATAAAGAGATCGACGGTCGCGGCATCCTCGCTCTCGGCATAGGCGCCGTGAATAAAGGCTATCTTTGCACCGGAGGTCTTCAACGATGCCTTCAGGGCGCCGTGGACTCCGAGTGATTTTGCTATCAGGCTCTTCAGCTCCGAAAAGAGGGGTGAATTCTTCTCGGCCTGGAAATACTTCAGATTTGCAACCTTTGTGCTGGTGAGGATCCCCATTTTTTCGAGATTGTCGAGTTCCCTCTTGACTCCGGAGGGGTTCTTTCTGAGAAGGGTTGCTATCTCCCGGACGTAGAATCTTTCGTCGGGATTATTCAGCAGCAGTGCAAGCAGGTCTGCCCTGATTGCAGAAGAGAAAAGGCTTTTCAGTGTATCCCGTGCCTGTTTTGTCATGATCTGTATCAAACTATACAACGGAATAATTATGTTTGTCAACAATAAAATTGTTTTTTGTAACAGAACGCAATAATAACAATACAATCGTTGACTGTTCTTACAACAATAGATAACGTAACAGGATACAGGAAGTGATCAAACTCATACAGAAGATGACAATCATATATCTGTTGAATTGGATGTTGATACAGTCGTTCCAGAAATTAAACAGATGATGCTAAACAGGAATGTATTGATGACGCTAGGGCAACGAAAGCTGTTAACACTGAAAAACCGCAGAGTTACGAACTACTTCGCTAATTTTCTGACACGCTCCAAGTTCCGGATATCATCGTCGTCAGACTTTTTCGGAGTCTCGAGGACAAGTGGGATATCCTCAAAAAAAGGATCAGTAACGATGGCTTTGATCGCCTTTATCCCGAGTTTGCCTTCACCTATATGCTCGTGACGGTCGAGGCCAGAGCCCGCGTCACCTTTCGCATCGTTCAGGTGGATGAGTTTCAGTTGCGCCCTGCCGAGATAACGGTCAATTTCATCCGTCAGTGTACCGCGGCCGGCAGCGGTCTTCAGGTCGTATCCGGCGGCAAAGGCATGGCAGGTGTCGACACAGACTCCACTTATAAGTCCTTCAGGCACATTATCAATGATTTCCGCCACCTCTGCGATCCTGGAGGTGATATCCCCTCTCTCTCCTGCCGTATTTTCGAGCAGAAGGCCCGCTTTCCATCGCCCCTTGCCGGCGATGCCGGTCAGGCAATCGATCGCCCTATTCCTTGCATCACCCGGATCGTCGCCCGAGGCGCTTCCGGTATGCAGGACTACATATTCGACCCCGAGTGAGTCAGCGATATTCAGCTCTTCGACGACCATCTGCGCTGACTTTTCGATGAGCCTCCTGTCCGGGGAGGCCAGGTTGATCAGGTAGGATGTATGGATAAAAACAGGTGTGAGGTCGTGCTCTTTTCTCAGTTTCCTGAAGGTAGCGCACTCATCCTTCCCGCGCCCGCTGACCGCCCATCCGCGGGGATTGTGCGAGAAAAACTGCATCGTGGTACAGCCGAGTTCCAGGGCGCGCGGGATGCTCTTTTCGATCCCGCCTGCTATCGAGATATGAACCCCGAGTCTCCTCATCGAGGCGCTGCAGTATACGGGAAGAACAGCGGGGCGCAGTGAGCGACGGAGAGAAACCCGATCACCGCCTGCCCCGGACAGGCCAGACGAAGAGGATGTTCGGCTTGCCGAAGTTGCCCTGTGTACCGTTTTGCATATTGACGCCCCACGCTACGCCCACTCTCTTCGGAAGGGTATCGGATGACCAATAGTTCCCTGGCTGGACATTGCTGAAGCCCTGAGCTGGATCATCGAGCCATTTGTGCGTATCAGCCTCATCCTCATTGACAAGGCTCTGCAGTTCGGCAACAGTCGGCACCCGCCAGTCGGAATAGCCGCAGAGGTCCAGGCTTTTTACATAAGCAAGGGCCGCAAACCAGGTCCGCATTGTGACATCAGGGCTCTTCACCCATGTCAGGCCGGTCTTATTATCCCTGACGCAGGCACTGCCCGCGCCCGTCCCCGCAGCAAAGCGCCGGACCGCAGACTGCCTCTCAGGCCTCCCGCCGCCACCAGGGACTTCCCCCGTGCGAGCGGCAGTATGTGCGCAGCCTGAGAGCATAAGAACCGACACCAGAAAGACCATAAATCGTGGTATGGACCCCATTACTCCCTGCCTGCGGATTTCACCGCTGATCTTCCCGTGCAGGGAAGCCCCCCGGAATGACACCGAAGCTGCCGGAACCGCGGGCTGAAGCCTCTGCACCCATGTCCATAATCTCATGACGATCAATCCTCCTAAAGTTACTTTTGCTCAACACAATGCAGTTACGTCAGGGACTTCAGCCCTTCGAGGTCCCTTATGACGATCTTCCCGGCCCTTGACGAGACCAGACCCGCCTTGGTCAGCTTGGACATCGTCCTGATCGATGTCTCGACGGTCGTGCCGACCATCTCTGCGATGTCCTGCTTGGTGAGCTTCATCGTGATGACGACGCCTTCGGCCGTCTTCTCTCCCGCCTTGTCCGAGAGCTTGATCAGGAGGGAGGCGATTCGGGATTCGACTTTTTCGAGGGCTATATTCTTCAGGGTCTCGTGGGAGTCCTTGATCCTGTCGCCGATATTTGCCGCCATAGAGTACATCAGGTTCGGGAACCTGTCCAGGATGCTCAGAAGGTGCCTGCGGGAAAGTTTTACGACCTCGGTCCCTTCCATCGCCACCGCATTCGCCGGATAGGGAAAACCCCTGACAACAGCGATGCCGCCGAAGAATTCGACCGGCTGGACGATCTCGAGGATGATCTCCTTGCCCTCCTGCGAGATCTTGGTTATCTTGACCTTCCCCTTCTTGACGATGTAAAACCACTCTGACGCATCTCCCTCGGCAAAGATCGTCTCTTTTTTCGAGAAGGAAGCCGTGCCGAGATACGGGGCTATCTCCCGGGCATCAGCGGGGGTAAGGGAATGAAATATCGAGACCTGCCTTATATCGAACATCGGGTATAGGATACCCGATAACACCCCGGATTACAACAATAAAACGGGGTAATCGGGCTTGGAGATCTCCATCCCTAAAATTAAAATTAGCATATAAGCTGTTTTTTCGCTTGACAATATGGTTAAAGTTTGGTTTCATATAATTGTTAAGCGCCTCGTTACCTCCCCTAAGCTGCAGCCGCCAGGCTGCAGCCCTTTTTTTGTCTAGACCTCTGTAAAATCGTATTTTCTGCTGCCCAGACCTAATCTCTCCGCCTCTTCCAGCTGTATCCGGTAAGGCCTGTGATGGAGTTTCCCCAGGATATCCTCACCCTGGGAGATTTGTTGCTCTGATGCCATCGACTCCGGCAGAGGCGCCGCCTTCAGAAGCATATCGACAGAGGCCTGCTCAATCGAGACCAGGTCGTCGGAGACCATGATGCCGATATCCTGCATCACCGGCACATCCGCCATCGGCATGCAGTCGCACTCGGGCTGTATCTCGGTCAGGAAGTTGATATAGAGTATCTTCTTCGGCCCAAACGTGCCCACCACCGTCTTTGCCGCCTCTGCAAGCGCCCTCATGAAGCGGTCGTCATCCCCCGGTAAGGTCAGGGCCTCGTTCTGGCAGACCCTTTCACACCTGCCGCACCTCCAGCATATGTTCCCGTCCCATTCGAGCACGTCATCCCTGAAGCTGATCGCATCAAGAGGACAGATGTCCCTGCACTGGAGGCAGAGCTCGCATTTCTCCTTGTCCCAGACAAGTTCACCCTCGCCGATCGTATGCATCGCCCCCCTGCCGCATTTCCAGCCGCAGGTGCGGTGCGAAGAGCTCACCCCTCCCATCGCCAGGTTCTTGATCGCCCCTGCATACCCTGCGTTGATATGCCCCTTCACATGGGAGCAGACAACCATCGCGGGGGCGTCATGGATGAGGGAGGCGACTGCAATCTGCCCCAGTATCTCGCCGGCCTTAATCATGATATTGTCCCTGCCGTAAAGGCCGTCGGCGATGACCACTGGGGCATCGACCGAAAGGTGGTTGATCCCGTTCTGGTTTGCCACCTCCAGATAATCGAGTCCCTTGATCCTGACAGTATCGGTCACGAAAGGTTTGGCGCCGATCCTCCTGAGGGCATCGACGACCTTCCTGAGGAAGACCGGCCTGACGATGCGATGCGCCCCGTCGGAGCCGAAATGGGTCTTTATGGCGACCCATTCGTCAGGGCTGAAGTAGTTCATCAGCCCCGCCTCCTTCAGAAGCCTCTCCAGCTTCCCTGGCATGCTGTCTTCATAATGCCACTTCCTGGCGCGGGCAGATGCAAAATATACCTTTGACATGAATTTGGTGGCTCCTTTCCTCTTTCTGTATATCAAGTCTTGTCGCCTCATTAACAGCGGCATCCCAGTAACCACACAGGGCAGGTCGGGGTCAGGTCTTTATATATAGCATTAAGTCCCATTTATTATTCTGCTGACCGTAGTATAATGCAACCCCAGGTAATCAGCGACTTCCCGCAAACTGTATGCGTGCTGCTCTATCGCCTCAATGATCTTCTCGTCCCTTTCTTTTTTCTTTCCGCGCATGTCAGAAGAAAACAGCTGTTTTAGCGGGGGGCGGCCGACATGTCTCTGGCTTCTCGGAATTTCTTTAATATCTCTATGCCCCTTCAGATATTCCATGAGTTCTTCCGCGAACGCTTCCTTTCCAAGAAGGCTTTGACTCCGCAATTCACCCCATATACCTTTTGCCCCTATCCCAGCCCTCACAAACTCAATGTATCTGCGTTGAGCGTTCTTTTTCTGATCACCGAACTGCCCAAGCAGCCAATCCACTGTCATCAAGGGATGAGGCCTTTCAAGGCCAGCTGTGCTGCGGTAACTGCTCCACTCCCAATCCTCAGGCTTCTGCGCCAACCGCGCCCTCACCGGGTTCAACACAACATACCTGCAAACCTCCAGCAGATGACTTTCCTTTTGGACCAGAATCGCCTTATATCTTCCCTGAAAGATATGCCCCAAACGGTGATACCGTTTATTAAACCGCTGTGTGTATACACCGTTTAACTGCCTCATACCCGCCGAGAGATTCCCGTCAGGAGTTTCGATGATTAGGTGATAGTGATTCTTCATCAGGCAATATGCATGGCATAGCCAGTTGAATCTGATGTTAACTTTCTGCAGCACCCCGAGGAAGTCACTCCGGTCCGTATCATCCTTATAAATGGCCTGGCGCGCATTCCCCCTGGATGTGACATGATAAACTGCCCCGTCGTACTCTATTCTAAGTGGTCTCGCCATATGTCAGTGTATCATAAGGACACCAATTATGCTATATATAAAGACCTGACCCCATTTGCTGATAATTAAATCTTTGCTTAATACTTTGATTTCCGTTTCAACCTGTTCTATCTGTTCCTTTGGCCATTCGCCGGTTTCTTTTATGATTTTATCTAAACTAGCTCTCTTGTTCTTAATCTCTTCTTTATATCGTTCACTTCTTTTTTTTAGCTGATAGTTTAAGGGGCTGGTACGGTTGAATATGCGAGCATTCAGTGGCCGTGATATAAGAATAACTATTACGACGAGGATTATATATGGCACCAGTTCAGTAAAAATGTTAGTCATTTCTTAATTAATCCCTACACACAACAATTACTCTACCCCTGAGGTGTTTTCTGACCCCGTGATCCGGATAATAGCATATCAGCAGACGCTTGTGAAGGTAAAAGTGAACAAAATCAACGGGACTTCAATTTTTGCAGAATGGCATTTCCCGATATTACGGACCAAAAGCCCTCATGGTAAAACATAGGAAATTTGGCAGGCCGGCTATATTCGAACGTAACATGGCATGAACTAGTGTAGTGTCTCATAAATAGCTTTACAATAGGGTGAATCTCATGTATAGTGAATATATGAGCAGAACGGCAGCCCAAATTATGTTATCACCGGAAGAACGATCCACAATTGACATGTGGGCA
>JAKAIE010000093.1 GCA_021814475.1 Nitrospirota bacterium
CTTATTAACAGAGTAAAGACAAAGACCAGAGAGGCCCGGAAAACCCGGGCCTCTTTATTTCCGGGATTTAAGTGGTGGGCTGGCAGGGGAGATGCCAGACGACTCGGTGTACATACCTTGAAGACAAGTGGATCCCCGCCTGCGCCGGAATGACGGATAAATCGGGCATGAATAGTGTTTCCGGTCTGCATGGAGTGAAATTCTATCTGAGCCAACATGCTGAGGCGTTTGCACGACTATGCGGTTTGACCTTCCGATACAGTGGCTTCCCCTCAACCAAATCGCGATATTATAGAATTTCACGGAATGCGGGCCGGAAACATCACCTTACCCCTGTTGCGATTATTGTATGTCATGATAGATGGACAACCCGGCCGTTCTGCATGACTTTTGGAAACTCGCGCTCAAACCGTCCCAAATTCATTCCGCCCAACCGGACAGGCCATCTCATTTTTCAAAAGGATTCTATGAAGAGCCTGCCTTTTTATCGCCTCGATGCCGCCGTATAGTATTCGATCCCCAGGAGCCGCCTCTTGATGTCCGTTCCAGGTGTGTAGCCGCCTATCGAACCATCCGACTCTATAATCCTGTGGCAGGGGAATATGATCGGAATCGGGTTCTTGCCCAGGGCGTTACCGACGGCCCTGGCAGCCTTCGGCTCGCCAATCTCTGCCGCTACCCATTTATATGACCTGGTTTCTCCATAGGGTATCCGCCTCAGGACATTCCAAACCCTTTTTTCGAACTCCGTGCCCTCCAGAAAAGCTGTCCTGCAGGAGAACTCGCTTCTCTCATTTCGGAAATATTCGGTCAGCTGGGCCTTCACGATCTCGGAAGCATCTCCATGCCTCATAGGTATCTCCGCAGATGGCCCGAAGGATATCCCGACGAGATACGACCGGCGGAAGATCAGGCAGAGCCTCCCGACCGGGGACTCAAGAAAATCATAATATTCCTGCGCAGGTCCCTTGCTTTGCATCATGAATTCCTCCCTTTATTTTTGACCAATCAGCAGGCCTGTTGTCAACCGGAATTGGCGTGCTATAATGTCGAAATTATTCTGGAGGTGATACCATGTCTGAATTCAGGAATGTTACGATCATAAAAAAGGCGAACGTCTATTTCAACGGAGGGGTTACCAGCAGAAGCGTCATCTTCCCTGACGGTTCGAAAAAGACTTTAGGAATCATGCAGCCGGGTGAATACGAATTTAGTACAGCGGATGCCGAGATCATGGAGATCCTCTCCGGGGAAATGGCTGTGCTTCTCCCAGGCGGGAACGAATGGAACAAGGTAACAGGGGGAGAATCGTTCACCGTGCCTGCGAACTCGAAGTTCAGTCTGAAGGTAAAGACCCTTTCAGACTACTGCTGCTCTTTCGTGAAATAACAGAAGAGGTCCGGCAAAAATAAAAAAACGGGGTCAGCAGCATATACCAGAGGACGCAGGAAGGGCCTGATCCTCTGCCGGTTAACGAAAAGGTCGGGGTCCTTAAGGCAAACGGACCTGATTGCCGGCTACTTGATTTTCATCAGCTCATCGATCCGGTTGAGTCTCGCCTCGAGGTCACTTAGCCGGCCCTTCAAGGAGGAGACCTCTTCCCTCTGGTCTTCGATAATTGCGGCCTGCCCTTCTATCTGTGCCTGCTGCTCCTGGATCGCCTTCACCATCGGAGCGATGAAGTCGGTATAGCGTAGGGAGAGGGTTCTGCCAGAATCTGCACCTATCCCGAGGATATTGTAATTCGTCCCGAGAAGGGATTCGATCTCCTGAGCAATAAACCCGAAGTCTGTCCTGTCATTGCCATTGATCATCCTGAACTGGACAGGCCGCAGCGACCTGACAAATTCCAGGCCGAATCCTATATCCTCGATATCCGTCTTCGCCCTCATATCAGAGAGATTAGACCATGCAACCTGACCGCCTATCTGGGTTACCAGGGTATTCCCTATCCGCACATGATAAGAAGCGTCCACGACAGCACCGAAGCCTATAGCAGTTGCATAGGTCAGATCTCCGACTGCAGCGTCAGCCCCCGTGCCGAGAAAGGTGTTATAAGTACCATTTGTAATGGCAGAGCCGGCCCAATAGCCCACTGCCGTATTGGATATCCCGTCCGAGTTGTTCTGCAATGCGTAGGCCCCTAAAGCAGTATTGTAGATACCAAGGCTTAAGTTGCCAAAACCGAAGTTCACAACACTTGCTTTATTGGTAAACAGCGCATCAAACCCCACCGCGGTGTTAGCGGTCTCCCACGCTGCACCACCGCCCCCTGTCTGAGTATTCAAGGCACCGTCGCCTACTGCAATATTGTTGCTTCCGTTTAGATTTTGGAAAAGAGCACCGTTTCCGATCGCCGTGTTCGAGTTGCCAGTGGTATCTGCAGAAAGGGCCTGGTTACCCATCGCTGTATTGGCATGTCCAGAAGAAATCGACGATAGTGTACCGATTCCAAAGGCGTTATTCCAGTAGCCGGTCATGGAAGAATTGACCGCACTGGCGCCGGCAAAGAAGTTGCTCGAGCCGAAGGAATGGATGAGTCTGGCCCCGCCTGAGCTTGAAATCCCGAGACTCCCTGACACCTCGACATCAGCCGCAATGGCACTTCCTGAAACACCCAATGCTACAACCACCAGCAGAACAGTTAAGCCGCGTCTCATATGCCCTCCTTGATACTTGTATTTTCCGGCATTATTGCGCAAGGCAGGAGATTCTGTCAAGCAGCAATGATCCTACGTCGATCTCACAATCCGTGAAAATGCATTCCTTATAAAGTCACTGCACAGGCAGGTATGTACCAGTGAGCAGACACAGCAAGCACAGCCCCGGGACGGGGAATGGATTTGTCGATGGAAGCCCAGTCATCCTATTTGATAAACGTGCCGTTTCGGTATTCTTCAAATGCGGCTTCCAGTTCCTCCTCCGTATTCATCACGATCGGGCCATACCAGGCCACAGGTTCATTAATGGGTCTGCCGGATATGAGCAGAAAACGCAAGGGTTCACCCTCGGCCGAGATAGTCACCTGATCGCCGTCATCAAAGAGTACCGCAGTCCCGTTGTGGATATAGGGATCACGCTTCATGTCAAAATAGTTCTCACCCAGGGCATCGTATGCAAAGGGGTTCTTCTCATTGCAGAAGACGCCCTTGCCCCCGATCACATAGGCAAAGACCGTGTGGCCGCGAGGGGTCCGGTGGACGAACTCGGAAAGGGGCGGAAGCGAGACATCCAGATATTCAGGCTCGATTACGATGTCCCTAACCGGACCCTGCCTGCCCTCAACGGTCCCGCAGATGACCTTTATCTTCGCGCCACTCCTGGTGACGACCTCCGGCATCTGCGAACTCTTTATATCGCGGTACCGGGGTGCCATCATCTTTTGGGACCTGGGAAGGTTGGCCCAGAGCTGAAATCCCTCCATGACCCCGTCGTTGTCTCCCTGCGGCATCTCCTGATGGATGATGCCGCTTCCCGCAGTCATCCACTGCATGTCTCCCGAAGTGATGACGCCCTTGTTGCCCATGCTGTCTCCGTGCTCCACATCGCCCTTGAGCACGTAAGTAATCGTCTCAATGCCGCGATGCGGGTGCCAGGGAAACCCCTTGATATACTTATTGGGATCGGTGTTGCGGAAATCGTCGAGCATTAGAAAGGGGTCGAAGAGCGGGACCTCGCTGTTGCCGAAGACCCGTCTGAGATGGACTCCAGCGCCTTCCAGTGTGGCTTTGCTTTTGAACACTTTCCTGATCTTTCGGTTTTCCGTCAAGGTACTCCTCCTTTTATCGGAAACTGCATCCGGGCCGGTAAAGCGCCATTGGTCACCGCCTCCCACCTGGCGTGTTCGCCGCAACCCAGGCTGCAAACGCCCGCATGAATTTAGCAGCATGTTCCCGGGTTGAATCACTGGTGAGATCACCTTCCTCATTGAAGAGATTAGCGGCATTTCCGATGTAAGCTTCAGGTTGCTGCATAACAGGGACATTAAGAAACACCATTGATTGTCTAAGGTGATGGTTCGCGCCGAATCCCCCTATGCCACCGAGTGAGACACTCATCACGGCGCCCGGTTTGCCATCCCATACGCTTTGCCCATAAGGACGTGACCCCACGTCTATAGCGTTCTTGAGCACACCTGGAACTGAGCGGTTGTACTCGGGGGTGACGAACAATACGGCGTCGAACTTTTTTATACTCTGTCGAAACTCGGCCCACGCACCAGGCGGATTATCATCGAGGTCCTGGTTGTACAGCGGAAGCCCTCCGATCTCGACAATTTCCAGGGTTAAAGAATCAGGCGAAAGCTTAATCAGAGCCTTTGCCATTTTAAGGTTGAATGAATCCTTGCGAAGGCTTCCTACAAGAACCGCGATCTTATGCTGTGCCATCATCTTTTCTCCCCCCCATATATGGAATCTCACAATCCATGAAAAAGCATTTCCAATAAAATCAATATATTATACAACTCATTTTCAGATTAACTGAATCACAATTTTCTGATAAATATAAAAAAAGCGGAGATGAATATTTTTCCAGCGTCTATGGAAGCCTCACAAACGATCTGAAAGAAGTGATCAGAAAATATGCCGGTATCAAAGGAAAAGGGCTTATTTAATATTCGAGTTCAGCAACTATCTATGCAGACTCCGCACCACCTTTCAGAATCGTTCCTGATTCATATACTCTCCCGAGAAAGTATATTATGTCGAAAGATGCAAAGAAGCAGCCTCTGCTTGATACAGATACTTCTGGAATCCGGCAAACACTTTTCCTATCTCTTCCGGCTTGCCTAAATCGGCCACGGCATCGGAAATGGAGTCATGATATTTTAGCCGAAGCAATGGGGTCAGTTTAGCCTGGTCGAGTTCCTCCACGCCCATGTTGACGTAATGCGCGAGAACGAAGTTAAGAAAAGTCTGCTGCCTGGTATTGAACTGCTGTGCGATAACGGTTCCGGCTCTCATTGCCCGCTCCTCCCGGGTAAGCGGTGGCAATGCATAGGCAACATTAGCCAGTACATCAAAAAGATCGCTTTTCTCTGCGTCAATGATCTTCTGCATTTCTGCAAGCTGGTCCTTTCCAAATCCCTTTTCAGCAAGCCCCTCCAGCAGTTTCTTCCTGGTGTCCGGTCTGCTCCAAAGTATGCGAAGTTCATCCTCGTCCTTGAAGAACTCAGGCAGCTTGCCAAAGAGTGCTTCCATAAACTGTTGTGCCGACATCGGCGTGCCATCGGGGTGCCAGAAGCTGGTAACCATCATATGCTGAATGTTTCGCTCCTTGCCGTCCGCCAGCTTGACCTTCGCCTTCTTCTTGCACACACACGGGCGCCTGCCGCATTTCTCGCATGGCTCCGGGGAAACCTTATCACAAATACAGGGGGTTTCCCCACAAACGGCACACGGGTGAGGTGGCTGCTTAATGCATTCGCAGGGATAACAGCCGCACTTCTTGCAGGTTTCCGGCTCAATCGGCTCGCCGTCCCACTCTGGATCGCTGAATAAATGGTGCGCCTTCACAAAATCGTATATCGTGAAGTAATCCTTTCCGTCATAGAGCCTTGTGCCACGGCCGATTATCTGCTTAAACTCGATCATCGAGTTTATAGGCCTGAGCAGCACAATATTGCGAATGTTACGGGCGTCGACTCCGGTCGAGAGCTTCTGGGATGTGGTGAGAATGGTAGGTATAGTCTTCTCATTATCCTGAAAATCGCGGAGGTGCTGTTCACCCAGGCCGCCATCATCGGCAGTAACCCTATGGCAGTAATTGGGATCTTTGCTGGTCTTCAACTGGTTGATAAGGTCCCTTATTACGAGCGCGTGCGCCTGATTCGCGCAAAAGACCAGTGTCTTCTCCCGCTGATCAATCTGTGACATCAATATCTCTACCCGCTTCTTTTCCCTCGCCCGGATCTCTATGATCTTGTTGAAGTCCGGCTCCTCGTATACCTTGCCTGCCTCTATTTCGCCCTCTATGACCTTATCATCAGGGACGAAAATATACTCGTCCAGCGTCGTGGAAATCTGCTTTACCCGGAAGGGGGTGAGATACCCGTCATTTATTCCGTTCTTCAGGGAATAGATATAGACCGGCTCGCCGAAATACGCATAGGTATCAACATTGTCCTTGCGCTTTGGGGTCGCCGTCAGTCCGAGCTGCACAGCCGGGGAAAAATAGTCCATAATGGCGCGCCAGTTGCTTTCGTCGTTGGCTCCGCCCCGGTGGCACTCATCTATGACGATGAAATCGAAGAAGTCAGGCGGATACTCGCCAAAGTATGGGGTATCGCCATAACCACTCATGAAGGTTTGAAAGATAGTAAAGAAGATGCTGCCGTTCTTGGGGACCTTGCCTTTCTTTCTGATCTCATCCGGTGCAATCCGAACAAGGGCGTCCTCAGGAAACGCTGAAAAGGCGTTGTAAGCCTGGTCAGCAAGAATGTTTCGGTCAGCAAGAAACAGGATGCGAGGTCGGCGAGTCGTCTCGCCCTCCTTCTTCCAGTCAATCAGGTTCCAGCGGCTATGGAACAGTTTCCATGCGATCTGGAAGGCGATAAAGGTCTTCCCCGTCCCAGTGGCAAGCGTCAGCAGAATGCGATCCTTGCCATCAGCAATCGCCTGAAGTACTCGCTCAACAGCAATATCCTGATAATAGCGGCCCTGAAAGTATCCGCCGCGGTCCTCGAAGGGAACCGTTGCGAAACGATCCCTCCAGCTGTTCTGAATGGCAAAAGTTCTGCTCCAAAGTTCATCCGGTGTGGGATATTGCGTCTGATTACCCTCGAGGCCGCTCTCCATGTCAATGCCATAGATCCCCTGCCCATTGGTGGCATACGTGTAACGAATTGAGAGTATGCCGGCGTAATTCTTTGCCTGCCCCACGCCCTCGGTTAGTTCTTCATCCCACGCTTTGGCCTCGACCACAGCCAACTTGGTATTACGATACTCAAGAACATAATCGGCTGTCAGGGGCTTGCCCCGCTTGCCGCGGCCCTCGATGCGGCCGAGTGTGATCGGATACTCCCGCCGGATACGGCTGCCCTCGACCACACCCCAGCCCGCGGCTTTCAGGGCGGGGTCAATATGTTCGGCTCTGGTTTCGGCTTCGTTCATGCCCTAACCTCTGAAACCAGCATATTCATAACCAGCCGAATCATCGTATCTTTGTTTGCAGGATCAGACTCTGCCACCAGCAGGGCCAAAGCCGCAAGTCCCATATCATTGATAGCCGGGCTGCCATCTTTGTCCAGCAACCGATTATTGCGGTTAAGAAAATCAATGAACAGAAAAGCCCCGCTCCGCTTGTTTCCATCCAGAAACGGGTGATTCTTTATTACAAAGTAAAGCAGATGCGCTGCCTTGGACTCCACGCTCGGATAGGCAGGTTCACCGAACACGGATTGGTCCAGATTACCCAGAATAGCCTCAAAAGCCTCGCCCCGTTCCTGTGCAAACAGATCAGAGGCATCGCCTTTTGCCATCAGATCGGCTTTAAGGCCGCCCAATGATTCTCGCGCCTCAGCCAGTGTCGGCAGCGAACCTCCAACCTTGGCAGGAGGCTCGGTCAACAAACCCTCATCATAGCGTTGCAGTAGCAAAAAGGTCTGCGCGTATCGGGTTACGATATCCACCAGCCCCCGTCCTGTATCAGCAAGCAGTTCCGGGCTTTTTGCTGCCTTCTTTACCAGCTGAAGAGCTGCTTCCAGCTCACGGGCATTTGCCTCGAAACGCTGACGGTTCAGCGTGTAGCCCTTGGTGAGATGTTCGCGCAGGATGCGGGTGGCCCATTGCCGAAACTGCACTGCGCGCTTTGAGCTGACACGATAGCCAACGGATAGGATAGCATCAAGATTATAGTGTTTGAGGCTTCGCTTTACCTGACGTTTCCCTTCAGCTTGAACTGCTAAGAAATCCTTAGCAGTTGCCTCCTCTGCCAGTTCTCCATCCTTAAAGATATTTTTCAGGTGTATCAGTACGTTTTCCGGCGTAGTGTCAAACAGCTCACCCATCTGCTTTTGTGTGAGCCAGACTGTATCCTTGTCCAGTCTTACTTCAACATTGCCATTTGAGGCTTTATATATCGTGATCTCGGCCATGTGGTTGCCCTCATCATGCAAAGTCATAATTCCCCCTTGAAGGCCTGATCCAGCAGTGATTTTTTCAGTTCGGCGAGCGCGGAGAGCTTCTGTTGGTAGATGGATTCGAGGCGTTTGGTTTCTGTTTCCATTTTTCGGATATGTTCCACAACAGAATTTTGAGTGGCAAAGTTTGGCAACTTCAAAGTAAGATTTTTCGCTCTTTCGATGGGGAGATGCTTAACCGTCGCGCCAGTCAGATCTGCAAATTGGTCGACCAACTGCTTAGACCTAAACGCATACAAAACGAAAAATGGATTCGTAGGTGTTTTCTCCCGAAAAGAGATAATGTTACCATCTTTGTAATAGAACCTATCGCCATCCTTCACAACGTAGCCGACACCAATCGTTCCACGTGCCGTTATCAATATATCGCCCTTTTGCGGCATGTCATATTTTAAAGCGTAGTCCCGGTATTTCTCCTCAGATATATATGCATCGCTATTTACATACCCATACTTTGCCAGCCGGACTATCTCCTTGCCGCCGTAGAATGGAACACCGGACGAGGTCCATTCGCTTTCAAGGATGCGCTTGCTCGATCCGATGTCGAACAGATCGCCTAAGCGGCGCCTCACCCACCCCGCCCCCCACTGAGTGAAGACAGCTTGCAGATAGCTTTCAAAGAGGGCACGTGCGTTTTGGAGGTTCTTTTCGGCGTTGGTCTTGGCAATGGCGATGCCGTCAAACGCTTCGTCGAGGATGCGGACAATGCGCTGCTGTTCCGAGAGTGGGGGAAGTGGAACTGTTACTTCTTTCAGCTTACCGCCAGATAGTTCCTTGAAAGTAGCGCCGGTTCCGAGTGAGTTCAGTAAATCGACAATGCTGGTCAAATAGTAATACAGGAATTTGTGCTGAAGCAGTTTACCGGGAAGCAGCCCCTTGCAGCCCTGATTCGTCGCCATTGGCTCGGTGTTGATAACCAAATGTCCGATTGGTGCACGTGACGAAAGAATAACGGAGTTGGGTGGCATCATCTGCGCCGAACTATTGCGAAGACCCAAGTCAGAAATCTTGCGTTCGGTTTCGCCAACATAAGGACTGAGACGCTTGCCCATCTCCGCTGGTGTTATCCAGCGGTGCTTGCCATCCCAGTATTCAGGAACACCTGTTTTAGGTGTTCCACCATTTATGACTTCACACACCTCACCCAGCGTCTTTATTTCCCACCCGTTTTTCACAACAGCGCCCTAATATTCGTCAACACCTTCGCGCTCTCCGCATCCAGCGCGGCAATCGCCCTCATAATCTCTTTGGGGCTGCGATGCACCACTTCCTCGCCGCCGTTGGGGTTCTTCACCGCAAGGTCAAACCCTTCGACTTCGCTCAGGGCACGAGTATCGATGGACCACGACTTTGGAGAATCGGCAAAGGTCTTCTGAAGTTCCACAAACTCCGCCAGGTCGTCATCATTTAGCGGATTAGTCTTGCCCATATTGCGGCCGGGATCAAGCTGGTAGTACCAGACCTTGCGAGTAGGCGCGCCCTTCTCGAAGAACAACACCACTGTCTTCACTCCCGCGCCCTGGAACGTACCGCCGGGGCAGTCAAGGACAGTGTGGAGGTTGCAGTTTTCCAGCAACAGCTTTCTCAGGCTCACCGAGGCATTATCAGTATTGGAAAGAAAGGTGTTTTTGATCACCACACCTGCCCGACCGCCTGCCCTGAGCATTTTGATGAAATGCTGGAGAAATAGGAAAGCAGTCTCACCGGTCCGGATCGGGAAATTCTGCTGCACTTCCTTGCGCTCCTTGCCGCCGAAAGGTGGATTGGCCAGGACAATGTCAAAGCGGTCTTTCTCCTGAACATCGGCAAGATTCTCTGTCAGGGTGTTGGTGTGGATAATGTTGGGCGCCTCTATTCCGTGCAGGATAATATTCATGATAGCTATGACATAGGCAAGCGACTTCTTTTCCTTGCCGTAGAAAGTGCGCTCCTGCAGTTTCTTTATGTCAGCGGTAGTCAGCTTGGACTTTCCCTTGAGATAGTCGAAGGCTTCGCACAAAAAGCCGGCAGAACCGCAGGCCCCGTCATAGATAGTCTCGCCGATTTTGGGTTTTACCACCTGTACCATTGCGCGGATCAACGGCCGCGGGGTGTAATATTCCCCGCCGTTACGGCCGGCGTTGCCCATTCTCTGAATCTTGCCTTCGTAGAGATGAGATAGTTCGTGTTTTTCGGTCTGGGAACGAAAACTCAGTTCGTCGATATGGTCGATGATCTCACGCAGGTTGTAGCCGCTGTGTATCTTATTCTTGATCTCGCCGATCTTATATTCGATGGTATTAGGCCCACTGGCCTTCTGCTTGAACCCATGGAGGTAGGGAAATAGTTTGCGATCAACGAAGTCACGGAGATCATCACCGGTCAGCGCTTTATTGTGGTCGAGCTTGCCGTCATTCCCCTTTGGCGCAGCCCAAGATTCCCAGCGGTAGTGCGGATCAAGGATGAAGGCATACTTCTTCCCGTCAAGCCCTGCCTCCAGTGCCTTGTCCTGCTCCAACCCGTCGAGATACTTCAGGAACAGCAGCCAGGAGGTTTGCTCTGTATAGTCCAGCTCAGTGGTGCAGCCGGCCTCTTTCCAGAGAACATCGTCTATATTTTTGAATGCTTGTTCGAACAAAATATTATCGCGTGCCTTCCCCTATCCCTGTATTAATTGAGGTATTTTATACCATGAAAGTCTTAATTTCCAATAAGCCTTTCTTAGGAAATGTGGGAATGGAGGCAATTATACTATGACGGTAATGACTTTCGAGTAAGGTGATTGCTGAGGCCTAATATGGCAACCCTGTCCTTGTCATCCTACTGCCATGAGCGATAAGATGACAAGAACAGAACTTTACTGCAAATCTTGTAGGATGCAGCAAACTGCTGCACCGACGCTATTGATTTATAACACTTTTTTAGCTATTCTGCAATAAAGATCTGCGTCGGAGTGCAATAAAGTCTGTGATTTTCCGTCCAATTTGCAGCAAAGCCATGAATCCTTAGTGGCCACAGCCAATTCCTCTGTGGATACGCAGTTCATCCAGCTCAACATTCTTGTAAACATTATCCATCCAACACTTTGCCGAGCTCTGAATAAGTGGCTCATTCAATGAAAAAGCACATGCCAATTGTTTTACCGAACTCCACCGTCTTCTATCTTAACTTACAAACAATCTTCCGAAACACGCACCGAGGTGTACGAGTAAGCGTCATTCAGCTGCGATAGTTGCTGAATGACGCGTGAAGGACTATGCCGCTGCGCACGGTTATGGCAATTCAATTCTACTGATAGGTATTGCTATGTGAGGATGAGGGTGATATTGGGG
>JAKAIE010000013.1 GCA_021814475.1 Nitrospirota bacterium
GCCCACATGTCAATTGTGGATCGTTCTTCCGGTGATAACATAATTTGGGCTGCCGTTCTGCTCATATATTCACTATACATGAGATTCACCCTATTGTAAAGCTATTTATGAGACACTACACTAGATTCATACAACTGTCGGAAGAATACCAGAGTGGAGGATTTTCCAATGATCGATCATAAAACCGCCTTCCCGATTATCCCGGCTGCGGGACAGCTCTGGATGAGCACCCATACCCCGGACACCCTTTTTATCTTCATGAGCCACGGCCAGCTGAAAGGCATCTGGTCCGACGGAAGACACGAAGGAGAAGAGGGACTTGCCGGCATCGAGCACGGAAGGGGCGGATGGAGGCGGGTCTATCCGGAATTCCATGAAGAGGAACTGTGACGAACTGGGTCATCTTCACCGACCTCGACGGCACGCTGCTCGACTACTCCGCCTACTCCTTTGACAGGGCATTGCCGGCCCTGGACCTGATCAGACAGCGGGGCTATCCCCTGGTCCTCTGCTCCAGCAAGACAAAAAGGGAGATCGAGCACTACAGAGAAAAACTCGCCAACAGCCATCCCTTCATATCCGAAAACGGCGGCGGCATCTTCATCCCGATGGATTATTTCGACTTCGCTCCGGACATACCGGACTACGCGGTCTGTGCCGAGGACGACTATATCGTGATCAGGATGGGCGCCGGATACGCTACCCTCCGGAAGACGATAGTGTTGCTGAGGGAAAAAGGATTTCGCGTGCGCGGGTTCGGGGATATGACCGGCCGGGAGATCTCCGAGGTCTCCGGGATGACGATTGAAGAGGCGGTGATGGCAAAGGAACGGCATTTCGACGAGCCCTTTTTCTTCGAGGGGACGGAAGAAGAGAAGGCCTGTCTTTTTGATACGATCAGGGGTCTCGGCCTTTACTGCACCCAAGGGCGTTTTCTCCATCTTCTGGGGGACAACAACAAAGGGAAGGCGGTAGCCGTTCTGTCCGACCTGTACAGGAAGCAGTACGGCACCATCACGACTATGGCCCTGGGAGACAGCCCGAACGACATCCCGATGCTCCGCAGGGTGGACTTCCCTGTAATCGTCCGCAAACCCGACGGCTCGTACCACCCTCATTTTTCAGACGCAGGGACCATCAAGGCGCCGGGACCGGGGCCGGAAGGATGGAACAGCGCCGTGCTGGAACTTCTCGGGAAAGGCGATCCGGCTGACCCCTCCTGACTGCGCTGCTTCCCCGTCACATCCTGGGCTTGCGCTTCCTTCCTGCCTTCGGCACGATCGCTACCCCTGAGGCATCTATGTGACACTTGAAACGATCGTTTTCGGGGTCAAACCCGAGCTCTTCGCCCTCATTGATCACATTCAGCTTGTCGATGATAACCCGCCTGATGCGGCTGTTCTTTTTGAGCACCACATTGTCCATGACGATGCTGTCTTCGACGACCACATTGTCCTCTATCTGGACTCCGCTCCTGATGACCGAGTTCCTGATCTTCGCCTTCCGGATGAGCACGCCGTCGGCGATGACTGAATTCCGTATGTCGGCGTTCAGAAATTTCGCAGTTGGCCCGAATCCCCCGGAGGAGTGGATAGGCCACTGCGCATTGTCGAGTTCGAATTTCGGCCTTTCGCCGAGCAGGTCGCGGTGCGCCTCGAAATACGCCGAGATGGTGCCTACGTCCCGCCAGTACCCCGCCTCCTCATACGGAGACGTTCCGGGGATGACGTTAGTCGCAAAGTCATAGGCGAAGACCTTCCCCTTCCCGACGAGGCCGGGGATCACGTGTGCGCCGAAGTCATGCTGCTTTTTCCTCTGGGCCTCTGCAAGGGAGTCGAGGAGGACGTCTCTGCTGAAGATATAGTTTCCCATCGACACATATGCCCGGGAAGGATCGGTCGGCATGGAAGTCGGTTTTTTCGGCTTTTCCTGGAACCCCGTTATCCTGTTCTCCGCATCCGTCTGTATAACGCCGAATGCCGAGGCCTGTTCCAGGGGCACCGGCCGGGCCGCCACGGTGACACTCGCCCCCTTCTCAAGGTGGAAATCGATCATCTGCCGCAGATCCATGCGATAGATATGGTCCGCCCCGAAGACGATCACCAGTTCAGGGTTATGGTTCCGTATCAGGTCTATATTCTGGAATACCGCATCGGCCGTCCCCTGGAACCACTCCGGTCCCATGCGCATCTGCGGCGGCACGACGGTCACGAAATGGTCCTTGATAACGGACGACAGGATCCAGTTCTGGCGGACGTGCTCTATGAGCGACTGAGATTTGTATTGGACCAGCATATAGATGCTGTAGACATGGGAATTGATGAAATTGCTCAGCACGAAATCGACGATGCGGTACCTGCCCCCAAACGGGACAGACGGTTTCGAGCGAAAAAAGGTGAGGGGGAAGAGACGCTCGCCCTTTCCTCCCGCCAGGACGAATGCAAGGACTTTCGGGTGTGCCACTGGAGCTCCTTTCTTTATTGCCGGCCGGTACGCCCGGCCAGGATAAGATAACCCCCCTGTTTCCTTTCAAGGATGCGAAACTCGCAGGGGAATCGGGTAATAATCATAATGGCATGATCACAAAGGAACTTCAAGAGAGATTTTAGGAAAAGGTACTGCAGACAATCCCCGGGGCAGACTGCCCTCCCACCGATTTGAGGACCGGGGCAAAAACAGGGTCCACCTTTGTCAGCGCCGCCAGCACGAACCTCTCAATGGCTGTATCATCGGACAGGAGGATATCATCAGATATGGCGTCCTGCTTCACCTCCGCGCGGGCCATGCCCCTGTGGCCGCCGGCGCTCCCGATGCACCCGAAGGCAGAGCGGGCCAGAAGACCTGCGTCCTTCCCGATGCCGTCATTCCTGAAAACCACGACGAGGGTATCGTCAACGACGCAGGAAACGACAGCCCAGTAGACATTCTCCACCCGTATGAGAAAATCCGCCACCTGCACACAGACGTCCGAAAACGGGACCGTCCCCAGGTGGGAAAAAATCACCCCGTTGACAAGTCGCCTTCTCTGGAGCGCAAGGCCGAAGTAGTCGAGGCTTTCACGCGAGAACTGCGAAAATTCTATCCGGCTGACAATCTCCCGGTCCGCCTTGCCCCCGAGCCATCTGATCGCCTCTGTATCGCCTCTGCCCAGCTCCCCAAGAAAATTGCGCGTGTCCGTCTTGATCCCGTAATAAAGGGCGCTCGCCAGGTTCCCGGTGACCGTCGCGCGGGCGGCCCTCAGATATTCCGTCATGATCGCCGATGTCGAGAGATACTCCGGCCGAATGTCCGCATACCCGGCCCGGACCCTGTCCCTCAGGGGATGGTGATCGATCACGATATCGCACCGGGGAAGACCGAAGTCGACGAAGAATTGCGGCTGGGCGTCGACAATCGCGATGATGTCATATTTCGCGGCGTCCTCCTCCGTGACTCGTGCTGCGGGCAGCTTCAGGAGCTTGATCATAGAGGCGTTCTCCGGCCTGCCGACAGCACCTGTATAACCGATGTGAACAGAACGCTCATCCGTGCCGAGTATCTCCTTGAGCGCCAGGGCGCTGGCGAGCGCGTCAGGGTCGGGGTTCGAATAGATAAGCACGAGGACGTCTTTCGCCCCGCTGCATATCTCCCTCAGACTCCGGAGCCTCTCCCTCATCTCTGCGGACTTCCCTGTCGACGTCATACCAGTACTATTATATCCGCAATCAACAGGATATGGGATGGGCAGCCCCTGCCTCTCATCTCCTGCATGCAGGGAGGACAGTTTCTCCCTCCGCTCAATTCCTACTATAATAATGCATGTCCGAAGCCCGAGATCTGCCGCAATCAGGCTTTTGTGAACGTCTGCAGCTGACCAACCATCTCGATGTCGCCGAGTGGATGTTCGAGCCCGGCATGCTCTTCCAGTCATCCGCGACCTGGTGGGGAGATCGGGGAAACAGGCTCAGGCCGCACGAAGGGCTCGACCTCTGCCTCTTCAGGACTTCCACGGACAGGGTTGCGAGCCTGCTCCCCGGCTCACTGATACCGGCTCTGTACAACGGTGAGGTCGTCAGGATCATCGACGACTTTCTCGGCAGGACGATCTTCGTGAGGCACAGGCAATACGGGTCCGCAGGCCGGGACTTGTACACCGTTTATGGACATGTCGAGCCGCGCGCAGCCTTATCTGCAGGGGTATTCGTGAACGGGGGAGAGGGTATCGCACATCTTGCGACCCGGGGGGAGGGCGAAACCGGCCCGCCTCCTCACCTTCACCTGACGGCCTCATGGATCACCCGGGAAGTCGATGCGCTGCAACTCGGCTGGAAGCTGATGGGCAGGCAGAAGGAAGTCTCCCTGATCGATCCCCTGTCATTGATCGGTTGCCGCTATGCCCTCCTTCACAGACAGATTTGACACGGCAGCGCATGTATGATAAAAAGGCGCTATATACCCACTCTGAAGGAGACATTATGGAACGGAGATCCTTTCTGAAGGCGGCAGCGGCGGGAACGGCGATCATAGGCAGTGCAGGAAAACTCTTTGCCGCTGAGCAATACTTCCCCTCAAAGGTTGATCCTGCGCTCTTTGAGAATATCAACCGGGTGAAAGACCCCGCAAGAAAGACACCGCTGGAGAAGTCCCATGCCCCGGTCATCACCGCCCCGGAGAAGGTAACGGCAGGTGAGCCCTTCATCGTCGAAATCTCCGTCGGTGAGGTCCTGCACGGCATGGGTCCGGCTCACTGGATCGAGTACATCGAACTGAATATCGGCAATGAACCGGCAGCGCGGGCCGATTTCCAGCCAAAGGGATATGCGAGCCCGAAGACATCGTTCCTGGTGACACTGCACCAGGACGCAGCCCCCTCAGGAAAGGTCACCCTAGTCGCGCGCCAGAGGTGCAACCTCCACGGCTACTGGGAAACCAGCAGGGATCTGACGGTCGCCTGATGCACGTCATATTTCTCCTCCCCTGAACACAGGGGCTCGCTGCCCCTGTGTTTTTTCCCATTCTTGCAGTAGAATAGAACTTTGATCAAATCATCATATCTCTCATGGCGGATTCACCCCTAACAGATAACGGCATCAGCATCCTGGTTGCAGAGGACACCCCGGACAACCAGGCCCTCGTAAAGAGGGTGCTCCGGTCCGCGGGTTACGGTGTCGACATTGCGGCAAACGGGCAGGAAGCACTCGCCCTGTGCAGCCGGCGCCGGTATGACCTGATCCTGATGGATCTGCAGATGCCGGTCATGGACGGGTTCGAGGCGGCAGGGGCAATCCGCGCCTCGGAATCAGGGCCACGCATGCCGATTATCGCCTTCTCGGCTCTTCCTCTCCCTGAGTACCGGGACAGGTGTCTCTCACTCGGCATGGACGAATATATACAGAAACCGTTTGACGAGAAGGTACTCCTGGAGGCTGTCGCCAGGCTGACCGCCCCACAGCCCCTGATCCTGGTCGTCGACGATGCGGAGGAAAGCAGGAGGCTCATCGAAAAACATATTGTGGGTCTCGGCCGGTACAAAACCACATCCGCAGGCAACGGCGTCGAGGCAATAAGGGCGATACAGAAATACCGGGTTGCCATGGTCCTCATGGATATGGAGATGCCGGTCATGGACGGTTATACCGCCGCGCGGGCAATCAGGGGGATGAACATCAAACCGGAAGTACCGGTCATTGCCATGACTGCGCACGAAGGCGACAGGGAGATCGCCAGGTGCCTGAAGGCCGGATGTGCGGGATATCTGCATAAGCCTGCCAGGAGGGCGGATCTCGCCGCCGCTATCAGGGAGCATGTGAAAGACTCCTCGGACCGCTTTCCCGTCGAAAAGGCCGAGTATGTCTTCGTGAACGCCGATATCAGTGAACTCATTCCCGGGTATCTCGAAAACCGCGGGAAGGACAGTCTGGCAATCGTGCAGCTGCTTGAAGAAGGGAATATTCAGGAGATCAGGCGACTCGGCCACAGCATGAGCGGATCAGGAGGGGGATACGGCTTCCGGGAGATAAGCAGTCTTGGCAAGGCCCTGGAAAAGGCGGCCCTTGCGAACAACCTTAAAGCCATCGAACGCCTTAACCGGCGCTTGTCTTTGTATCTGAAGACGGTCAGGGTCGTGCTGAAGGAGGACTGACCGGCTCCGCAGGAAGGAAAGTCCCCTTCTATGTTCTGGCCTTCAGGACGGCTTCTATCTTCGCAAGGAGTTGGGACTTTTCGAAGGGCTTGGGAAGAAAGTCATCGGCCTTGAATTCCATGACCTCATACTTGTACTGCTTGCTCTTGTATACGCTCGACATGATTATGATTTTCGGCTTTCTTTTCAGCTTCGGCTCTTCCTTGATCTTTTTGCAGAGTTCAAACCCGTGAATCCCCGGGATGAGACCATCTATAATCGCCAGGTCCGGCTCCTCCTGCATCGCCAGCAGGAACGCCTCTTCTCCGTTCTTGCTCGTAAGGACATCAAAGCCTGCAGCCTGCAGATAAAGCCTGATCAGAGCAAGGGTGTCGGCATCGTCCTCAACCACAAGCACCTTATATCTATATGTCAACGAATCTCACCTCGGATCAAAAATAATGCGTCTGCATGACGGCCTTGGCGCAGCCGGGAATTTATTTCCCGGCGCCTGAGGCCTTCTCAATCGTCCTGCCGCCGCTTTCTATATCTTTACCCACACCATGGATGGTATTGCATCCGGCAAGAATCACAAGACAGAGGGAAGCAACAATGGCAGCCAGTGTCTTTCTTGTCATAAAGCCACCCCTTTCATGAAAAATCGACTCTGCCCTTATTATAACTTAACAGCCGGGAGAGATACAGCGGCATCCACAGGAGCTGCAGCCCCGATCCCGGTCATATTTTGGTTATAATAGAACCAAGACCATGAAAAGAACCCTCGCATCGGCCTTCCTCTTGCTACTCATATGCATGTCCATATTGATTCTCAGCGGCTGCACACCGGCAGGGACCGTCCAGCCGCAAAAGGGAGCTGCGAAGATCGCGGTCGTTCTGGGCGCCGGGGCATCGCGGGGCTTCGCCCATATCGGAGTGCTCAAGGTCCTGGAGGCGAACAAGATCCCTGTACACATGATCGTCGGCACCAGCGCAGGGAGTTTTGTCGGGAGCCTCTACGCATACGGCTTCAACGCCTTTCAGCTCCAGAAGATGGCGCTCGGCATCGAAAAAAGCGATATTCTGGATCTGGTCATCCCTGACAACGGCTTCATCAAGGGGGAAAAACTCGAAGAATATATCAATACGGTCGTCCGGAACACACCGATAGAAAAGTTCCGCATCCCGTTTTATGCGGTGACAACAGGGATACCTTCAGGCCAGGAACTTGTATTCAGCAAGGGCAATACGGGCCTCGCGGTGAGGGCGAGCTGTTCGATACCAGGCGTATTCAGGCCGGCAAGGATAGGCGACAAAATGTATGTGGATGGGGGCGTGGTAAGCCCCGTCTCTGTCGACACCGCCAGAAGATTCGGAGCTGATGTCGTCATTGCAGTGGATATCTCCGCGGACCTTGATACAAAGCAGCCCGAGGGCACTATCGATACGATCCTGCAGTCCGTGAACATCATGTACTCGAGGATCTCCGCCGCCGAGTTGTCCCGGGCGGATGTGGTCATAAGGCCAAAGGTCGGGTATATCGGATCTGCTGAATTAGAGAAACGGAACGAGGCTATACTCGAAGGTGAAAAGGCGGCCTATGAGGCCCTGCCACGGATCAGGGAGATAATCGACGGGTTGAAACAGGCGGGAAGGCTTTAGTTGCCGTCGTACATTCCCGGAACGGAGTTCGTGGACCGATAGAGCGGATGAGAGTCCTCCCCTCGGTATGTCCGCGGCCACCCACAGGTGTGTGTGGTATACTTTCACCATACCGATGCTATTCCTGCGCCGTGCATACAAGATCCTTTTCCTCATCCTGATACAGATCCTGTTTTCCATCCTCGCACTGGCAATACACTCGGTTGTATTTACCGGCAGGGAACGCCGGATGAGGCTCCTGACATGGGGTATGACGTTGTGGGCGAAATCTGTCTCCTCGGTGCTCGGGCTGAAGATCAGGACCACAGGCAGACGTCCGGAAAAGGCAGGAGTCTTCATCGTGGCCAACCACAGCAGCTACACCGACATAACGGTGATAGGAAGCATCCTTCCCGCCGTCTTCGTTTCCAAGGCTGAGGTGCGTTCATGGCCGCTCTTCGGCGCCCTGGCCAAAGCCGGTGGCACGATATTCGTCAACCGTGAAACACCGCGCTCGACCCTCGCCGCAATAGGCGAAGCCGGGGAAGAGCTGCGCGCAGGAGCGAATGTCGTCGTCTTTGCCGAGGGAACAACGGACAACGGGAACCAGGTGGATGCGTTCATGAGCTCTTTTTTCAGGATACCTGCGGAGGCCAGCGCCCCGGTGCTGCCTGTCAGCCTTTATTACTCCGCTGTTGACGGCAGACCGGCATCAGATATGCCTTCGAACGAGACCGCCTGGTACCATATGCCCCTGTTCACCCACTTCTGGAACCTGCTTTCGAAAAAGAGGGTGGACGTCCTCGTCCTCTTCAACGAAATAATTGAGCCGGACCGGGCGCCGCATGACAGGAAGGCTTTGGCTGCCCTGGCAGAAGAGAGGGTAAGGGAAGGGTTCGCAAAATTAAAAGGCATGCCTCGAAAATGAAAACCCCGGGTCAGAAAAAGGGGTCAGGTCTTTGATGTTGGGATATTAAGCCTCATGATGCCGCTTATTGTTGAATAATGAAGTCCAAGATGGGCGGCTACTTCCCGCTGGCTGTATCCGTGATGAATCACGGCCTCCTGTACCTTACCATTCCTCTCTGACTTGTCTGCAGGCATTCCTAATATCTCCGGCAGCGATTTCCTGTTGATGAACCGCTGCCTCTTCGGTATCTCGTCGATATCCCGCTGCCCCCTGACATAACCGATGAGGCTCTCAATAAACTCATCGTCGCCCAGGATACTACCGCCTCTGACCTTCTCCCATATTGAAGGTCCGCCTATCCCTGCAGCAACGAATTCCAGGTATGCCTTCTCCGCCCGGCTCCTCTTTGTGGCGAACTGTCCTAGTATCCAGTCAGTCGCCAAACATGCATGGGGCTTCTCTATCCCCCCCGTTGAGCGGTAACTGCTCCAATGCCAAGCCTCGGGAATCTCCACCGCCTTTGCCCTCACCGGATTCAATACAACATACCTGCAAACCTCGAGCAGATGGCTCTCCCTCTTGATCAGAACAGCCTTGTATCTACCCTGAAATATGTGACCTACCCTGTGGTGTCTGCGATTGTAAATCTGTGTATAGACGCCGTTGAGCTGACGCATACCCAGTGACAGGTTCCCGTCGGGCGTCTCAATGATCATGTGATAGTGGTTGTTCATCAGGCAATATGAATGACAGAGCCAGTTATATTTAGTGGTAATTTTGAAAAGGGTATCTAAAAGTGATTTCCTGTCTTCGTCATCCCGGAAAATCGGTTTGCGTGCATTGCCCCGGGATGTTACATGATACACGGCGCCATCGTATTCTATTCGCAGTGGCCTTGCCATTTGTAAACTTTAACAGACAATGCAGCCTAAATCAATATCAAAGACCTGACCCCTTTGTATGCTGGTTGGCTGTTTTGCAGTAATGATATTTTCATTTTTGTCTCATTTTATATTGCACACAAACGACTGAAATGAGGGGCAGGGGCAACCAACCTTTGAAAACCCGCCGAACCTATTCCCTGTAGCCTCGATTTTTTTGTCGTGCATTTTTTTCGTTTTATGGTTTTAAATTTTGTCAGGGGAAAGAGAATTCATCATAATCGTCTTCAAGCTTAGAATTATTTGGCGAGAAATAATCAAGATCATCTGATCTTTTTTCTTCTATTCTATGTCCTTTAGAAAAACCGACGCCACATTCTTCACACTTACGACCTTCCTTAATGTTGCCCATAAGCCGTCCGCCGCAAAAAGGACATTTTTCACGAGAATAGCCTTTATATTTTTTTGGGGTCGCAATATGTTGCTTGGGTTCCTCCGGTGGAGAAAGTAATTCACTCTTCGTAATTATGTTTTCTTTTAATTTGGTATCTGAAAGCTCATTACCACAAAGACAACGGTGACGATGTATCTTGTTTATTGAAAGACACTCGGGGCATTTCCAATATTCCGTCATAATATTGCCTTTCTTTTTCTATAATTCATGCCCAACGACCATGCTCAGGGGCGCGGTGTAAGGCAAAAGTTGAAACCAAAAAGCGGTTTTTACCGCGTAGCCTGGAGCATATTGTTCTGAGCTGTATTAGTCGCTCATCCATATTCTTTTGAATGCGTTGGCTTTCTTGTCCCAGACAAAATATGAGTTGGCGCTTTCATATGCAAAGAAGTCAATTGCGGGCTGTTTAAGTTTCAATATTTCCGGCTCCCCTTTTTTGCAGTCCCAGTATCCTTTGCCGCAAGCCGTTTTGTATTGCCCTGGCTTGACGGTTTTGATGCCCATGTTTGTAATTTCTTTTTTGTCCGTTGCCTCAAGCAATATTGACGCGTTCCTCTTTGCGGCTAATGTGACGAGTAGGCCCATTTGATTTTTCTTGCCGTTAATCAAAAGTCTTGCTGTATCCGCTTTGCCGTCTCCGTCGAAATCTGCTTTTGCCGTTAAAAATAATTCGGGAGCTTCTTTTCTCCAGCTATAGTCACTTCCTAATTCTTTATTATCCGGCTTTCGCCAGTCAGTGATGTCTTGAGCATGCAATTCCATCGGTAGAAGGAGGGCCAGGGCGATTAGCATTCTTTTCAGTTTATTCATTCTTATTTTACTCAGAACAATTACTATCACCGGCAGGTTATTTTCCCCATAATGCTTATCATAATATCATATCGGCTGCCTCGCGGGGAAGAAATATTGCGTAAAATCAAGGGGTGTAATATTGGCGGTCTTGGCAATTTGTGGTAATACGGACCAAAAGGCAACTTGGCAATTTATGGGGAAATCGTCAAACTACGGAGCAAAGGCACTCCCGGAGTCCTGCCAGAACAGTGTCGCGGCCCTTCCCTACCGGCTGAGCTCTATCGCCTTCCTTATGGCCTCAGGGCTGACACCCTTTTCGATCCTGACAGCGCTGATCTTTTCAGGAAGCACAAAGGTCAATGTCCCCGAGACCGTCTTCTTGTCGAGCTGCATGCATGAGAGGAGTTCATCGAACCCCAGGTCCCCGGGGATCGCCGTCGGCAGGCCGTAGTCCCTGACAAGTGACTCTATCCTCTCTGTCTGTCTGCCATCCATAAGGCCGAGGACCTCCGAGAGCCTGGCCGCAGCGACCATCCCTATGGCGACCGCCTCTCCGTGCAGATACTTCTTATACCCCGTTGCCGTCTCTATCGCATGGCCGATCGTATGGCCGTAGTTCAGGATCGCGCGGAGGCCCGCCTCGCGCTCATCCTTCGAAACCACTTCCGCCTTGATCTCGCAGGACCTCCGGATGACATGGACAAGGGCGTCGTTGTCGAGGGCCAGAACCTTTGCCGCCCCTGTTTCGAGGAAGTCGAAAAACTCCCTGTCCCAGATGACGCCGTACTTGATCACCTCGGCCAGACCCGAGACGAACTCCCGCTTCGGGAGGGTGAGAAGCGTCCGGATGTCGATCCATACAAGCCTCGGCTGCCAGAAAGTTCCGATCATGTTCTTTCCGAGGGTGTGGTTCACTCCCGTCTTCCCGCCGACGGAACTGTCCACCTGTGCCAGAAGAGTCGTCGGCACCTGGACAAAGTCGATTCCCCGCATGTAGGTGGATGCTGCATACCCTGTGATATCCCCGATCACCCCGCCCCCGAGGGCGACCAGGAGGGACTTCCTGTCGAGCCGCGCAGTCAGGAGCCCTGTATAGATCGACTCCAGGGAGGAGAGGCTCTTATATTCCTCTCCGTCCGGGATCAGAAGCCTGAAAGGTTCGAAGCCCGCGTCTCCGAGAGCCCCCATCACCCGGTCGCCGTACAGAGCGAATACCGTCGGGTTGCTGACCACCGCGATCCGGCCTTTATGTCCCGCTGCTGAAAGGGACGCCCCAAGCCCCTCCAGTTGATCGTTGCCGATAACAATGGAGTAACTTCTGTCGCCTAATTCAACCCTGAGTGTCTGCACGATATCTCTCCGCAATCTCTTCCGCCACCTGGAGCGGCGTTTTTTTTTCAGTGTCTATCATGATGCCCGCCTTTTCATAAAAAGGCCTCCGGTACTCGAGGAGCTCGATAATCCTCCTCAGCGGATCCGGGGTCTGCAGGAGAGGCCTCTCGCTGCTGCCGGATGTCCTGGACAGAATCGTACCGGGTGATGCATCGAGGCAGAAGACCAGCCCGTTCCCTCTCAGCGCCTCCATATTCTCCTGGCGAAGCACGGCCCCTCCCCCGGTCGAAATGATCTGGCCGCCCGTCCGCGCGCACCTCCTGATCGCCTCTGTCTCCAGATCCCTGAAAACCGCCTCTCCGGACTCTGAGAAGATATCGGCGATCCTCTTGCCAGCGGTCTTTTCTATCTCCGCGTCGATATCGACGAGTTTCATGCCGAGGATATGGGAGAGCTCCCTGCTGACGGCCGTCTTGCCGGTTCCCATGAACCCGGTGAGTACGACGTTCCTTACCGGCACGGTTAGAACCTGCTTACATACTTCAGGTAAGAAGCATGATTTCTCTTCGTTTCCTTCAGGCTGTCTCCGCCGAACTTTTCGAGGACTGCATCGGCGATAATCAGGGAGGCCATCGCCTCGGCGACGACCGCCGCAGCCGGCACGGCACAGGTATCGGATCTTTCGTAGGCTGCGCCGAACGCCTCCTTCGTCCTGATATCCACCGACCGAAGAGATTTCTTCAGGGTAGGAATCGGCTTCATAGCGGCGCGGATGATCACCGGCATCCCGTTCGTCATCCCGCCCTCTATGCCGCCCGCGTTATTCGTCTTCCTGTAAAAACCGGCAGGCGCTGACTTCTCATAGAAGATCTCGTCCATAACCTCCGAGCCGGGACGACGCCCCATCTCGAAGCCCATGCCTATCTCCACCCCCTTGATCGCCTGGATGCCCATAATTGCCTGGGCCAGGCGGCCATCGAGTTTCCGGTCCCACTGGATATGGCTGCCGAGCCCGACGGGCAGACCGGTGATGAAGACCTCGAAGATGCCGCCGAGGGAATTCCCGTCTCGCATCGCCCTGTCTATCAATGCCATCATCTTCCGCGATGCCCCTGGATCGGGACACCGGACCTCCGATTTTTCGGCCGCGCTGAAGAACCTCAACAGCCGGGCGCCCCTCATTTCGTCCCCTTTTGTCCCCTTCGCCGTGACAGCGTACCTCTCGCTCCCAATCTGTATGACGTAACTGCCCACGTTCACGCCGAATTCGGCGAGGAACCTTTTGGCGATCGCTCCGAGGGCCACCCTCATCGCGGTCTCGCGCGCGCTCGATCTCTCGAGGATATTCCTGACATCGTCATGATCATACTTCAGCGAGCCGGCAAGGTCCGCATGCCCGGGCCTCGGCTTCGTGACCGGCCTGATCGACCCGCGGTGCGCTGCATCGGCCGACATGCCTTCGGACCAGTTCTTCCAGTCCCTGTTTTCGATCATGATGCAGACAGGCGAGCCGATCGTCCTGCCCCACCGCACCCCTGAGAGGATCTCTGCGTGGTCTGTCTCGATCTTCATCCTGCCGCCCCTGCCGTAGCCGCCCTGCCGGCGCCGCAGGTCCGCGTCGATATCCGCGGAGGACAGCGCAAGTCCCGCCGGGATGCCCTCGATGATCCCGGTCAGCGCCCTGCCGTGCGATTCGCCTGATGTCAGGAATTTAAGAAAGCCCATGTCGTACCGCCCTGTTATGTATCATCCGCCAACCTATTCTCCGCCGTGTCTGTATTGATCAACCTGTTTCTTTTCTATCCTCTCTCTGGCACCGCCAACGCTCTTTTTCAGGGTCTCAAAAATATCGGACATGCCCTTTGTGTAGGCAAAAAAGAAGTATGCCAGAACCCCGAGCACCGCAATTATGCGGAGGATGGTCCAGGCAGCATTCGGACCGATTACCCTCCTCGCCCTGCCGATAAGCAAAATGATTACAACACCGGAGGCAACCACCGCGACATCCTTCCAATGCCCCTTCTTCATGACGGCTTCGGTCAGGGACTGAAGCTGATCCTTAAATGAACGCACGGACCCAGGATCCGTTGTTTGGCGGTCTTCGCCCGCGGGCTGAGTCTCCTGCTCCCTCACCCCTTCGACAACCTTCGCCTTCTTCCTCTGTCCCTCCGGGACAGCATGCATGCTGTCCGTATAGCTCACAGTGCCGTCCTTGTCCACGTACTTGTAGACCTTGGCTGAGGCGCGCTGCGGCCACAGGGAGAAGGCGATGATCGCCAGGATCAGGAATCCCGTAAGGGTTGCTTTCCGCCCCCTTGCCGCCCTGCTCATTGTATGATGACGCTTGCGCCCCGTTGTGCGCCTGTGGAATCAGTAACCGTAAGAAGTGCGGTGCCGACGGCCGCTCCGGAGCGGACGGTGACGTTGAAAGGAACACCCGATATTGGGGTCATTGAGCCGACACCGACTGTACCGAAATAGACATCCGCTGGATTGGACGACGTGACAGTATATGGAGGCGTGCCCCCGCTCACAGTGAACGCTATAATCCTGTCCGCGGTGTTCACGACGGTCTGTGAATTAGGGACCATGAGCAGTGCTGCCGGGGCTGCATTGACCGTGATTGTCGCATTTTTTTGAGCGCCGATCGAATCGATGACAGTCATTGTGATACTGCCCGTCACGGCAGAGGGGACAGACGCGGTAAAGGTGTCGCCGCTTGCCGCCAGATGTGAGGGGATGGGATGGACTGAGGCGTTGTTCGAAACAACCGTATACCCGGGAACGCCCCCGACAACAGCAAATGTGGCTGTATTGCCTGCGGTCAGTGATATCCCATCCGGCAGGACCGTCAGGCTGGCCGGGGGCTGGACAGTGATCGTTGACGTGGCAGGAGTTGAGCCTGCAATGGAATCGAGGACGGTAATCGTCACGGAGGCAGAGGTGCTCCCTGCCGGTACGAGATTTGAGGGTATGGGCACGGAAAAGGTCCCGCCGTTGCTGAGGGGCGTGACCGGTCCGGGCACAACTGCTGCGTTACTGGAAAATACGGAGTAGGCGGGGACACCGCCTGAGATGGTGAACACGACAGTACTGCCGGCCGTAACAGTCGTCGAGGCCGGCTGAAGTTTCGGGGACTGTGGCGCCTGCACTGTGATCGTCACGGGAAAGGTGGAGCCGAGGGAATCCCTGACCGTCAGGTAAGCTGGTCCGGCAGGAAAACTTGCCGGTATCGTCACGCTGAAGGTGCCGCCGTTTGCGGTAACCGTATCGGGAACGGCAACGATCGACGGGCTGACGGATACCACTGAGTAATCGGGAACTCCTCCGGTGATCATAAACTTCACCGTACTTCCCGCGGAGACGGTTGGGGCCTGCGGCGATACGGCAAGCTGGGCAATGGCGCCGATAGTGATCGGGACCGTGGTGGAGGCGCCGGTTGAGTCTGTAACCGTAATCGTCGGAGAGTCGGTCTGTAAGGCCCCTGCGGGCACATCCACAATAAACGTCCCGCCGCTGCTGCCGACAACTGAAGGCACCGGCAGGATTGACGGATTGCTTGAGGTCAGTGTGTATTGTGGCGCGCCGCCGTTGATCGTTATCTGCCCCCTGGACCCCGGCTGAAGGGTCAGGCTTGAGGGTGACAGCGTGAGCGCAGGGATTCCGGACGTGATGCTGAGCGAGGTTGAAGCGGTCTGGGCGCCACTCAGGACCCTCAGGTTGCCGTCGTATGCAAGGCCGCCGCCGGTCTTGAAGACGACGCAGAGGTTATAGATGCCCTCATGGTCGGTCTGTTTCTCTGCCAGGGAATTGGTGATCTGTGAACCGTCGCAGAGCGTGACGAGGGATGAGAGATCGGCCGCGGTGCTTCCGGGCACCTTCGTCAGTTCGAAGGTGACATTGAATATCGTATCCCTGACACCTTTGGCTCCGGGAAGGTCTGACTCCTTGACCGAGAACTGGTATATCTGCACAACCGACTTTTGGACCGTGCTCGTGCTTGTTATGGTAATGGGCGCATCGGCCTTTGCCGTAGGAGTGAGGGCAATGACCGAACCGGACGGCGCCGCGAGATTGCCGCCACCGCCGCATCCTGCAAGGACCAGCAAAGCCAGTGAAAAAAGGATCAATTTCCTCATAATTCCTCCATAAAGGCCGGTCATTTTCTTTGCGTCGTTCCGGACGAATTGGCGCTCGTGGGTGCTGATCAGGGCGCTTCCCGTCCCTCTCCGCAGAGGGAAAAGGATATCTCCTGATCATGGGGCGCCATACATCCGGAACCCCGCTGCCGGTTTTTGATTATATCATAAATCCCTGGTAGACAACATTTGCCAGAAGGTGGAAAAGGACTGGCGGCAGGACGTTCGAGGTCCGCATGTACAGGTAGCCCATGACAAGAGAAGGAAAGAATGTCAACAGTGCGCTGGCGTCGTGGAGAAAAAAAAATGCCGGGAGATGCGCAACCGAGAAGAGGAGGCTCACGATGAGAATCCCCCGGAGGTTATTGCCGAGCGTCTGCTGCAGGAATCCCCGGAAGAAAACCTCTTCAGGTATGGCGACCCTCAGAAGCTGCGAGAAGACTGCGGCAAAACCTATGAAGTGATAGGGTTTGCCTGCCGAAAGGATGAGGAATACCGGGGCGAGTATGCCCGCCGAGACAATAAGCCCCGTAGCGACATGCCCCATGGAAAGCGCAACCCGTATCTTCTGTCCGAGGATGACCGGGACTGTAAGCATAAAAAGGGGAACGAGATAGAAGGTCGGACGCGAGGGCGCAGCATGCGCGAGCACTGCCACAGCCAGGAGAAGACAATATGAGAGGGCCGCCTTCTTTTGCTTCGGCATGAGCAGAACTGAGCCTCCCTGCCCTTTACAACAGAGACGCCTTCACATGGCGCATATCATCAGTCCGGGGTCCCGGATAGAGGCAGAGTGCTCAGAAACCCGCGACTGCTGCCTTTGCAAAGTTCACGAAAAACGACGGCACCACGCCGATTGCGAGGACCCCCACAAGAGCGACGGCAAGGGCAAGGCCGATCGCAGGAGAAGATGACAGGGCCACCGTCTCTTTAGGCTCTTTCATATACATCAGCATGACAACCCTGAGATAGAAGTAGGCAGATATCGCGCTGAAGATCACCGCGATCAGGACCACCCAGGTATAGCCTGCCTGGATCGCGCTCATGAAGAGGTAAAACTTGCCCATAAACCCGGCCGTGGGAGGGATCCCTGTAAGAGAGAACATGAACACGAGCATCAGGCCCGCGGCAAGGGGGTGTGTCTTGGCCAACCCTTCATAGTCGGAGAGCGAGTCTCCCTTGAAATCGCCTGACCTGAGCATGATGATCACCGCAAAGGCTCCTATATTCATGAACGCATAGACGAGCATATAGACCATCACGCTCGCCAGGCCGTCCGGCGTTCCTGCAATGATACCAAGAAGCGCGTAGCCGGCATGCGCGATCGACGAGTAGGCGAGCATCCTCTTGATATTAGTTTGTGAGATGGCAACGATATTTCCAAGGCCCATCGTGAGAATCGCGATAGGGATCAATACCGCCGACCACTCGACCTTCATCCCGCCGAAGGCGACCAGGAAGACGCGACCGATGACGGCAAAACCGGCTGCCTTGGGACCTACGGACATATACGCGGTTATGGACGTGGGCGCTCCTTCATACGCATCCGGCGCCCACATGTGAAACGGCACCGCCGCAATCTTGAATGAGAAGGCGACCGCGACGAAGATCATCGCCAGGATAAGCATCGGGTTTTGTGCCAGCCCGTTCAGGGCGATATAGCCGGCGATCTCCTTAAGGTCCGTCGTACCCGTCATGCCATATACCAGTGCTGTCCCATAGAGGAGAAAGGCCGAAGCAAAGGCGCCGAGGAGAAAATACTTCAGGGCCGCCTCGTTCGACTTCATGTCGTACCTCAGGAAACCGGCAAGGATATAGGTGCTGAGCGCCATCAGTTCCAGTCCGAGGTACAGCACGATCAGATCGCCGGCGGACGCCATCACCATCATGCCGAGAGTCGAGAAGAGTATAAGACTGTAGTACTCGCCGAAGTTGACCCTTTCGACGCTGAGATACTTCACGGAGATCAGCACCGTAAGGATAAGGTTCATGAGAAAGATCAGCTTGAAAAAGATGCTGTAGCCGTCGGACAGGAACATGCCGTTAAAGGCGGTCCCCTTGGCGGTCGTCAGGAAGTAGGCCACTATCGCCGCCGTAATGATGCTCAACAGCCCGATCGTCTCTTTCCTCTTGATGACGAGGTCGGCCACCAGCACGAGCAGCGCCAGGACGGTCATTGTAATCTCCGGCATCACCGGTTGAAGGTTAGGCATCATAAGCTGCATCGGGGTCCTCCGGTCATTTGAGAATCTCAAGAACATTATGTGCGACTGATACGCCATGGACGCCGCCGTCGCTCACCCGCTCCAGCAGGTGCCGCACAGACTCGTGCATAAAGCCGAGGAAGGCGGTCGGGTAGACTCCGATCCAGAATATGAGTACCACCATCGGCAGCAGGGCTGCAAGTTCGCGCGCGCCGATGTCGGAAAGGCCGGCGACCTTCTGGTTCGTCTCCATAAAAAATACCCTCTGATAGAGCCAGAGCATATACCCCGCACCGATGATAATGCCCGTTGCCGAGAGCACCCCTGCCCATTGGCTCGCCTTGAAACCACCGAGCAGGATCAGGAACTCCCCGACAAAACCATTCGTTGCCGGAAGGCCTATCGAGGCCAGGGTAAAGACGATGAATATGGAGGCATAGACGGGCATCACCGAGGCCACACCGCCGTAATCAGCTATCTGCCTGGTATGGGTGCGGTCATAGATGGCGCCGACGCCAAGGAAGAGCCCGCCCGTCACGATACCGTGGTTCAGCATCTGCAGAATGCCCCCTTCCATGCCCTGCACGTTCAGGGCGAAGATGCCCAGCGTGACGAAACCCATATGGCTGACGGAACTGTAGGCGATCAGCCTCTTCAGATCTGTCTGTGCTAGGCAGATGACCCCTCCATAGATGATGGCTATGACCGAAAGGCCGATCATCACAGGCGTCATCGCCCGTGAGGCCTCGGGGAGCATGGGGAGTGAAAATCTAAGAAAACCGTACGCCCCCATCTTGATCAGGATCGCGGCAAGGATCACACTGCCCGCGGTCGGCGCCTCGGTATGGGCATCGGGCAGCCAGGTATGAACAGGGAACATCGGCACCTTGACGGCAAAGGCTGCAAAAAAGGCCCAAAAAAGCCAGAACTGCATGTCATAAGGAAGGATCAGCTTTGAGAGGGCCAGGATGTCAAAGGTCCTGCCGGCGTACAGATAAAGGGTGATGATGCCGACCAGCATCAGCACGCTGCCGACCAGTGTATAGAGGAAAAACTTCACCGCGGCATAGACCCTGTTCGGTCCTCCCCATACTCCGATCAGGAGATACATCGGTATCAGCATCGCCTCCCAGAATATATAGAAGAGGAAAAAATCGAGGGAGCAGAAAACACCGATCATCGCAGACTCGACAATCAGAATCGATATGAAAAACTCCTTCACCTTCATCTTGACCGAGTTCCATGAGATCAGCACGCAGAGTATCGCCACCAGGGTCGAAAGCAGGACGAACAGGATGCTGATGCCATCAAGACCGAGATAGTAATTTATGTTCCAGGACGGGATCCAGGCATGCCTCTCGACGAACTGCATCGCGTGGGTCGTCTTGTCGAAGGTCGAAAAAAGCGGCAGGGAGACAAGAAACGTCCCGACACTGAAGAGCAGTGCGACCCATTTGATAAGGTTTTCATTCGTCCGGTTCAGCAGTAGCAGGACAACTGCCCCGATGACCGGGAGAAAGATAAGGCTGCTCAGTATCGGGAAACCCATCGTATTCGTCATCACCTGTTCCATCTACCAGCTCCTCATCAGCATCAGGGCCGCAATGATGAATATGCCCATCGCCATGATGGTCGCATAGTGATGCATGAGCCCTGTCTGGATCTTTCTGAGCTGCCGGCTGACTCCGCCTATCGCCGCGGGCACACCGTTGACGATCGCCTCGATCACCTTCGCATCGGTCACGCCGATCAGTATATTCTTTGCGGTCCAGATGGTTGGCCTGATGATGACTGCGCTGTAAAGCTCATCCACGTAATATTTGTTGTAGAGGACCTTGTGCACGCCGCTGAACTGGGCCGTAAGCTTACCCGGGATATCGGGCCGCAGCATGTACATGAACCAGGCCAGCCCGATGCCGGCGAACCCTACGACAACCGAGACGGCCATCACGATCAGCTCCTCGCCGTGCGTACCATGTCCTTCCGCATGGCCCAGCACCGGTTTCATGAATTCGGCGATGCCATTGTGGATACCGATATTCTCGCCGATCAGGGCGGGGATCCCGACCCATCCCGCAGCAACCGCGCCGACGCAGAGGAGCATAAGCGGTATGGTCATCGCCTTCGGAGACTCGTGAAGATGATGCTCCTGCTCATGCGTGCCCCTGAATTTTCCGTGGAATGTCAGAAATATCAACCTGAATGAATAAAATGCGGTCAGAAAGGCCACCAGGGTTCCGCTGGCCCAGACGATTTTGCCCACTGGACTTGACCCGGAGTATGCCATCCAGAGGATCTCGTCCTTGCTGAAGAATCCGGCAAGACCCGGGAACCCGGCGATGCTCAATGAGGCGATCAGCATGGTCACGTAGGTGACTGGCATATATTTCCTGAGGCCGCCCATCTTCTGTATGTCAAGCTCGCCGCCCATCGCATGCATCACGCTTCCCGCGCAGAGGAAGAGGAGGGCCTTGAAAAATGCATGCGTGTACAGATGGAAAACTCCGGCGGTATACGCGCCCACGCCGCAGGCGAGGAACATATACCCCAACTGGCTGACGGTCGAGTAGGCGATGATCCTTTTGAGGTCGTTTTGCACCAGTGCGATCGTGGCGGCAAAGAGCGAGGTGATCGCCCCCGTCAGTGCGACTACCACGAGAGCGGTCTCTGACTGGCTGAAGATCGGGTTGCACCGGGCCACGAGGAAGACGCCGGCCGTGACCATAGTGGCCGCATGGATAAGGGCGCTGACAGGGGTCGGACCCTCCATGGCGTCCGGTAGCCAGACATGGAGAGGCATCTGGGCTGACTTGCCTATCGATCCGCAGAAGAGCAGCAGTGAGATCAGCGTCATCAGGTGAACATCAAAACCAAGGAAGTTGTAGCTCTTCGCTGCCAGTGATCCGGCCTGTGCAAAGACCGGCGCGTAGTAGGTTGTCCCGAAGTTCAGGAAGATGACGAATATCCCGAGCCCGAAGCCGAAGTCACCGAACCGGTTGACGATGAAGGCCTTCTTCCCTGCATCGGACGCAGACTTTTTATCAAAGTAGTAGCCGATCAGGAAGTACGAGCAGAGACCGACACCCTCCCAGCCAAAGTAGAGCTGGAGAAAGTTGTTCGCCATCACCAGCATAAGCATGCAGAAGGTGAAGAGGCTGAGATACGAGAAGAACCGGTAATAGCCGTTGTCCCCGTGCATATAGCCCACAGAGTATATATGGATGAGCGTACTGCAGGTGGTCACGACAATCAGCATGATCGCGGTCAACTGGTCGATAAGAAAGCCGACCGAAACCTTGAAATCACCGGCGAGGATCCAGGTGTAGACGTTCTCGTTGAGCGTCTTGCCGGCGAGGACGTCGCGCAGGGTCATCACCGCCACGACCCACGATCCGGCCACGGCGAGTATCGAAACCCAGTGGGCCTTCTCCTTCAGGACCGCCCTTCCGAACAGTATGTTGATCAGGAACGCTGCGAACGGCAGAAACGGTATCAAGAGATAATTTTCCATGGCGTCCCCTATCCTTTCATTTCGTGCATCTCGTCTACATGGACCGTATTCTTATTACGGAATAGGGCGATGATGATCGCAAGTCCGATCGAGGCCTCGGCCGCGGCAACCGTAATGATAAAGAAGACGAGTATCTGCCCCCTGAGGTCCTGCAGGTAGTGGCTGAAGGCCACCAGGCTGATATTGACGGCGTTCAGCATCAGTTCGATCGACATGAACATGATGATAATGTTTCTTCTTGTCAGGAACCCGAAGACCCCGATCGAAAAGACTGCGGCGCTTAACAGCAAATACCAGTTCAAGGGTACCATTTAATGACTCCTCATCCTCTTTTTCGCAAGCACGATCGCCCCGATCACCGCAATGAGCAGGACGAGTGAGGCGATCTCGAAGGGAAACAGATACTCTGTATAGAGAACCTGCCCCAGGACCTTGGTATGCGTCACCCGTTGTATAAGGTCGATCGTGAAGTTGCCTTTTGGTCCGGGAACGAATTTCTGCAGGGCCGCGGCGAGGCTCACGAAGATCGCGGCGGAGACAAGCAACCCCGCAGGCCATGTGCCGATAAACCGGTCGGCCTGGAGTTCTTCCTTCAGGTTCAGCAGGAGAACGACAAAGAGGAAGAGCACCAGTATGGCGCCGGCGTAAACGATGACCTGAATCGCCGCGATAAATTCGGCGTTCAGGAAGAGATACATGCTGGCGATATGAAAAAAGAGGAGCAGCATCCACATGACGCTGTGCACCGGGTTCTTCCTGGTAATGACAAGGAGAGACAGGACCACGATCGCCGAGGCGAAATATCCGAAGAACATCTGCGGCAGCATGCTCATTTCTTCCCCCCTGACCTGATCGCATCGGGTATCTTGCTGAACATTGCCTGACCCTCGTGTCCGTGCATATCGGCCGAGAGCGGCCTCCAGAACTCGCGATAATACCGCTTTCCTTTTTCGCCCGCAAAATACCGGTCCCAGTTTTCGAGGAGCTTTTCCTTGGTCATATAAAACTCCGCCCGCGAATAATTCGAATATTCATAATGCTCGCTGAGCGATATCGCCCCGAACGGACATGCCTCGACACAGAAGCCGCAGAAGATACACCTGAGGATGTCTATCTCATACCGCTCCACGATCTTCTTGTTGTCGTCACCCTCATTGGTGTAGATGTGGATGCACTGCGACGGGCAGTAAGCCCCGCAGAGGCCACACCCGACGCACTTCAATTTTCCCTCGTCGTCCTTCGAAAGGGCATGCAGGCCCCTGAACCCGGCGGCGACGACCGGTTTGACCTTGGGGTAGCGTCTTGTCACCGCGGGTCTGAAAAGTGTCCTGAAGGTGAGCGACAGCCCCTTGAGGATCTCGGTGAAAAATACGGTTTTGATCAGTGGACTCTTCATCAGAACCATCCCATTATTTTCATTGTCCCGGTAAATACGATATTTACCAGCGCTATCGGTATGAGCACCTTCCATCCGATGGCCATCAACTGGTCGTACCGGTAACGGGGCAGGGTCGCGCGAACCCAGTAATAGAAGAACATGAAACAATACACCTTCATCAGGAACCAGACTATCCCCGGAACGAACAAGAGGAAAGGAAGTGCATTCGTCACGAACTGAGGTAGTGTCCATCCCCCCAGGAAGCAGATCGTCCCCACCGAAGACATGATCAGCATGCCCGTATACTCGCCCAGGAAGAACATCGCGAAACGGAATCCGCTGTATTCGGTGAAATAGCCGGCAACGAGCTCACTTTCCGCCTCGGGAAGGTCGAAGGGCAATCTGTTCGTCTCGGCGAACATCGCCACCACAAAAACGAAAAAGCCGAGCACTTGGGGAATGGCGTAGACCCCGGTCGTAATAGCATGCTGGCCGCGCACGATCTCTGAGAGGTTAAGAGACCCGGACATGATCATCACGCCTACAAGACTCAGCCCCATCGCTATTTCGTAACTGATGACCTGGGAGGCGGACCGCAATCCGCCCAGGAACGAGTATTTCGAGCCGGACGACCACCCGGACATGACAATGCCGTAAGCGCCGAGGGACGACATGGCGAGCAGGAAAAGGAGCCCGACATTAATATCCGCCACCACGAACCCATCAAAAAACGGAAGGACCGCAAGAGACGTCAGCGCCGAGACAAAAAATATCACCGGGGCAAGATAGAAGATCGGCTTGTCCGCGGTTGCCGGGATGATGTCTTCCTTGAAGAAGAGTTTGATGCCGTCGGCAAAGGGCTGAAAAAGACCGTACGGTCCAACCTCCCTCGGGCCCAGGCGCAACTGCATATGGGCGATCACCTTCCGCTCCCAATAAGTCGCATAGGCGACGTGGAGCAGGGCCGCGACAAAGACCACCACGATCTGCAGGAGAATCAGAAATATATTGCCGATAATACCGAAAGACCGTATATATGTGAGAGATTGCGTCAGGAGTTCGTTCATACTTTCGCCTTTCCGACGCGTTCGACGGTCGCGGGGATAGTGTCCAGGACAGGTGAACCGAGAACGGGATCGAGGGCTGCCGCCATAAGGCCCAGAACCCCTCTGCCTTCGAAGATATTGGACACGAGGACCACCGAACGATCAGCATGCTTATCGAGCACCGCCGGGAGCTCCAATGAGCCGGTCGCCGTCGAGACCCGAACGATATCGCCATCCGCAACCAAAAGCGTTGCGGCAGTCTCAGGGTTGATGCGGAGCACCGCATCTGGACAGATCTTGCCGAGCGCCGGAGACATCCTGCTGAGGGTGCCTGAATGGAAAAGCGGCCGATCGATCCCGAGAAAAAGCCCCCCTTCGGGACAGGTCATCCCCCTGTCGGTCCGTATTTCTTCCGTGGCGCCCCTCAGGGGTTCTCCCTTGTAAGGATAGATCGTGGCGCCCTCTGCGATCTCGTCATATGTCAGGTCCCGGTGCAGCGGGGATACCTTTGTGATTTCCTCGAACACCGATCCGGAGTCCGCGTAATGCATCCTGACAGACATATGCTTCGAGATCTCGGCCACAATCCGCCAGTCTTCCATCCCTTCCCGTCCGACCGTCTTTCTGACACGCTGGATCCTGCGTTCCATATTTGTGAAGGTGCCGTATTTTTCTCCCCAGCTCAGGGCCGGCAGGACGACATCGGCGAGACGCGCAGTCTCGGTCATGAAGATATCCTGAACCACCAGGAATTCGAGCTTCTGAAGGGCAGCCACTGTAGTCTTTGAATCAGGCAGATTAAAGACCGGATTCTCCCCCATGACGTACATAGCCTTTAATGCTCCGCTCCCTGCCGCAGCAATCATGTCGAAGATATTCAATCCGTTTTTCTCGGGAAGTGTCGTCTTCCAGGCAGTCTCGTATCTCTTGCGGAACTCGGCGTAGGAAAGAGGCCTGTACCCCGGAAGCAGGTCAGGGGCACAGCCCATATCGAGGACCCCCTGCTCATTGGCATGATCGCACAGGAGATAAATCCGGCCGTTGATAAGATAGGATATGGCGCAGGCCAGGAAAAGCCTGTACCCGCTGTTGCAGGCCTGAACCAGTTCCTTGCCGATGACCACCGCAGGGGTCCCGGCGCCCGCGAGGCTATCGATAAAATCAGTCATCTCTTTTTCATGGAGCCCGCACTGTCCGGCTACCGTCGCAATATCCGCGTTGACCACCTTGATCTTTTCTTCAAGCCGCTGGTTCGAACCCGGAAGGCCCTTTCTGCTCACCAGGGCGGTAACGACACATTCGAGCAGCAAGGTCTCCTGCCTCCGCCCGGGTTTCAGCTCCATGGGAGTAAAATGCTGGAGACCCGGGACATGACCTACCGTGAGGATAGTCCCCCCTCTGCGGGAGCAGGCCCGTATCTGCAGGCCGAGGATCGGGTTCACCGTTGTCGGGTCTCCCCCAATGACCAGGACCGTATCGGAATTCGAGAGTCCCGAGATGATGTTCCCCGTCGCGCCCTGGCCGAATATATTTTCGATAAAGGCCTGGGCGCCGGCATAGCCCATCCGTGCCGTGCTGTCGATGTTGTTCGTCCCGAGGGTCACCCTCATGAATTTCTGAAACACATAATTGTCTTCGTTTGTACAGCGCGGGGATGCGATGCCGGCGATTGCGCCGCTGCCGTGTTTGTCCCGTGCCTCTCCAAGACGCTTGGCGACAAGGCCGATCGCCTCTTCCCATGTCGCCTCCTCGAAGACACCGGCCTTCTTTATCAGCGGTACGGTCAACCTCTCCTTATGTCCGACAAATTCATATCCGAACCGGCCCCGCGAACAAAGCATGCCGTTATTTACCGGAGACCCTATCTTCGGGACAACCCTTTTGATGACATCATCCCTGACCTGGGCCACCAGCGTGCACCCGACTCCGCAGTAAGGGCATGTCGTCTCTATATTTTCCTTCACCTGCCAAGGCCGATAACTGTGGCGATGAAGACGTGACATGATCGCCCCTACCGGGCAGACCGAGACGCAGTTTCCGCAATATTCGCAGTCGTACCTGTTCCCGGAAAACGGCTCGATGTGGGAATGCCCGCCGCGGCTGATCACAGCGATCGCGGAGGCGCCCTGCACCCCTTCACACATCCTGGTGCAGCGGGTACACATGACACAACGTTCCATGTTTCTGACGATGACCGGATCCTGAAGATTTTCGGTCACCTTCCGCTTTTTCTCCCTGAACCGGCTGGTCGTCGGTCCGTATTTCTCTACCAGATCCTGGAGTTCGCACTCTCCCGCCTTGTCGCAGTAAGGGCAATCAAGGGGGTGGTTGATCAGGAGGAATTCGAGGATGCCACGCCTGACATCAGCAATCGCCTCTGTCTCGGTACGGACGACCATGCCGTCGGTAACCATCAGGGTACAGGAGGTCTGCAGCCGCGGCATCTTTTCGACCTCGACCAGGCAGAGCCTGCAGCCCCCGTACTTTTCCAGCTGTTCGTGGTAGCAGAGCGTCGGGATCTTGATCCCTGCGGACCGCGCCGCCTCGAGGACCGTCATCGCCTTTTCGAGCTTGATCTCTTTGCCGTTTATCGTAATCGTTATCATTTCGCTATCGCCCTGTTATTTCCCGACCGGGCAGGCCTTCAGCCTGACGTGCTCTTCAAACTCCGGTCTGAAATGCTTGATGAAGTTCTGCACGACCGAGGCAGCGCCGTCGCCCAGCGGGCAGAAGGTCTTACCGATCATGTTGCCGGCAACAGAGAGAAGAAGATCGATGTCGCCTTCATTCCCCTCACCCTGCTCTATCCTGCCGAGGATGCTCCTGAGCCACCCGGTCCCTTCGCGGCACGGCGTGCATTTGCCGCACGACTCATGCTCGAAGAATTTCAATGCCCTGTGGCATACCTTCACCATGCAGACCGTATCGTCCATCACAATGACCGCGCCGGAGCCGAGCATGCTGCCGTGTTTCGGCATATTAACGAAATCCATCGGGCAGTCGATCTTGTCAGGAGGAAGCACAGGGGTCGAGATACCTCCGGGAATAACCGCCTTCAGCCTTCCCCCGCCCTTGATCCCGCCGCAATGGGTTTCGATAATCTCCCGAAGGGGCGTCCCCATCGGAAGCTCATAGACACCCGGCCGTGCAACATGGCCGCTGATACAATATATCTTCGGGCCCGGACAGTCCGGGCTCCCAATCTTCGCATACGCCTCTCCGCCTATTTCCATGATGTAGGGGAGGTTCGAAAGAGTCTCGACATTGTTGACAACCGTCGGCTTGGCAAAGGCACCTACGTTGACCGGGAACGGCGGCTTGATCCTGGGCTGCCCCTTGTCGCCTTCCAGGGACTCGATCAGCGCCGTTTCTTCACCGCAGATATAGGCGCCTGCGCCCTGGTGGACCGCAAGATGGAACTTCACTCCCTTACCGAGTATGTTATCGCCGAGGAGATTATCCTCATATGCCTGTTTTATCGCCTTATTCAGGATATCCTTCGCCGCAGGATACTCGCCGCGAAGATAAATGTATCCGTATTCAGCGCCGAGCGCGTATCCCGAGATCGTCATCCCCTCGATCAGGATATGGGGGTTCTTTTCGAGAATCGGTCTGTCCTTGAATGTGCCGGGCTCTCCTTCGTCCGCATTGCAGAGAAGGTACTTCGGGAACTTCGGGTCGGCGGAGGCAAAGGTCCATTTCATCGCCACTGGAAAGCCCGCGCCGCCGCGGCCCCTCAGGCCGGCCTTTTTCACCTCGTCGATGATCGCCTTCGGCTCCATCCCGAGCGCCTTCTGCAGGCCTGCATACCCCCCGGACTTCCTGTATTCGCAGAGTTCCGCCGAGTTCGGGTTCTCAATATTCTTTAAAAGGATATTCCCCATCTACCGGTATTTCTCCAGGATTTCGTCGATATATTTTTCGGTCAGATTCTCGTAAAAATCGTCATTCACCAACATGGCTGGCGCGGTCCCGCAGGCGCCGATGCACTCCATAATCACCAGTGAAAACCGGCCGTCCGCCGTGGTGCCACCGGGTTCGAGGCCATACTTATTCTTCAGGAAATCGACCAGGCGTTCGGCACCGAGGATCATACATGATACGTTCGTGCAGAGCTGGACCACATGCCTGCCCAGGGGCTTATTCCGATACATGGCGTAGAACGTCCCCACCCCCCTGGCAATCGCCTCCGGAACACCGAGCAGATCCGATACCGCTGTATATGCCTCCGGTGAGAGCCATCCGAATTCACGCTGTGCAACATAGAGCGCAGGCAGTAGAGCCGCACGGGAGGTGGGGTATTTCCGCCTGATTTCTTCTATCTCTTTTATCGTTGTCTGGCTGAATGTAATCATTATTTTATATCGTCACCTGTCGCATTCGCCGAGCACGATATCGATCGTGCCGATGTTGGCGATGACGTCCGCAATGAGCCCGCCTTCACAGAGTCTCGGCATGACCGACGCATGGACAAAGGACGGGGCGCGAACTCTCATGCGATATGGCTTGCCGGTTCCGTCGCTCACGAAATAAAAACCCAGCTCTCCCTTCGGGACTTCGGTCCCGACATACACCTCACCCTCAGGAACTGTCGGCCCCTTCGTGATAAGGATGAACTGATGTATCAGATGCTCCATATCCTTCAGGATCAGGTCCTTCGGCGGCAGTGTAAACTTTGGCGCATCCGCGAGGATCGGCCCTGCGGGAAGTTTTTCGATGCACTGTTTGATGATCCGGTTCGCCTGCCTCATTTCTCCGATCCTGACCAGATAACGGTCATAGCAGTCTCCCTTGACCCCAACCGGGACATCAAATTCAACCTTATCATAAGCATCATAGGGCGCATACCTGCGGACATCATAATCGACCCCGGAACCGCGCAATGTACCGCCGGTCAGGCCCCAGTTGACCGCCTCCTCCGCGGAGATGATGCCAATATCCACAGTCCGGTCCTTCCAGATCCGGTTTTCGGTGACCAGTGTCTCATAATCGTCCATCCGAGCGGGGAACTCGAGAACGTATTCATATAATCTGTCGAGAAACTCCTGGGTGACGTCGTTGCGTACTCCCCCTACCCTCGGATAACTGACCGTCAACCGGGCGCCACAGAGTATTTCGAAGAGGTCAAGAATTTTCTCCCGGGAGGCCATGGCCAGGAGAAACGGCGTGGTCGCGCCGATATCGAGCACGTGGGTGCCGAGCCAGATGATATGGCTCGACAACCTGCCCATCTCGGCAACCATAGTCCGTATGAATTTTGCCCTTTCGGGCGCCTCGATCCCGAAGAGTTTCTCGACCGCATTGACGTATCCGACATTGTTGTTCATCGAAGATATGTAGTCCAGGCGGTCACTGAGGGGAAGAGCCGCAAAATAAGTCTTGGTCTCTCCCAGTTTCTCGACTCCGCGGTGGAGATACCCGACATAGGGAGTGCATTTGACCACCGTCTCGCCGTCGAGCAGCAGGTCCAGTCTCAGGACACCGTGGGTGGCCGGATGCTGCGGCCCCAAGCTGATCGTCAACTGTTTCGTCTCGAATGACTTCTCTTGCTCTTCGAAAAGGTTATCCATTATAGCTTTGTACACATGTCGTTATTCATCCCACTCGAATTCCTTGTATCGCTGCGCGCGTGCCAGCACCTCGGTAAATCCCTTCCATTCCTGATCGGGGCCGGGTCCTTTTACAGGGTAGTCCTTTCTGAGAGGATGGCCCTCCCAGCCCTCCGGAAGGAGGATGCGCCTCAGATCCGGATGTCCGTTGAAAGTAATGCCGAAGAGATCGAAGCACTCGCGCTCGTGCCAGTTCGCCCCCGCCCATATCGGGACGACCGTATCGATCGAAGGAGATGCCTCAGGCACCTCCGCCTTCACCAGAATCCTGTGACGGTGCCTGACCGAATAGAGGTTATATAGCACCACGAAGCGGTTCTCTTTCTTTCCGAGATAGTCTACGCCGCACAGGTCAACGAGAAAATCGAAAAACAGGGAAGGCTCATCATGCAGATAGCGGCAGATGTCGACGAGACGGCCCTTCTTCACCGTCACAGCAGCCTGTCCCCTGAACTCCCTGACTTCAAGGAACTCGTCGGGGAACTGCTCTTTTATCTTTTCCGCAATTTCTGCTGGTTCCATCGCTCTCTTTGTCTGCGGGGGCCTAGCTGCGGTCCCTTACAGGAATAATATAGTTCACGGTTAAGTTCTGAGGTCTTGCGGAGTCCGCTATCTCCAGCGACTCCAGTGGAAATGCTCGGCACGCATCTTTTCCTGGAGCTTGATGATTCCGTCGATGAAGGCCTCAGGCCTGGGCGGACAGCCCGGGATATAGACATCGATCGGCAGGAAGGTATCACAGCCCTGCACCGTGCTGTATGAATTGAATATGCCCCCGCTGTTTGCGCAGCTTCCAACCGAGATGACATATCTCGGCTCGGGCATCTGGTCATACACACGCCTGACGACCTCGGACATCTTCTTCGTCACGGTGCCGGCAACGAACATGAAGTCCGACTGACGGGGAGAACCGCGGGGAATGATCCCCATCCGGTCCAGGTCATTGTGGCTGGCGTAGACGGCCATCATCTCGATGGCGCAGCAGGCCAGACCAAAGGTCATCGGCCAGAGGGAAGAAACGCGCGCCCAGTTGATGATCTTGTCAAATGAGGTGATGACGATATTGGGGTTCATGATCTTCGTCCCGTCGTCCGCCTCCACGAGAGTCAATGACGCCGGGGATGTTATCAATCCCATACAAATGCCTCTTTCCGCCAGGCATAGACATAGCCTATCAGCAATATAGCGATAAAAATTATCATCTCGATAAACGCATACATTCCGATCGAATCGAATACGAGCGCCCACGGATACAGGAAGACCGCTTCCACATCGAACACCACAAAGAGCATGGCTATAATATAAAACTTGACCGAAAACCTGACATGGGCATCACCGACAGGGATATTACCCGACTCGTACGGCATGAGCTTCTCGGCATAGGGTCTCCTGATCCTGAAAAGCTCCCCGAGCAACAGGGCCCCGAGCCCGAAGGCAGTGGCGATCATGAGAAAAATAAGGACCGGCAGATACTGGGAAGGCATAAATGTTCCGGGTACAGGATCATAATTTATATTCATGACTTTATAATTTATATTAAAATCGGGATGAGATGTCAAGTAAAAAAATTAAAGTTACAGCTTTAAGGTTTTGTCTTGCATAAATCATTAAAATGGTATACATTTCATAGGATATGACTGTAAAAAAATCACTGCATTCTCTGACCGGTAAACTTCTCCTTACCATCGGGACGCTGATGATCGTCGGTAGCACCATATTCTGGTATTTCCTCTTCCGGCACCAGGAAAAAGAGCTCCTCGGAAATTCTGTCAAATACGCCTACTCCTTCGTCGACTATATCAAGAAAAGCACTCATTACGGAATGATCACCGCTCAGAAGATGCTGATCCAGCAGACGATCGAGGCTATCGGCTCCTCCGAGGGTGTCATCAACGTAAAAATCTATGACTGCAGAGGAAAGATCGCGTACTCGTCAAAGAGCGACGAGATAGGGAAGACGATCGACAGGAACAGCCCCTCCTGCAGGCGCTGCCATGAAGGAAGCGAGATTCCGGGCGACACGCCTGTCGTCTCGTTCAGCCGGGACAAGCAGAACCTGCGCATCCTCAACATCATGAACCCTATTTACAATGAGGATACCTGCTATACCGCCTCGTGCCATTTCCACTCGAAAGACCAGAAGATGCTCGGGCTGATCGAGGCGAATGTCTCTCTCGCGCATCTGGACCAGAGCATCAAGCAGCAGGGCATCGCGATCACCATATATATCCTGATCTTCCTGTTCATCATATCGATAGCACTCTGCACCATACTCTGGAACCTGGTCTCCACACCCGTAAGCCTCCTCAAGCAGGGCATGGAGCGGGTCGCCGGGGGAGATCTCGACTACACCCTCCACATCAATACGCGAGACGAGATGGGAGACCTGGCGCGGGCCTTCAATGCAATGACCACCGACCTCAAAAAAACAAAGGTCGAGCTTGTCGAATGGGGCAATACCCTTGAGAAGAAGGTGGAAGAGAAGACCCAGGCGATACAGATGGCACAGGCCCAGCTGATCCATTCCGAAAAACTGGCGTCGCTCGGCAGGATGGCCGCGGGCGTCGCGCATGAGATCAACAGCCCGCTGACCGGCATCGTGACCTTCGGGCATCTCCTTCTGAAGCGGTTCCCCCCGGGGTCCCAGGAGCGGGAAGACGTCGAGGTAATTATCGAACAGGCAAACCGCTGCTCGAATATCATCAAGGGGTTGCTGGGCTTTGCGCGTGCAACGGCCGCGGAGAAAGGCCCGACAAATATCAACGACGTGCTGAACCGCTCCCTGAATATCGTACGCAACAAGGCGGACTTTTTCAATATCAAGCTCGTAACGGAGTTCGACGAATCACTCCATCGGGTCAAGGCGGATGCCTCACAACTGCAGCAGGTATTTACGAACATGATCATAAACGCTGCGGATGCGGTCGAAGGGAAAGGCACGATCACGATCATTACGAAAAACATTCCGGAAGAGGGAAATGATCTCGTCGAGATAGAGTTCAGGGACACAGGGACCGGCATCAGCCAGGAAAATATCGAGAAGATCTTCGAACCGTTCTTTACCACCAAACCGGTCGGCAAAGGCACAGGTCTCGGCCTCGCGGTCAGCCACGGCATCATCCAGGATCACGGCGGCCAGCTTCTGGTCAACAGCACCGTCGGGCAGGGGACGAGTTTCTTCGTGCGCCTCCCCGCGTACAGGGAAGAACTATGAGCAAAGGCACAATACTGGTTATCGACGATGAGGACATCGTCAGGATGAGCTGCAGCCGGACCCTAGTGCCGGAAGGGTATGAGGTGCAGCTTGTGAAAAACGGCCTCGACGGCCTGGCGCTGCTCGAACAGCAGCCTGTCGACCTGGTCCTTACCGACCTGAAGATGCCCGAGATCGATGGCATCGAAATCCTCCGGCGGATCAAGGGGAAATGGCCCGGGATCGAGGTGATCATCATCACCGGCTACCAGACCGTCGATACCGCGGTGAAGTCGATAAAACTGGGGGCGTACGACTACCTCGAAAAGCCTTTTACGCCCGATGCGCTGGTCGCGTCGGTCGCGAAGGCGATGGCCCACAAAAAGAGCTTATAAAGTATAATTATAGATTCATAAAGTGCTATTATAATCATTGGAGGACTGACATGGAAAAAAAGGGCAAGATATTAGTACTCGATGACGACCCTGTGGTAACACTCAGCTGCAAGAGAATCCTCGGCGCTGAAGGGTACAATATCATCACCACGAACAAGGGTGAAGATGCCCTCAAGAGGGTCGCTAACGAGGAATTCGACCTCCTGATTTCCGATGTGCGGCTCCCCGATATAAACGGCATCACCGTCCTGCGGGAAACAAAACTCGTCCAGCCGAAGCTCGACGTCGTCATCATCACCGGATATCCTACCCTCGAAGATGCAAAAGAGTCGGTCAAACTCGGGGCGTTCGAATTCATCGAAAAGCCGTTCACGCCGGAGTTCATGATGAACGTCGCGCGGAAGATCTTCGACACGAAGGGATGGATCCTCAGAAAGGCCTTCATCGACGAGTTCCGGAACGACATCGTCTCCCTGAGGGACAGCGCCAACCCGGTGCTTTTCTACAAGGAGGGAACATGGGCGCGTCCTCTCAGCAACAACCTCTGGGAAATCGGGTGTGATGTCCGATACTGGCTGCTCAGCGGCCAGCTGACCTATGTCGACATGCGCACCGACCTGAAGGCGGTCATGGCAGGGGAGTCCTTCGGTAAGATCATATCGGGCGGAGGGCAGGAAGAGCCTCTGACCTCTCCGATGTCTGGCAGGATAGTCGAGATTAATAAAGAGGCGAACGCCGCGATGAGCGCACTCGTGCGCGATAACCTCAGCGAGGGGTGGCTCCTCTGGCTGGCCCGCGTCGAACCGGTTCAAGTACAGTAGCCTCAGCAAGGGCAAAGAGAACTTCCAGGAGGAACATATGTCAGGACCCAGGATATTGATCGTTGACGACGAACCTGTTGTGATAAAGAGTGCCGAACGGGTGCTGAAGAGCGAAGGGTATGACGTCGAGGGGGCTGCAGGCGGCCGCGAAGCGATTCTGAAGCTCGAAAAGGGAGGGTACGATCTCGTCTTCACTGACCTGAAGATGCCCGAGGTCGACGGTCTCACCCTTATCAAGTGGATCAGGAAATCCAGCACAGTGATCGGCATCGTCATCATCACCGGCTATCCGTCGCAGGACACCATAAAAGATGCCCTCGAACTCGGCATCATCGACTACGTTCCAAAGCCCTTTACTCCGTCGGTCCTGCTCGACGTGACGGCCCGGGCGGTCGAATGGACCCAGGGGAGAAAACCTCGGGAAGAAAAGGCCCACGAGGAATTTCCTCCCGCGATGGCGGCCGAACTAGACAGGGTAATTGAGCATTACAGGAAGATACCGGGCAGCCTGATACCGGTGCTGCAGAGGGCACAGGAGATCGTCGGATATCTTCCCCCGGTCGTGCAGAAGCGGATCTCCAAGGGCCTGAACATACCCGAAGCCGAGATCCACGGGGTAGTCTCCTTCTATTCCTTTTTTACCATGAAACCAAGGGGGGACCATAATATAAGGGTCTGCCTCGGGACAGCATGCTATGTAAAAGGTATCGAAGGTGTCGTCAGCAAGATCAGGGACACGTTAAAGATTGACATAGGGGAAACCACGGAGGACAGGAAATTTTCCCTCGAGGGAGTAAGGTGCCTTGGAGCTTGCGGGCTCGCTCCCGTCATGGTAATCGACCAGGAAACTTTCGGCGCCATGTCTCCGAGGAAGGCGTTGGAGATCATCAGCCGGTATGACAGTACGGTCGTCGCAGCGGCGGCAGCCGAACCAGGAGCGGACCTGGCGGAAAAGGAGAGCTGACATGGCAAGACTGACAATAGAAGACCTGAAGAAGATAAAAGAAAAACATAAGGCCGACTTCACGCTGCGGGCGGGCGGATACCGGGCGAAGGTCACGGTGCATATGGGCACATGCGGAATCGCCGCCGGGGCAAGGAATGTCATGACCGCCCTGATGGATGAGATCACGAAGGCCAACCTGAGTGACGTGATCGTTACGACATCCGGCTGTGCGGGTCTCTGCGCCCGCGAACCTCTGGCCACGATAGAGATCATGAACCAGCCCCCCGTGAAATATTGCGACCTGAATGAAGACAAGATGAGGGAGATATTCAGGGAGCACATCCTTGGAGGAACCCCTGTCGAAAAATACGCGCTGGTAGTCGGAAGCGAGACGACCTATTAACAAAGGGTCGGCATAGGCGAATGATGCAAGAATTCAGTGAGGGTCGTATCGCCAGGGATGTGCTGCAGAGCCTCTGCCCTGCAGCTTGCCCCTTGCGGCCTGCCCCTTATCACAGGAGGAGTTGAATGGGAAAATTTCGTGCAAATTTGATGCTCTGCGCAGGGACCGGCTGTGTTGCCAGCGAAAGCCCCAAGGTGAGCGCAGCTCTGAGCGAAGAGATAAAGAAGAGGGGACTGGAAGAGGAGCTCAAGATAGTCCTGACCGGCTGCAACGGCTATTGTGCTGAAGGCCCGGTCATGGCGGTCTATCCTGATGAAATCTTCTACCAGAAGGTGACGGTCGAGGATGTCCCCCTGCTGGTCGAAGAGCATTTCATAAAGGGCAGACCCTATCAGAAATTGATGTTCAAGGAACCGGAGAAGAAGACCGCCATTCCTTTAATGAAAGATATCCCCTTCTTCAAGCACCAGGTCCTGAGGGTCCTGAGAAACAAGGGGCTTATCGATCCCGAAAAAATAGAGGAGTATATCGCCAGGGACGGCTACCAGGCCGCCGCAAAGGCGCTCACCCAGATGACGCCCGAGGAGATCGTGAAGGTCGTCAAGGACTCCGGGGTGCGGGGCAGGGGCGGCGCGGGATTTCCCACGGGTATGAAATGGGAATTCGCCTCGAAGGTAAAATCCGATATCAAGTTTATGCTCTGCAATGGTGACGAGGGCGACCCCGGCGCCTTCATGGACAGGTCGGTGATGGAAGCCGATCCCCATTCGGTCATCGAGGGCATGATCATCGGCGCCAGAGCGATCGGCGCCCACCATGGGTTCATCTACGTCAGAGCGGAATACCCGCTCGCGGTTAAGAGGCTCCAGCTCGCGATAGACCAGGCCACTGAAGCGGGGCTGCTTGGCAAAAACATCCTGGACACCGGTTTTGATTTTGAACTCAAGATATATCTCGGCGCGGGCGCCTTCGTCTGCGGCGAAGAGACAGCACTTATGCGTTCGATCGAGGGTAAGCGGGGCATGCCGCGGCCACGGCCGCCCTTCCCGGCGGTGAAAGGGTTATGGGACAAACCCTCTGTACTGAATAACGTCGAGACCCTGGCGCAGATAGCCCCGATCATCCTGAACGGGGCCGAATGGTACAGAAGCCTCGGCACTGAAAAGAGCGCCGGCACAAAGGTCTTTGCGCTCACCGGCGCCATCAACAACGTCGGCCTGGTCGAGGTCCCGATGGGGATTCCGCTCAGGACGATCATCTATGACATAGGCGGCGGCCCCAAGAAGGGAAGAAAATTCAAGGCCGTACAGCTCGGCGGACCTTCCGGCGGCTGTATCCCCGAGAGTCTCCTGGATATTCCGGTGACCTATGAAGATATCGTCGCCACGGGCGCCATCGTCGGCTCGGGCGGTATGGTCGTCATGGACGACAACACGTGCATGGTCGGAACGGCAAAATTCTTCCTGGAGTTCACCGCCGACGAGTCCTGCGGAAAGTGTGTTCCTTGCCGTGTAGGGACCAAGATACTGCTCGATATCCTCACCGACATCACGGAAGGCAAAGGGCAGGAGAGCGACATAGAAACGCTCCAGGACCTTGCCCGGGACATACTGGCATCGTCGCTCTGCGGCCTTGGCCAGACAGCCCCGAACCCCATCCTTACGACCATAAAGTACTTCCGGGACGAATATGAGTCCCATATTCTGCATAAGTGGTGCAAGGCCGGCGTATGCAGGAAACTGACCACCTTCTGGATCGACGAAAAGCTCTGCAAGGCATGCGGTGCGTGCCTCAGGGCCTGCCCATCGAAGGCAATCGTCGGCGAGAAGAAGGTGCCGCACAAGATCATCCAGGAACTCTGTGTCCAGTGCAGAACCTGCTATGACACGTGCAAGTTCCACTCGATAAAGATCCTTCCTGCGAAATTCGAGGGGGATCCCCACGAGTTCCTGGAGGCTGCCGCCGCCGGCGAGAAGAAGGGGGAAGCGTAAATGAAGGTTGAACTGACTATTAACGATAAGAAGGTTTCCGTTGAAGAAGGGACCACGATCCTGAAGGCCGCACAGGAAAACGGCATAAAAATACCGAACCTCTGCTTTGACAAGCGCCTTAGGCCTTACGGCGGCTGCAGGCTCTGCGTGGTTGAGCTCGAGGGACAGCCACGCCTCTTTGCGTCCTGCTCCACTCCTGTGGCCCCCAACATGGTCGTCAAGACGGAGACCCCGAAGCTGAAGAAAGCGCGCCAGACGGTCCTTGAGCTCCTCCTGATTCATCATCCGCTGGACTGCCCGATCTGCGACAAGGCGGGCGAATGCGACCTGCAGGACCTTGCCTTCGAATTCGGAAAACCTGAAGGCAGGTTTATCCGTCACCGGAAGGGCATGCCGCCGGACGTGCGCGGCCCGCTCGTTGAACTGACAGCGAACCGTTGCATCCTCTGCGGCAAATGCGTGCGGATTTGCGCCGAGCATCAGGGGAGAGGGGCCCTCGGCCTGATCAACAGGGGCTTTTCGACCGTGGTGCAGCCCGCCTTCGGCCAGATTCTCGAATGTGATTATTGCGGACAGTGCATCGATATATGTCCCACAGGGGCCCTGCTGAGCAAACCGTTCAAGTTCCAGGCGCGCGCCTGGTTCCTCGATGAGAGGGATACTACCTGTCCTTTCTGCGGCTGCGGCTGCACCCTCACCCTCGGCCTGCGTGAAGGGAAGATCCTCCGCTCGCGCGGCAAGGAAGACAACGGCAGGAGCGAAGGAAATCTCTGCGGCAGAGGCAGGTTCGGCTTCGACTACATTTACAGTGAAACCCGTCTCAAAACCCCGATGGTCCGAAAGGATAATACCCTGACGGCAGTTTCGTGGGACGAGGCGCTGCTTTATATCAGCGACAAACTGAAATCGGTCATTGCAGCACATGGCAAAAATGCAGTCGGGGCGATCGGATCGCACCGGTGCACGAACGAAGACAATTTCATGCTCAGGAAATTCATGCAGCAGGTCGTCGGCTCCAACAATATGGATTCGTCGGCGTCCTTCGGATACGCAAAGGTCCAGAAGGCGCTGAAGCATTCCTTCGGCACGAAGCATCACCCGATCCAGCTGAAGGCCCCCCTGGGCAAGGATCTTATCTTTATCATCGAATCGGATTTAAGCGTCACGCACCCCGTGTACGGACTGAATATCCTTCAGGCAAAAAGAGAGGGGGCGACCCTCATCGTCGCCGATGCGCGGGAGACAAAGCTCACCCGCCACAGTTCTTCAACCCTGAGGATGAAGCACGGGACGTCGGTCGCCCTGATAAACGGCATCTCGAGGATCATTACCGAAAAGGACCTCTTCAACCGGGAGATTGTCTCGAAGATGGCCGGCTTTGCCGAGTTCGAAAAGAGCCTCGCCGAGTACACTCCGGAAAAGGTATCCCTCCTCACCGGCATACCCGCAGAGGAACTGGTTGCGACTGCAACGTCGATCGCCCGCGCCCGGAACAGGCTGATCTCCTTCACCATAGGATTTACCGAAAACAGCAAAGGGGCTGATCTCGTCTATGCGGCCTCAAACCTGCTGATCCTTTTGGGGGAAGATGTCGACGCGCTCCAGATACCTGCGGAATATGCAAACACCTATGGCATGTACCAGATCGGCCTGCGTCCGGATGCGGACGCGCCCGACGGCAAAGATATCTCCGAGATGCTCTACGATGCTGGCGCGGTAAGGGCTCTCTATATCATGGGGGAAGACCCTGTATCGTCCTTCCCGTATAATGCAAAGATCAGCAGCAACCTCAAAAACCTAGATCTTCTCGTGGTGCAGGATATCGCGCTGACCGAGACGGCTAAGCTCGCCCACGTGGTCCTGCCTGCAGCTGCATGGGCTGAAAAGGACGGCAGCTTCACGAACGCCGAAGGAATCACGCAGAGCGTCCACAAGATCATCGATGCCCCCGGGCAGGCGCTGCCCGACTGGCAGATCCTGAGGAACCTTTCCCTTTCCATGGCCAAGGAGATATCCGTCAGGACCGTTGCGGACGTTACCGCGGAGATAGCCTCCTCCGGTAGGGACGAGAACATATCGGACACAAGGGTCTTCCATCCGGTACAGTATACGCCGGGAGAAGAGCCGGATGCCGATTACCCGCTGGCACTCGTCACCCGGGATGCGCTGCAGCATTCGGGGACCATGTCAACGAGGTCGAAGTGCCTTGACCTGGTTCTCTCCGAGGCCTTCCTCGAAATCGGCGAGGAGGATGCCGCAACCCTCGGGGTCACCGACAACAGCTACGTCAGGGTATCGTCGAGGAGAGGAAGCGTCTTTCTGAAGGCAAAGGTCTCGGATGCCGTTCCTCAGGGCAGGGTGTTCGTTCCCACGCACTTTCCTCATGGCAAGATCAATGCGCTGACATATCCTTCGCCAAACGGCATCGCCGGCACCGATGCAGTGAAGGTTGAGCCGGCAAAGGGATAGGACAATCCCGCGCCCTTTCCACCCGACAGTCACCAGGAGAGGAACCACCACAGGCTATGACACTGGACGAGATCAAGGACATACTCGATGCCGAGACGCTCTCGGCACACTGCGACGGGAACACCCCTGTCGAGCGGGCGTATTGCGCCGATCTGATGAGCGATGTGCTCTGTTTTTCCTTTACCAATTCCCTGCTGATCACGCACCTGACCAATGCACAGGTCATACGCACCGCCGATGTGGCAAATATCAAGGCAATCGTATTCTGCCAGGGGAAGAAGCCACCGCGCGAAACAGTCGTGCTGGCAGAGGGGAAAAAGATCCCCATGCTCGTCACCGGATATTCAATGTTTGACTCCTGCGGGAAACTGTACGAAAAGGGTCTCAGGGGAAAATCCGAATCTGATACGTGATGACGAACCCCAGCGAAGGTACATTTTTCCTCAACGGAAAGGATTTTGCGAATGCCGGCAACGCCTCCGGCAGCCTGAAGAAGGTGCTGGAGGAGATGGGGGTCCCGCCTCCCCTCATACGGCGGGCCTCGATCGCAGCCTTCGAGGCCGAGATGAACACCATCATCTATGCCGTGGCGGGAATCATGCATTACTATGTGACTCCCGGTACGATCAGGGTTGTGCTGCAGGACATGGGCCCGGGGATAGCGGATATCGATCTCGCCATGACGGAAGGGTATTCGACCGCACCCGACTACATTCGTGACATGGGATTCGGCTCCGGTATGGGACTGCCCAATATCAAGAAAAATGCCGACTCCCTGGCAATCAATTCGGTTGTCGGCGAGGGAACAACCCTCGAGTTCGTCATTAACCTGGACAAAACCGCCTGAAGGAGGCGCCATGACACTGCAGGAACTTGCCAAGGGTCTGGACGTTGAAGTATTAACCGGGGATGCGAAGCTGGAGAGGGAAATCGCCGGAGGGTATGTGAGCGATCTCCTCTCCGATGTCATCGGCAATGCGAAAGAAGGCTTTGTATGGATCACCTTTCAGGTCCACATGAATATTGTCGCCGCCGCCTCACTGAAAGGTCTCGCGGGGATCATCCTCGTAAACGGCAGAAGACCCCCGCAGGATACCCTGCAGAAGGCCTCTGAAGAAAATGTCATCATCATGACGACTCCGCTCCCTGCCTTCGAGGTCGTCGGCCGACTGTATGAACTCGGCCTCAGATGCCGGTAGAATTCATCGCTGACCTGCATATCCACACCTGCCTGTCACCCTGCGCCGAGCTTTCGATGACCCCGAAGGGAATCGTCGAGAAAGCGGCGTCGCTGGGCATCAATATCATCGCGGTCTGCGACCACAACTCGATGGAAAACGTCGAGGTGACAAGGGACGTCGCAAAAGGGAAAGGGATATGCGTTATCGCGGGGATGGAGATCAATTCAGCGGAGGAGGTTCATATCCTCGGTCTCTTCGGCGATAGTGACGCCGCCCGCCGGATGCAGGAAATCGTCTACCTGAACCTGCAGCCCGGGGAAAACGACGAAGATGCCATCGGCATGCAGGTAATTGTCAATGCCGACGACGAGGTGCTCGGGTTCAACAGGCGGCTCCTGATAGGGGCAACCGGCCTCTCTGTCAACAGGATCGTGGAGCTGGTCCACGATCTCAACGGCATCGCCGTTGCGAGCCACATCGACAGGGATGTCTTCGGGATCATCGGGCAGCTCGGGTTCATCGATCCCGGGATATGTTTCGACGCCCTGGAGATCTCCTGCCGCAAGACAGCTGACGAGGCGCGCGCGCTGTACGGGGAGTACGGTCATATCCCGTGGATCTCCTCGTCGGATGCGCACCAGGTTGACGAAATAGGAAGAAGGACGTCACGTTTTCTGCTGCACCATGCCACCTTCGATGAAATATGCCTCGCACTGAAGGACGCCGGCAGGGAAAGGGTCTATTTCTGAACTTCCATGGAAGATATCTCGCTCCACATCCTTGATGTCGCTGAAAACTCGGTCGCCGCTGGGGCGACACTCATCACTATTGCGCTCAGGGTAGACACGGTGCAGGATCTGCTTGAACTCGATATCGAAGACAACGGCAGGGGCATCCCCCCCGAACTGCTGGGGCAGGTACTGAACCCTTTCTATACGACACGCTCTACGAGAAAAGTCGGGATGGGGCTGTCCTTGCTCGCACAGTCCGCGCGGGAGGCGGACGGCGACATATCGGTCCGCTCCGCACTGGGCAAGGGCACGCGCATATCCGTTCATTTCCGGCACAGCCATATCGACAGGAAACCCATGGGTAACCTCGCAGACACCTTCTCTGTGCTGATCGCCGGCAACCCGGCCGTCGATTTTGTCATCACCTGCACAAGGAATGGCGAGGAGTTTTTGTTCGACACACGGGAGATACGAACGGAGCTTGAGGACGTGCCTCTGAACGCCCCCGACGTCATCGCCGCGGTCAGGGACCATCTGAGCACTTCCCTCGCGGACATGAAATAATCCGGCCGCGTCACGCAATCGTCAGGACATGCGTGACGAGAGCGGGCAGTGCTACCCTTTCTCCAGCACGATCTTGTGCCGAAGCAGCGAGACCTCGCGAATCACTCCTTCGAAGACCTTCTGCTCCCCAAAGAGGTTCCTCAAAAATATCTTTCCCCCCTCAGGCTTCATGATATCGACATTTTCCAGATAAAGCTCCTCGGTCCCGTCCTTTAAAACATAGGCATTCGCCTCACACATGGCCGTCCTCCCTTATCCTGGTGATCATTGACTCTATCAGATGCGGCAGCGGTTCCCTGTTGACGCCGATGATTTCGACCCCCTCCTGGTTGAGAGGAAGGAGGATCTTTCTGGCAGGAGACGAAATAATGGCCGAAGCCATCTTCGCCGTCACCTCGCCGAGCATCGCATCAGCAAAGGTGATGCTCATCGGACCTATTATAATGTCGACACGGGACGAGTTCCAGACGATCGCGTTTTCACCGGTGGCGCCCTTATTCGCCCGCGACTTCATCATCGACGATGTTGCCGCCGCATTGGTGCCGAGTGCAACAATCTCGATGCTTTCCGGAAACTCCTCTTTGATCCTCTTGACGATGAGGGCGCCGATGCCCCCGCCCTGCCCGTCGACAACCGCAATACGAATCATACTTGAAGTATAAGAAATCCGCATGGCCGAGTCAAACAGGCCCCGGTAGCCGGTGGCGCTTTGAAGAATTTCTTTGTATAATGATGGACCGTTGACATTATCATTTCACCCCGAGGAGGAGACGATGCACCTTTTTTTTGATGGCCCGTTCGCAAGAAAGATGTATAGTGCCGCAGTATTTTTTTTCATCCTTGTCGCAGGATTCCTGTTGCCAGGGATAGACAGCCCTGCCTTCGCCACTGAAGGAGGCGGCAGCGCCTACCCGAACGGCGCCGAGGACTTCATGGCCGGGGCGGTCCCACCTCCCGGGTTCTACCTTGTCGATTATCTCAACTATTACAGCGCCGACACCTTCAGAAACGGAAGCGGGGACAGCGCTGTCCCGGACTTCAAGCTGAAGGCGACGGCAAACGTTTTCAGGTTCATCTATGTCACAAAGCATCAGGTCTTCGGCGGATTCTGGGGTATGCATGCGTTCCTGCCGGTAGTCAACCTCGACGTGACCGTACCGGGGCGCAGCCAGACAAAAACGGGAATCGGTGATATCATCGTCGACCCGTTCATCCTTTCATGGCACTCAAAAAACTGGCATGCAGTGACCGGACTCGATGTCTACATGCCCACCGGCCCGTACGCCACCTCCGATCTAGCCAATATCGGCCGCAACTACTGGACCTTCGAACCGGTGGCTGCAGCCACATACATCAGCGACAGCGGGGTCGACATCTCCGCAAAGGTCATGTACGACTTCAATACAAAAAATGACGATACCGGTTATACCTCGGGTCAGGAGTTTCATGTCGACTACACGGTCGCCAAGAAGTTTGACGCCCTGAGTCTCGGGGTCGGCGGCTATTACTATAAGCAGATGACCGACGACAAGCAGAATGGTTCGACTGTCGGCGACGGGAACAGGGGACAGGCATTCGCAATCGGCCCGCAGATCAAATACGATTATAAAAACATGAGCTTCCTGCTGAAGTACCAGGCGGAATCGAACGTCAAAAACAGGCCTGAGGGCGATAAATTCTGGTTCAAATTCATCTACGCATTCTGACACCGACCCTTATCAAAAAAGGGGACCGTTCCGCGGCCCCCTTTTTTGCTTCGGACACTCCGCCCCGACACGTCAGGTCCCTACTCCTTCGATGCGGGACCTTTCTTCTCCATAAGCTGCCGCGCCTTCTCATTAAACTGCTTTATTTGCGCGTCCATCGCGGCATTGCGTCTGTTCAACTCATTGAACTGATAATCCGCCATATGCCCAGGGGCATTCTTCATGTCGTCTTCAAGCTGTTTTTTCTCCTTGACCAGGCGCTCCCTCTCTGCCTGGAGAGAGAGCAACTCTTCTGCGCGGGGATCAATCGTCTTCAGGACATCTTTGCCGTCTGCCTTCGACACAGTCCCTTCACCCTTCTCCTCATCGCCTGTCTTTGTTCCATCCTGGTGCGTCTGTTGAGCCTTCTCGCTTCCTGCCGTATCCGTCTCCCCTGTCTCGGAGTAGCCGGACCGGCCTGCAGCAATATTCTTAGTCTCCTGCACATCCTTTTTGTCTATCTCGAAGGAACCGCCCATCTTATAGCAGACCAGATTGGAGCCCTCCTCCCGGCACTCGTCGGCCACGATACTCGAACCGTTCTTCATATCGACCTTCACGTCGCCGAAGGATGGTGCGGTTATTGCTCCGGACAAGACGAGTACTGCCAGCCCTGCAGCCCTGGTCATTCGGCTCATCGTGCGTCCTTCCGCTGATGGGCCGACACCAAATTGAGTATCGTCCCGGCATCGTTACCGCCCAGTACAAGGTACCCGTCCGGCATGATAAAGGTCGGGGTGCCTGTCACGCCGAGTTCTGCAGCAACCCTGATATTTTCATCAATCACCGAAGAATTGCATAAAGGCATCGGTATCGGTTTCTTCTCATAGTTTTTTTCGAGCAGATCCAGTGAACCGCTGCACATGATACTCCGGGCTTTCCAGTCAGCATCGCGGTGCATCTTCAGCGGAAAGAGTTTCAGGTAAAAGGCTATATTCCTGTTTTCGGCCACGATCTTCTTCAGCTCCCCGTGAATCCTGGCGCAGTACGGGCATTCAGGGTCGGTAAAGACGACAACCTTCACCGCTGCGTTCCTGTCGCCGAGTACCAGCGCGTTTTCAAGCGGTATCTTCGAGACGTCGACATACCGGTCATTCGGAGTCTGCATGACCGCCGCAGGCACCGGGGTCTTCGCTGCCCCGCCGTCAGTGCCATCGACGTCGATGATATTTCCCTTCACCACCTGCTTCTTCGAGAAGCCGACGTACATGTTTTCTCGTCTGCCCTGTGTGTCAACCGACACCTCCCAGAGGCCACGGACCGGGCTCATCCTGATGTCCACAACCCTGGGGTCGGGGATCTTCATCTTCGAGACGATCTGCTCCGCCTCCTTCTGTGAGAGGGAATGGCACTTGACGCAGTCCTCCTCACACCCTCCAAACCCGTAGACAGACGGGGCCTTAGCGACGACTGCCAGGGCCAGAGCGATGATGACTGCACGTATTGTTGTCTTCACTATTGCATCTCCTTATCTCTGAGGCCGCGTGCCTGCGTCCCGGTAACATTCGCCTCAGAAGAACGTCCACAGACGCACGCAACAGCGCATGTATTTTCACTGCACCGACATTTCATTATATCACGCGCCGCCACGGTGCTGTCACCGTTTGACCCTCAGGATCCCCTCCATCTGGTTGATCTTCTGTACCAGCACTCTCAGCTGCTGCAGGTCCCGCACCCCTATGATAAAGTTAATGAGGCCGTGTTTGTCCGGTGTGGACATCGCCTCAAGGTGATTGATGTTGATGTTGACCGAGGATATCAGGGCGCTGATGTTCGCCAGAATGCCGGGCTTGTCGATCGTCTCGACAGAAAGCCTGGCGTTCGCCGTCATGTCGCCGGCCGGCTGCCACTCCACTTCGATCAACCGGGCCTCCTCGACCACCATACGTTCGATATTCGGGCAGTCGCGCCGGTGTATGGTCACTCCCTTGCCGATAGTGACAAACCCTACCAGGTTGTCCCCGGGGACCGGGTAGCAGCATTTCGCGGTATGGTAGAGGACGTCATCGATCCCCTTGATGCTAACCCCTTTATGTTCCTTGACCGGCCTGCGGACCTTCACCTGTTCCGGTTCTTCTGCCGCCTTCTCCGGGAGCAGCCTGTTGACGACCTGGTGAGGGGAGACCTTGCCGAATCCGACCGACACGAAGAGGTCTTCCAGCGAATTCAACCCGAGCGACTTGGCAGCTGCGAGGATCTCGTCAGACTTCATCAGGGCGTTGCTCATATTATGCTTCCGCAATTCGGCCTCGAGGAGCTTGATCCCGAGTTCAACACTCTGCGTTCTCTCCTCCGCCTTGATCCACTGCCTTACCCTGTTTTTAGCGCGCTGGGTAACGATGAACTTCAGCCAGTCCCTGCTGGGACCGTGGGTCTGGGAGGTGATGATCTCGATTGTGTCCCCGTTTTTGAGGATATACCGCAGCGGGACGATCTTGCCGTTGATCTTCGCCCCGACGCATTTGTGGCCTACCTGCGTATGAATGCCGTAGGCAAAATCGACCGGAGTGGATCCCATCGGCATCTCCTTGATCTCGCCCGCCGGCGTAAAGACATAGACCACCTCGGGGACTACCTCTCCCTTGACCGCCTCGAGAAAATCCATCGCATTGGGGACCTCTTTCTGCACCTGGACAAGGTCCCGGAGCCAGGAGATATATTTGCTGTTC
>JAKAIE010000094.1 GCA_021814475.1 Nitrospirota bacterium
CCCCAATATCACCCTCATCCTCACATAGCAATACCTATCAGTAGAATTGAATTGCCATAACCGTGCGCAGCGGCATAGTCCTTCACGCGTCATTCAGCAACTATCGCAGCTGAATGACGCTTACTCGGACCTCTCCCTTCATGTTTCGGCCCAAAGCCTATGCCCATGGCGGAGCAGACGGAGGTTTGCTCCCTTAATCAGACCCTCTTTCCCAGCATCTTCATCATCTCCCGCATGAAGGCGGGGAGGTCCGAGGGCTGGCGGGAGGTGACGAGGTTCCCGTCGACGACTACCTCGGCATCTTCGTAGAGCGCCCCTGCTTCCTTCATTTCCGGGACAACCGATTTATAGCAGGTGAGATGGCGGCCCTTTACGAGGCCTGCGCTGATCAGGGTCTGGCCTCCATGACATATGGCCGCAACCGGCTTCTTCTTTTCGAAGAAGTACCGCGCGATGTCGAGCGCTGTTTTCTCTTTTCTCACCTCTGCCGGGGCCTTCCCGCCGGGGAGGACGAGGATGTCATAGTCTTCGCGCCGCACGTCTTTCAGGTGCTTTGTCACCTTCACCTCATACCCGTGTTTGCCCTTTATGGTCCCCTCCTGCATCGAGGCGACATCCACCATTATCCCCTCTTCCAGGAGTCTGTAGTACGGGACTAGAAGTTCGGTGTCCTCGAAATTGTCCGCGCTGATGATCAATGCCTTCATCTTGTCTCCCTCTCTTTGTCAGTCTCTGTCCAATGTATAGCACCGGTACTTGTTTCTGTCAAAGGGTATCACTCGGTCACAGTTTATGGTTGATCTAAGTTGTGGGCTGAATTCCGATCGATTCAGTGTGTTTATGAGGTGTTCAGCCCCCAGTCAACTCATTCATTCGAAGACTGCGTATCTCCTGATCGTTGCGGCCCTCTTGCCCCGGATCCTCAGGTCTTCGACACACAGTATCCTTCTATCCCTGCGTATTTTGAGGATCGTCCTGACGGTCTCGGGGCCAAGACCCGGGACACGCAGCAGCGCCTCCTTGTCTGCCGTATTGAGCCTCACCGGGTAGAACTCCGGGTGGTTGTCAGCCCAGACCTGTTTCGGGTCTTTGTCGAGCAGAAGGTTCCCCCTGTTGTCTACCGGGATCTCCCCCTGGCCGAATCCGTATTTCCTCATCAGGAAGTCCACCTGGTAGAGACGGTGCTCACGAATGAAGACGTCTTCAGGGGCTTCCGCCAGACGTTTCTCACCTGGAATGCCGGGGTTCCCGAGTCCCTTCTGGTAGGCGGAGAAGTAGACCCGGTTGAAGTTCAGGCGGTCGTAGAGGCCGCCCATGTACCTGATGATCTCCGAGTCGGTCTCCTCGGACGCGCCTACGATAAACTGGGTCGTGCATTTCACCTTCGAATACCTTTCGCCCTTTGCCGTCAGCGCGGACATGAGCTTGATCGGTCTGATGATGTCTCTGTCATAATCCTTCCTGTGTGATAGCAGATCATAATGCCTTTTCCCTGGTGTCTCGATATTCAGGGATACCGCCGTCGAAAGAGAGATCGCCTCCCGGACAGCCTCGTCAGAGGCGCCCGGTATGATCTTCAGGTGTATATACCCGCGATATTCGTGCCGGCCCCTGAGGAGGCGCGCAACCGTGTTCAGCCTCTCCATCGTATGATCAGGGCTCCCGATGACCGCGGAACTCAGGAAGAGGCCGAAGACCTTTCTCCTCCTGACATATTCCATGAAGACGGCAGCCACCTCTTCCGGCAGCAGCGTGCAGCGGCGCACGTCCGTATCCGACCTTAGGGGGCAATACCTGCAGTCATTTGAGCACGAGTTTGAAAGGAGGGTTTTCAGGAGGATCGAATACCCTCCGGAGGGAAGGGTCACGGGATACAGCCACTTCCCGTCCAGCCCCCGGGTCCGTCTGTTGTCCTTGTTGCTGCCGCAGGCGCAGGCGAGATCGTACTGCGAATCGGCTGCGAGCATCCTGAGTTTTTCTATCGTATCCATGACCCTACACCAAGTGGCACAACTGTCCAATATATCGCAATGAAGGGTTGAATGTTACCTGATGAAACGGAGCGCATTTTCTAGTATAACAACCTTACCCCAGGTCCGCCTACTGCGGGAGGACTTTCCGGGGGGAACCCGTGCAAGCCGCACTGGCATCCGTTCCACATGTTCTGCTATTCTGCTATACTGAGAGATCGACAATCCCGGCTTCTGCGCCTGCCCGTGCAGCGTCGGGGAAAGGAAAGCCCGTGCATAAGAAACTGATTGCCGTTTTTATCATCTGCATTGCCCTTCTGTCCGGCTGCCGCGCGCCGGAGAACAGGAAACCCCTGGAGGGAAAGTGGCATGTCATCGGGACATCGCAGGACAGGGACGAGAAAGTTCTTCCCGATGAGATAGAGTTCTTCCGGGACGGTACGGCTTCCCTTCCCGATTTTTCTACCCGGAAATTGCCCTTCAAGACGACGTTGTCGGAAGAGGAAAAGACGCTGCTCAAAAAGAACTATCCCGATCTTGAGGGCAGGGATGTCGTCCTGATCCTGCTCGATCCAGATCAGAGGGACTGGCTGCAGAATGCGGCGATATTTCAGTATACCGTTGCCGGAGATGAGCTGTCACTCAGGCCGGCGATCAGGAAAGACCCTGTCAGGTACAGGAGGATATCTGTAAATGGCCGGTAGCTCCGATCAGGGGCGTTTCCTCCCCGGCTTTGTCGACGGGGTTCCGTCAGGGGCATGACGTCTGATGAATGAACGTTGTGAGCGCATATGCGGCAAGTCGGAAACGCGGTGTTTCGTCAGTAACAGAAAGCAGCTCAAATGCATCGCAGACATGATTCTGAACAAGGTTTCGGTCTCCTCACTCCTGCTCGAGTCTGCGATCGCCGATGCGCCGGGGTGCGAAGGCTCGGAGAAGGCGGGGATGGCGTTAAAGAGTCTCGACGAACTGGTCGGCTGGATCAAGTTTCTCCAGATGGCACACGACCTCAGGGAAACGATTGAACTCTTTAACAGCAGAAACACCAGAAGAAATCGCAGGCAGAGGAGTGAGATCAGGTATCCCCTCCCGGAGATCTACCGGAAGTATATCGGCCTGCATATAACAGGGAATGGCGCTGCCGTCCCGGTTGACCTCATAAACTTCGGCAGGTCCGGATTGCAGTTCAGGGCTCCGGAACCGTTTCCCGTCGGGACTTCCCTTGAGGGTGTCTTCTCTACGGAACGGCATCCCATAAAAAGAGAGGTCTCGTTTGTGGCGGTTGTGAGACACTGCACACCTGATTCAGGAAAATACAAGGTCGGCGTTCAGCTGGACGGAAACCATGACGAGGCTTCACTGGATTTCTTCCTCAATGTCCATGATTTCATCGCAAAGGCGCTCGAGGCAGAGGGCGAATGATCCGTGATGAACTTATCCTGGCAGTGCGGAAGTTATTTCAGGAATTTCTGAAATAACGCGGTCTCGTATTCTTCGAGATGGAGCGGCCTGCCCTTCAGCATGCCGAGCTTCATGATCTTGAAGTTCAGCTCCCTGAGTCTCCGAGTCCGTTCGCGATCGTCATCGAGTGTCTGGAGGAGGTCCCGGAGGCTGACTATCTCCTTCCGCAGCTCCAGCTCGGGCGGGATAAAGCCGCTGTTTTTCAGGACCCTGTAGGCCAGCCTCAGGTCTTCCGGTATCCACGTCTCGTCTTCAAAAACGAGGGGTCTGCCTGTCCCGGTGAGGTTGTCGAACTCCCCATTGTCCATCGCCTCTTTTATCTTCCGCTCCGCAATTTTGGTGAATGCATCCATGCGATCTGAAATCCGGGCCTGCCGCGGTTATGTCCTGAAGATAAAATAGACCGCGCCCATGAGGCAGAGGCCGGCCCAGAGATAGTCGAGCTTCAGGGGCTGGTTCATATACATGACCGCGAACGGGACAAAGACGGAGAGCGTGATCACCTCCTGCAGTATCTTCAACTGCGGCAGAGACAGGGCGGTATATCCTATCCTGTTCGCGGGGACCTGGAACATATATTCTATGGAGGCTATGCTCCAGCTGACCAGCGCGGCGATATACCATGCCTTGTTATTCAGGTTCTTGAGATGGGCATACCATGCAAACGTCATAAATATGTTCGAGAGCAGGAGCAGTGCTGCGGTTTTGAGTATGATCGGCATTTCTTTCCTCTTCAGCGGATGATTCAGCTTTTATTCTACCTGTTTCCTGTCTTTGGTTTCACCACGTCCCGCAGACGGTTCAGGTGATGAAAAGCGCCTTCATGCATCATTCCTTCTCCGGGAGGTCGCCCTTTTCATAACACCCGGCCGGACAGCCGCGGCAGGTACCGGCCAGGTACGAGAGGTCTTTCTTCTTCTCGGGTGCGGTGCAGGCGCGTATATGTTCGGCAGCTTCACCGACGGCGCGCTGCAGCAGATTGAATTTCCTTCCGCAGCGGGGGCACTGTTTCATGATCGACCTCGTCTTTCTTCTCTCATTTTAACACGCGGCCACCCGCGACTTTCCAGTGCGGACCGCTTTCTGATGAGTATCGTAAAGATCACCCGCTCCTCCGAAGTGAGGCGCTCTCTCTTTTTCCAGTGACGCGGAACCCGGCAAATGATGTACAATTTCTGATCATGGCGACAACGGTTATCAAGGCATCCGGGAAGGAAGAGGTCTTCGACTTCGGGAAACTCATTCAGTCTCTCGTCCGTTCCGGGGCACCCGAGGATGTGGCGGCCGATATCGCAAGCAGGGTGGAGGTCCAGGTGGCCCCTTCCGCCCACACGCGTCATATCTACAGGCTCGCAAAAAAGATGCTAAGAAAATATAACCACGCCTCAGAGATGAAATATTCTATCAAGAAGGCACTCTCCTCCCTCGGGCCGTCCGGCTTCCCCTTTGAAAAGTATTTTGCGAAGATTCTCGCCGCGTACGGCTACACGGTCGCACTGGACAGGATACTGGAAGGCTTCTGTGTCAGCCACGAGGTTGATGTCATTGCGTCGAAGGACCACGAACGCTGCGTTATCGAGTGCAAGTACCATACCGAAGGCGGCAAGGCGACCGACGTCAAGGTCGCGATGTATGTCCATTCCCGCGTCGAGGACATAAAAAAGGCCTCGTCACTGAATAAGGACGACCTCCCGATAACTCAGGGGTGGCTCGTCACGAATACCCGGTGCACCTCCGACGCCATACGGTTCGCCGAATGTACCGGGCTCAAAATCGTCAGCTGGAGGTATCCGGAAGCTGGAAGCCTCGAAAGTATGATCGAAGGGAAGAGGCTCTACCCGGTGACGATTCTGTCGTCAATGAAGAAGCAGTCCCTGGACGTCCTGCTGAGGAACAACATCGTCCTTGCCCAGGACATCGCCGACAGGGGAGAAGAGGAGTTTATCAGGGAAAGCGGTCTGGATATCCGGACTGCGCGGGCTCTCAAGTCAGAGGCGGACAAGATCTGTCCCTGCACCTGAACCTCCGGCGGAGGGTGAGATACGTTCCACTCCTGCATTGCAGTATTTATAACGGGAGCCTGTTTTCTTTACGGCCCTGACCGCCGAGGCGCCCTTCCTCTCCGCCTGTAGCAGGCTAACGCCCATCTCAGAGACTGTCAATGCCTGCCGCGGGGAAACGCAGTCCCCGCGAACGGAAATAATGATCCCGAGGCCGGGAATACATGGTAAAATTGGTGTAACCGGAATACGGGGAGAGCACAGGGACACAGGAGGACAGGCATGAAACGTTATTTTTTGACCGGGGTATTATTCATTCTTTTGGGAGGACTGTCTGCGGCTGAAGGGGGGAAGGTCTATACCGAACAGGATCTGCAGAAATATATGGACAGGGACGGCAGAATTACAGAGGCGCCCCCGGCAGAGACATCCGGGCAGCGTGGATCATCGGCCGGGGTGACGAAACACGACGACCGACAAGCGTGGTGTGAAAGGGGCCGGGCGGCTGAAGACCGCCTGCTCCGCGCGAAAGATGCCTACGACAACGCCCGCAATGCCCCTGAAAATACCGCCTCCCGCAACGTGTACGGGAACCCTAATCCTTATCAAATCTACGGGACACCGTACTCACGGCCAAAGACCGAGGAAGAATCGAAGGCAGAGGCGGCCGTGACCGCCGCCGAAAAGGAGCTGAAAGAGGCAGAGGCGGACAAGAAAAAGCTCGAAGATGAAGCATTCAGCCAGGGCGTTCCGGACGGCTGGCTGCGCTGTCAGTTTGAGTAAAGGAACAACAGTGGGTAGTTCCCTTACTCTTTCCCCTTGTACAGTGACGGATAGAGTTTCCTGGCACAGTCCAGACATAACCCATGACTGAACTGTGCCTCGGAGTGTTCGCTGATGTATGTCTCGATCTGAGTCCAGTAGCCCCCGTCATCACGTATCTTCTTGCATGACGAACAGATCGGGAGAAGGCCGCTCAGCCTGTTGACCTGATCGAGGGCCTGCCTGAGTTCTCCGATCAGGCCTTCGCGCTGGAGGTCGGCGTTCTTCCGGTCGGTGATATCGAGCGAATACTCTATCATCTGCACGACAGCTCCCTTGTCGTCGACGATCGGGCAGCCATGCACTTCGCAGTTGCGCAACGCCCCGTCGGGGTCCCGGTGGATATGCTCGACGACAACCGGAAGCTTAGTCTTTTTCACTTCTGCCAGAGGGCAGGGGTGCCCCGTCTCGTCGCAGGGCTCGTTCCTGCTGTGGGTGCATTCGAAGCAGGTCTGTCCTGCCGCCGGCGCCTCTGACATCCCTGCCTTGTTCGCGATCCTGATCTCATAGCTATTAGCGTCGATCACGTAGAACGGATGGGGAAGAGAATCGATGATCAGCATGAGAAAGTCCTTCTGCTTCCTGAGCTGCTCTTCGGCCTTTTTCACTTCAGTGATATCCTTGATCACTATCACCGAGCCGACGCACTTTTCATCCTCATAAAAAGGGGAAAAAGATATCTGTGTCTGCCTTATATCCCCGCCCTTTGTCTTTGTCTCGGCCTCGCGGTGCAGGATTGGCTGCTGTTCCCGCATCGCCTTCTTCGGAGGGCAGATCCCTTTACATCTGAACGACGCCTCGCAAAAGATGTCCTCGCATTTTTTGCCGATCGCCTCATGAACCGTGTATCCTGTCAATTTCGCGGACGCGGGATTTGCATACAGGATCTTCATCGAGCGGTCGATGACATATATCGCCTCTCCCATACAGTTCAGTATCGCCTCATGGGCCTGAGTGAGCATTTTCTTCATAGTTCTATTATAACAGGTTGCCTGTTTATTGAAGTGTGAGGCATCCCGGCCTACGGGAGGGACTTTTTCAGGCCCGACACGAGGATGATCAGCGTTACCCCGTCCGCCAGCATGATCAGGTTCAGGACTGCGCTGACCGCATGCAAAGCCCTGAATCTCTTTCTGGCGGGATCATCGGGGGATGAGGCTTCAAAGGAGCGCACCTCCTGCTTCACCCTACTGATATAGGGGTAGAGGCGGAAGTTGGTATACAGGGAGATCACGACTGCAGCCGAAAGCAGTGCGAGAGAAAGTCTGTAGCCGGAGCCTATACGGTCGTAGGACGACAACAGGAGCATACCGAGAGACGCCGCCGCTACCACGAGACAATACAGGAAGTAGTACGGGAAGAGTCTGCCGACGATATCACCGGAGAGGTCCCGCGGATACGACCTGAATATCACCGGGGTCACGATAAAGGTGAAGAGAAAGATGCCACCGACCCACAGTGCAAGGGAGATTGAGTAAATATGGGAAAACAGTGTCCTCATGCCTTTTATTATATACGACATCCCTGCAAAAGCGATGTTCGGGGGGAGGGCCTGTATATCGAGAATACAGCTTGCCTGCTCACCAGAACTTCACGTTGACAGCATCCTGCCGGCGTGTTACAAAAAAGGCAGGAGCAAGGGATATCCTGTATCAACCTCTTACCGGCCAAGGAGGAGACTATGGCTACAGTACGAGCACTTCTTGAACAGAAAGACAAGGGCTTCTGGACAATCATCCCTGAGACAACGGCATATGAGGCGCTGCAGATCATGGCCGACAGGGACGTCGGTGCGCTGCTGGTTGTCAGGGGCAGCACCTTGCTGGGAATCTTTACCGAAAGGGATTATTCTCGCAAGGTGGTGCTGAAGGGGAGATCATCGAAAGAAACGCCTGTCCGCGAGCTGATGACCGAGTCGGTATACTGCGTCGTCCCTGACGACACGACCGAAAAGTGCATGTCGATAATGAACGACCGGCATGTCCGCCATCTGCCGGTGCTGGAGTCCGGCCACCTCGTCGGGCTGGTGAGCATCCGCGACGTAGTGAAGATGATGCTTGCCGAAAGGGAGGCCACGATCAGGGACCTCGAACAGTATATAGCCGGTTGACATCGCGCGCCTGCGGTGCCTCGGGAACGCATAGGGACTGCCGGTCAGACGCTCAGTATCTGAGAGGGGGCATAACGGCTGGCGATGTACAGCGGCAGCCGTGGGTGGACGATCTTCCTGTGGGTCTCGATCGCAAGAGATGTCTTGTTGTTATGCTCCGAAAGGTGTGAAAGGCAGGCCCACTTGAGTCTTCCGTGCGAGGCTGCACCGAGCAGTTCAGCCGCTTCGAGGTTCGAAAGGTGCCCTTCGGGGCCGGCGATCCTCTTCCTCAGGGAAACCGGGTACGGGCCCTTTGCTAGCATATCGGGATCATAGTTGCTCTCGATGAATACCGCGTCCAGCGTGTCGATCACTTTTCCCAACCCCTCGAAGGGGTGACCGAGGTCGGTCATTATCCCGAGCCTCTTTTCGCCAGAGGAGACAACAAAGACAGCGCCATCGGCTCCGTCGTGGGGGGTGGGGATTGCATGGACGGATACGCCGTTGATGTGTATCACCCCGTCGGAGAGAAAGAAGCGGACGTCATGGAGTTTCCCCAGCGGGTGCCGCAACTTCGCCGTTGCGCAGGTCTTGCGGGTCATGTAGAGGGGCAGTCCGTATTTCCTCTGGTAGATGCCGGCATACCGGATATGGTCCCCATGGTCATGAGAGATGATCAGTGCGTCTATATCCCGGATATTGCAGCCCCTGGCCGCCAGTTTCTCTTCCGCCTGGGTCCCGTTGATACCTGCATCGAAGAGGAGCCTGATCCCTCCGGCCTCGACGTAGATACAGTTCCCGTTGCTGCCTGATTGGAGGGCAAATGCCTTCATGACCCTTTTATTATCAAGATGGGAGGCGGGTTAGTCAATGGCGCCCAATCCCAGGGACCGCGAGGGTGCTGCACGACCTCTTGCCAAACGCCTGCTGTGTCCCCTTATAATAGGGACATATCATGGAAGAATTCGCGCTGGGTGGCCATGAGTTTATCGAACTGCACAACCTCCTGAAGGTGACGCATCTCTGCGACAGCGGGGGGATGGCCAAGGCGATCATCGCCGAAGGTCTTGTCCTGGTCGACGGTCATCAGGAACTGCGGAAGCGCTGCAAGATCAGGAAGGGGCAGGTCGTAGAATTCGACGGCCATTCTGTCCGCGTCACCTGATCCCGGGTCAAGGCTCCTTAGGTCTCCTCAGGTTCTCCGGGGTATCGACATCCTTCTCATCGCCATAGAAATCGTATTGTTTATCGTCGGCACGGGATGACCGCTCATCACCCGCGACGGCGGTCTATCTTGTAGCAGCTGCCGGTGAACTGCTTTGCGTATTTCTTCATCTCTGCCGCCACCTCGGTCATCTCCCCGTAATGTGTATACGGTCTTTCAAGGTTCATCGCCGCCCCTATCGAGAGTGATATGAACGGGAAGGTCTGGTGGTTGCCGGCCCGGTCGACTGATTTGATCTGCCGCTCGGCCCGGTCCCCGGCGTCATAGAATGTCGGGATGATCCTGTCGAAGTTCTCAAGGATCTCGCGGGCAGCCTCTTCGAACAGATCGGCCGTGGACATGAAGACAAAGTCGTCTCCGCCGATATGCCCGACAAAGCTGTCAGCCGGCTGCTTCGTCTTGATGATGTTCAGGATAAGCCTGCCGACCATCTTCAGCACCTCGTCCCCACGGCTGAATCCGTACCGGTCGTTGAAGGGCTTGAAAAAATCGAGGTCGGCATAGGCAAGGGCGAAAACCTCGCCCCTGTCGAGCCTCCTCTGGATCTGCTTGATGATCGCTATATTTCCGGGCAGACGGGTCAGGGGATTGATGTCTACGACCCGGGCGGCTCTGCAGAGACAGAGGGACACCCGCATCCTAAGATCGGATTCAAGCAGCGATCTCATGAGGTAATCATCGACCAGCAGGTGTTCCCAGGAGCTGAGCGGAAAGTCATCCCCGAGCAGGGCCAGCACCGGAAGCTGTCCGAAGATCGGGTCGGCCTTGAGCTCGTTCAGCAGCAGCAGTGTCCGGGAATCTCCGGGATCCAGGGTGATTATCATGAGATCGGGGATCGAATTGTAGACATAATCGAGCGAAGACTGGATATTCGAAAAGCCGGCGATCCGGTAAAGGTCGCCAAGGGTCCTCTCCACGAGGGTCTTGAGGGTGATGTCGCCGGTAATGAGGACTATCGCCCCGGCCCTATTCATCGAGAAAGAGAAAATCCTCCGAGTTCATCAGGCTGTCGTCCATCTCCCTGAGGATCTCCCGGATTTCCCCGTCGCCGAGATCGAGGAGTTTCCACGCCGCGGGATGGACCGCAGGGACATGGTTGTCGCCTGCAAAGCCGAAACCCTTCGCCCGTATCAGGATGTCGGCCAGATGCACGACCGCGGTTTCCAGGGGAAGGTTCTTTGCCAGATGCGGTTTGTGATGGTAGCCTATCACCTCGACCAGCCCTGCCGGAAAATTCCATTTATGCGCGATCCACGCCCCGGCGTTCGCGTGGGTCAGGGCGTAGTGGGCATCCTCCGCCTCGAAGATAAAGATATCCCGGGCAGCCGCATCGGCAAGTATCCCTTCGTACTCTTCCGGGAATTTCAGGCTCAGGGCGACCTTGCCGATATCGTGGAGCAGCGCGGCGACGGAAACCTCCTCAGGTTCGTCGAGCCCCTTCTTCTTCGCGATGATCCGGGCGGCGACGGCGCACCCCATCGAATGGCCCCAGAGACCGACCATCGATTTTTCCATGATCTCGAAGACCGAGACCCCGAAAAGCATGCCGCGGACGACATTCAGTCCGAGCAGCAGAAGGGCCTGGCTGACAGAGGATATCCTGCCGGAAAAACCATAGATCGGGGAATTGACCACCTTCAGGACCCTGGAGGTGAGCACCGGGTCGGTCGCGACAAAGGCGCCTATTTCATTAAG
>JAKAIE010000095.1 GCA_021814475.1 Nitrospirota bacterium
ACCGGCCAGGCGGTCACGACAAATCCTCCACTTGCACAGCCATTGGTCCGTGAAGGGACGCTGGCGTTGAAGCTGGCCGATGCCCTGAAGGTCGGGACGGCAACAAATGAGGCTGAGGCGGAGAGCATGTTGGCTGCGGTCGGTATTACTCCGCGAAACGGCTGGATCGCCGACTACCCTGTGACGCCTGATGTTTCAGGAGAGTTGCAGGCAGCGGTCGGTGCGGCGGCTGATGCCGGGAAATTAAAAGTGGCAAAAGATGATGCATTGAATGCGTATCACAACACGCTGGTTGAATATGGTCTGTCGGTGAACCCGGATACATCGGGTGAGGCTGTGGGGGAGCCACCTCCCGAGGCGTATCCTGACACATCGGCAATGTATGATTATTATTACGACGAGGGGCCGCCCGTGGTGACCTATTACTCTCCGCCGCCTGATTATGCATACCTGTATTCATGGGTACCGTATCCTTTCTGGTGGTCGGATGTCTGGTTCCCGGGTTTCTTTGTGCTCGGTGATTTCGATGTCGACATCGGCGGGCATGGTCACAGGCACGGTCATCACGATCATGAATTTGTGAGCAATCATTTCCGGGATCATGACGGACGTATGTTCAGGGTTGATCCCGCTCACCGGCACCATGACGGCATGAACGGGATGATTGCCGGGACCCGCGGATGGGATCACGCTGGCAGGAGGGGGGCTGAGGCAATTATTAACAGGAGTCAGACCAGAGGCCTTACCCCCTGGTTGAACAGAGGCAATGCGATTGCTGCGCCCTCTGCATCAAGAGGGGCTGTTATGCCGGCGACACGTCGAGGATTCTCCGTACCGCACTCAGGCGTGCCGGGGAGAATAAGCGGCTCCACGGCCGGTAGCCCAGGCTACAGGGGAGGCGCCGCGGCGGTCGCGCCATCGCAGAACCGTGCTATCTTTTCACGCCCGGCGGAACAGAGTGTGGCCCCTGGCGTGGCAGAGGGCAGACCTTTCGGCGGTTATGAATACCATGGAGAGAGGTCGTTCAGCAATCCTTCTTTCAGTGGGGCCACGAGCAGGCCTGCCTTCAATGAGGGGAGGGCCTACAGCGCGCCGTCATTCGGAGGAAGGAGCTTCAGTGCACCTCCGGCCGCAGGCAGAGGGGGAGGCGGTTGGGGTGGCGGAGGGTTCTCGGGCTGGCATGGGGGAGGATCATTTGGAGGGGGAAGGAGAAGGTAAAGGGTTGAACCATAGTGACGTAACTTCCGAGGACAGGGCGGGGTGAAGTTTCCCGCCCGTCATATTTCACCGCAGCATATCAATTCGCAATTAGCCGCGAGACACGGTATACTCAACCGTACATGATCACAAAAGAGATAGTAGCCACTTTTTTCAGGGAGAAGGCCCGCCGTCCCCTTTCTTTCAAAGAGATCGTAGTCCAGCTCGGGCTGGGCCGTCCTGAGGCGAGGGCACTGAAAAAGATCCTCCGGCAGATGCTCCATAATGGCGACCTGGTCCTGAACAGAAGGGGTATGTATGGACCTGCCGGGGACATGAACGTGATCGCCGGCTACTACGAGGCCCACCGTGAGGGCTTCGGCTTTGTTATCTGCGACAAGCCGGGCGAGCGGGATATCTTCGTCCCCTCCGGGGCGACGCTCGGTGCGATGAGCGGGGATCGGGTGGTAGTGAAGGTCGAGCAGTGGAAGAGACGGTCCGGAAGGGTCGTCAGGATACTCGAGCGGGCCTTTGCCAGGATCGTCGGCACCTTCGATGAAACGCAGACCGCGGCCTTTGTCAGACCGAGGAACAGGGCTCTCTCTTTTTCTCTGTATATCGCCGACAAGGACAAAGGAACGGCCCGCCACGGCGATACGGTCATCGCCGAGATCATCGATTATCCCTCTGACAGGCGTTCGCCTTCAGGCCGCATTGTAAAGGTTGTTGAAAAACCTGGAGACCCCAAGGAAGAGGTCGAGGTGATCATCGACGAGTTCAATCTCCCGCGAAGGTTCCCTAAGGCGGTGACGGACGAGGCGAAACTCCTCAGCGGAGAAAAAATGGCTGAGGTTTTGCCGAAGAGAAAGGACCTCACGGCCCTGCCGACGGTCACGATCGACGGGGAGCGCGCAAAGGACTTCGACGATGCGATATCGATCAGCAGGACCGATCATGGCTACAGGCTCTGGGTCCATATCGCCGACGTCGGCGTATATGTCCCCTGGGGGTCATCTCTGGATATAGAGGCGAGGAAGAGGGGGACGTCCGTCTATTTTCCCGACCGGGTGATCCCGATGCTGCCGAAGGAGCTCTCAGAAGACCTCTGCAGCCTCAGGCCGGATGAAGACAGGTTCGCCTTCACCGTCGAGATGGAGTACGACGTCAACGGCGGCAGGACCGGGGTGAAATTCTATCCGAGCACTATCAGGTCCAACGAGAGGATGACCTATACCTCTGTAAGGAAGATCCTGATCGACCGGGATGAAGCCGAGAGGGCGCGTTATGGCGGTCTTCTGGGAGATTTCGAACTGATGGGGGAGCTCTGCAATATCCTGAGGGCGTACAGACTCGAGAGGGGGAGTCTTGACTTCGATCTCCCCGAGCCGGACATCCTGCTCGACCTGCAGGGCAATCCCGAGGCGATCGTGCGGGCAGAGCGGAATTTTGCCCATATGCTTATAGAGGAGTTCATGATAGCCGCCAACGAAGCGGTTGCAGAACACCTGGAGGCGCTCGGGGTCCCTTCGCTCTACCGAATCCATGAGGAGCCCGACCAGATGAAGCTTGAGGATATCATGAAGGTGGTAGGCCCCCTCGGAAGACTCAGGAGGAAGACTCTCAGGCCCCAGGACTTCTCCTCGCTTCTCGAGGCGATCAAGGGGAGTCCGGAAGAAGAGGTGATCAATTACATCATCCTCAGGAGCCTGAAACAGGCCAGATATTCCCCGGTGAACGTCGGCCATTTCGGCCTCGCCTCGGAGTCGTATACACACTTCACCTCGCCGATCCGCCGCTATCCGGACCTCGTCGTCCACAGGATCTTGAGAGAGGTCCTTGTGCGCAAACGCCTATCCGACAAGAGGGTGAAGGAACTCGAAGGCATGCTCGCGGACATCGCCTTCACCTCCTCGCGCAGGGAGCGGCTGGCGGACGATGCGGAGAGGGCAGTGGTCGCGGCGATGAGGGTCTGGTTCATGAAGGATAAGGTTGGCGAGGAGTTCGATGCAAAGGTGGTCGGCATCACTCCGTTCGGCCTCAGGGTACGGCTGAACGAATATTACATAGACGGGTTCATCCATGTCTCTTCCCTGACAGACGACTTTTACCAGTTCGACGAACGCGCCATGAGGTTCACAGGCAGGAACACGAAACGGTCCTTCAGGATCGGCCAGCCCCTCAGGCTGCGGGTCGACAAAGTCGATATGGAAGAGAGGGAGATCCTTTTCGGCCTGTGACCGCTACATCGTCACTTTGGTCAAAACTCCGTGCAGTTTCCTTGGCGGGAATTTGTAGAACTTGATGAAAGGCGGCGTCAGCCTCTTGATCACCGCGAACATCTTCCAGATGATGTTGTTTGTCGTGATGTCTTCAAGGCCGTAGAAGACGACCCGTTCCTCGATCCCGGCCTCACGGAGTATCTCCTCGACGTCTATTACCTCCATGTAGCCCATCTGCATCTCGAAGACCCGTAGCCCGGGCGCAAGATCCGGCCTGAAGAACCCGGTCATGCCGTACGGGTCGTCCCTCTTTATGATCGAGACGAAGATGTTGTCCTCATACAGGATGCCGTGATAGAACATGGTCTGCGTGACATAGAAAGGGATCTCTTTTGCGTCCTTCAGCAGATAGAGCACAGAGCCCTCCAGTTTCGGAGACGTCGCATAGACCCTGTCGAATTTCAGGAGAAAGGCGTCGAGGGGCATGAAGTCCATCATCCTGTAGAGCTTCTTCTGGCCCTGGGTGAACAGGAGTATTGTCGACAGCGGAACCGATGCCAGGATGAGGGACCAGTATCCGCCGTGGGGGATCTTCGTAAAGTTTGCGCCGAGATACATGACATCTACCAGTGTGATCATCACCGAGATGGCGGTGAGAAGGTGCTGTCTCTTTTTCGAGAAGATCCAGATCATCATGAACCCTGTCAGAGTCATCGTCCCGGTGACCGCAAGTCCGTAGGCAGCCGCCAGGTTGCTCGACTCCCTGAACTCCAGCATAATGAAGAGCACGGCAGCCAGAAGCGCCCAGTTTACCGAACCGATATAGATCTGGGAACGCCTCTCGTGAGAGGTGTAGTCGACCTTGAACATCGGCATGACACGGGTCGTGATCCCCTGGTAGACGATCGAGAACATGCCGCTGATCATCGCCTGCGAGGCGATGATCGTGGCGCCGATGCTGAGAAGCAGGAAAGGCACATACAGGGGCTGAGCGTAGTGAAAGACCATTTCGAAGAGGATATTCTTTGCCCCGGGGTGTTTCAGAAGATAGGCTCCCTGCCCGAGGTAGTTCAGGACCAGGGCGATGAAGACGCCGGACCAGGCCTCCCTGATCGGCTTTGCGCCGAGGTGTCCCATATCCGCATACAGGGCCTCCCCCCCGGTCGCGCAGAGGACGATCTCGCCCAGGGCAATAAACCCCTTCGTCCCATTGTCCGCGAGAAACTTCATTCCGTAAAACGGATTGAGAGCCCGCAGGACCTCGGGGGTCTCGGTGATCGCCGCAAGCCCGAAGCCTATGAGACACCCGAACCAGACTATCATGATCGGACCGAAGGCCCCCGCCACTTTTTCGGTTCCCCTGTGCTGGATCGCGAAGAGGAGTATGGCGATGACCATCGAGATAAGGATGATCGCCGTCTTCGGCAGGTGTTCGAACCCGGGGATCAGGACGGCGCCTTCGACCGCACTGAGGATACTGATAGCCGGGGTGATGACGCCGTCCCCCATGAGCAGGGAGATGCCGACAAATGAGAGGATCGAGACGAAGACGATGCTCCTCCGGGATTTCAATCCGGAGGTGAGAATCTCCTTCAGCACGATCGTTCCGCCCTCACCCCTGCGGCTGAGGCTCATCGCGATCCATGCATACTGTATCGTGACCAGCGACACGAGGGTCCAGATGATCAGGGAAAGCACGCCGATGACATTGTCCGACGTCGTTTTCATGATCAGGAAAACGACGGTCAGGGTGTAGATGGGACTCGTCCCGATGTCTCCGAAGACGAGACCCAGGGATTTTATGATGCCTTGTGCCGTCGATTGTTTCTCGTTCATGTCGTGCCTTTGGGAGAAGATTGTGAGGCACATATTTTATACCCGCGGCACAGGGATACACAAGGGAACTCAGGCCACGAACAGGAGGACATAATAGGCGGCCATAAGCACGGCCCCGACAGGAACCCCGATCACCGCCCATGTCCTGCTTGAGATCCGCAGCTTGGAGGAGGCCACGATATTCGGAATATTGCCGGGGATCAGCATGCCGCCCGCAATGATGACGCCCATCAGGATGCCCTTCACCTGAGTCGCGCTCATGCCGGCGCTCAGCTCGGCGGCGGCCAGGGTCGCGTTGTCGAGTACGGCAGAAGAGATATTGAGCCAATAGAGAAGGCCCGCCGGGAGAGGGGCGACATATGCATCGATGATCGGCTTAAACCCGGTCCCCAGCAGGACAAGTGCGACGACAAAGACATAGACCTTCCATGCCCTGAAAAGGATCGTCTTTACAGTTTCAGGGTAGTCTTCTGACAGGCTCTCTGACCTGGCAACCTCTTTCCCCCTGAGAAATGCCCCGAAGGCGGCAACAACCGCGATTCCCGGGATGATATACCTGCCGAGAAGCTGCAGGAGGAAGAGCGTCTTGACCGGGTAAACTGCACCCCGTAATTTTGCCATGGCTATTGTGGAGAGGGGTTCCCCGAGCGGGGTTAGAGCGGCGCCCATTCCTATCGAAAAACAGGCAAGCACGGTGAATATAGTCTCATACTTCTTGTCGAAATTCAGGGCGCTGATGATTTCGCAGAGGACCAGAGATGCGATTATCGCCGTGATGACACTCGAAAGGATGCCGAGAGAAAAAATGACCAGGGCAGCAAACAGCCTCGGCCCCAGCATCGCTTCCCAGGAGATGATCTTTCTCGTCATGGTCTCGCGCAGAGCCCTGAAGACGATGCCGAAGACGAAGGTCGCAAGGGTGAGCTTTACGGGCTCAAGCAGGGATGATTCAATAAGGGCTGGCGTCCAGACGGCCTGTCTGCCGAAAAAATGAGACGCCGAAACGGCGAACACGGCCATTGCTAGCAGAAAAAATTCGAGGTTCTCCTCGACCTTTTTCGCGGCAAAAGGGAGCGCGATAATGATTATGAATACTATGCCTAATATGATTGTTAGCATTTACGGGAATGGAAGTGAGGACGGATTTCCCCGTCCTCACTTAACAGGCCTCCGGCCGACTAACAGTATCAGATTGCTGCTTCCCCGTTCTCGCCGGTCCTGATCCTGATCACGTCTTCCAGTTTATAAATGAATATCTTGCCGTCCCCGATCTTTCCGGTCTTTGCCTTTGCCTCGATTACCGAAACGGTCTTACCCAGGAGCTCGTCGCCGATCACTACTTCCAGTTTCACCTTCGGGATGAAGGAGACATCATATTCAGCCCCGCGGTAGAGTTCAACATGGCCTTTCTGCCTGCCGAAACCTTTCACTTCGGTGACGGTCATTCCCTGGATACCGATCTCGTTGAGGGCATCTTTTACCTCGTCCAGCTTGAAGGGCTTTATTATGGCTTCAATCTTTTTCATAGCGACCTCCTATCTGTGGCTTCTGCGGATGCTGAAGTCAGGGTACGCCGTGACGGCGACCTCTGCCTGGTCGAGACCCTCTTCCTCAAGCTCGGGTGCGACCCTGAGGGGCACTACCAGGTTCAATACCTTGAAGAAGACATACATGACCACAAAGACAAAGACCATATTCGTTGCGGTCCCGATAAGCTGTGCAAGGAACTGGGATGCATCTCCATAGAACAGCCCTTTTACCGTCCCGCTGACACCATTAAATCCGTCGCCATAGGTTCCGTCCGCAAAGAGTCCCAGTGAGATTACTCCCCAGGCACCGTTTACTCCATGGACAGAGACAGCGCCGACAGGATCATCGATTTTAAGAGTTCTTTCGATGAAGAATACGCTTACACAAACCAGTATCCCGGCGATTGCGCCGATGATGACAGCCGATAATGACGTCACAAAAGCGCACGGGGCCGTAATTGCAACAAGACCTGCCAGCAGACCGTTGGCCGCCATCGAGATGTCCGGCTTGCCGTAACGGAATGACATGTACAGCCACGATGAAAAGGCCGCCGCACCGCCTGCCAGCATTGTATTGGTGGCAACAACACCGATCCTGAGGTCACTTCCCGCAAGGGTCGAGCCTGCATTGAACCCGAACCAGCCGAAGGCGAGGATGAAACAGCCGACAACCGCCATCGGGATGTGATGACCGGGGATGGCTCGCGGCTTTCCGTCAGGACCAAACTTCCCCAGCCGGGGGCCGATTACGATCGCCCCTGCCAGCGCTGCCATTCCTCCTGTCAGATGCACGACCGAAGAGCCCGCAAAGTCGACGTGGCCGTGGCCGAGTGCAAAGTTCTTGCCGAGATTCGCCAGCCAGCCGCCGCCCCATACCCAGTTTGCGTAAAGCGGATAGACAATTCCGGAGATAAAGAAGGCATATACGATGAACGATTTCATCGTCCAGCGCTCTGCCATCGATCCGGTCGGAATCGTGGCGGTTGTATCCATGAAGACCATCTGGAAAAGGAACATCGTGAAGATGGCAGCGTCATACGCCTCACCACCGAGCATGAAGCCCTTGGTGCCGAACAGCCCGAACTCCTTGCCGAAGAGGTGTATCACGAACTCACCGTTCATCGTCCCGCCACCTCCGAGTGTGGCAAAGGGGCCTGCTCCACCCATCTGGAGCGCAAAGCCGCAGAGCCAGTAGCCAAGGAGACCGAGGCCATAGACCATGAAGTTCATCGCCATTGTATGTCCGGCGTTCTTTGCCTGGGTAAAACCGGTCTCCGCCATAGCGAATCCCGCCTGCATGAACATGACCAGGAAGCCGCATACCAGTGTCCAGACGATATTTATGGCGACCCTGTTTTTGCCGATGGAGTCAGCGATCTTCACCGCAAAAGGCTCGGTCTTTTTGACTTCATCGATCTTCTTCATATCGTCGGCCGTCGGCCCGTTCGCCGAATAGCCGATCATATCACCTATGCCGCCCGTGTTGGCCCCGGTCGGATCGGGCTTGGGCGCCTCGGGAGCTGCCGCGGGGGCAACGGCTGCAGGCGCTGCTGCAGGTGCTGACTGAGCAGGGGGCGCACCCTGCTCAGCCGCTGTAGAAGGAGGGATAGTCTTCTGCACCTGTTCCTCGGCGAGCACGAGGCCCGCCGATATCAAAAACATGAATAATGTGAATGCTCCGATAATCCTTTTCATCTCTTTCTTCTCCTGTGTATCTGAGATATAACCATCTGCCATATTCCTTGTCGGAAAATGATATACTCAGGTATCTTGTATTTTATTTGTACTTCGGCCCGGCCCCTGCCAGGGCCGGTCCGAATCCCTTCTCTCAACCTACCACGTATACATTACCGCCAGTGCCACCGTGTCCTGTGTCTTCTTTGAACCGCCGTCAAATGAATGCTCGCTCGACCAATCGTGCCTGTATTCAGGTCGTACGATGATCCCTTGCGCAATCCTGACTTCGGGGGTGACCGTCACCTCGTAGAGCTTCTGCGCAATGCCTGTCCTGAAGCCGTCCTTGTCGTTGAAATACTCGGCCCTGCCGGAGAGGCTGTATTTGTCATTAAAATCATACTTTGCGATACCCGCAACCCCATACCATTTGGCGTCCTTTGTCCCTGCTCCGTTCTTGTCGTCACCATAATCGGCATTCAGAATGAAAGACAGGTTCTTTGAAGGCTTGATAGTGCCGACCCAGTCAAACAGGAACCGGCTGTCCGAGCTGTTGTCCCTCTCCGGTCCGTACATCAGGTTGAAGAGCATGGACAGCTGCTCTGCGGGCGTATACCCGACGCTCAGTCCGACCGACTTCCCTGAGTTGTTGTCATCTGTGTTGTCCCAGCCGTTGACCAGATAAAGATTCGCCGACAACTGATCGCTCATCGCATACCCTGCCATTAGCCCTGTATGGGTAAACGGTATAGCGTAGTTGAAGAGGAGCGACCGCGAGTAGTTCGGGTTGTCCCTCGCCTCTATCACCTCGGCCCCGAAATAGGTCGCAAACTTGCCAAACCGCAGCTTCAGGCCCTTTCCGACCGGGGCGAGATAATCGACATAGGCCTCCGTGAGGTCGAACTCGTCGTCTGCCTTGCCGAGACCGAGTGAGTGAATGAACTTGGCCGTCTCACCCGCCGAGAGCTTCAGCTTGTAGCCGACCCCACCGAGGGGGGCATCTTTGGTAAAGACCAGCTGTGCAAGGTCGAACGTAAAGCTGTTCTCCCTGTGATCGAAGACCCTGAGGTCATTTTCGCGGGATGCCGGGTCCTTGAAATTATACGTGTAGCCGCCCTGGAGATATATGCTCATACCGAGAGCGCTTTTTATGTCACCCAGCGGATTGGCCGCCGGCTTTGTGTCCTCGGCATGTGCCGCTGCAGAAAGACTGCAGAAGGTTAATACGGTAAAGACTATTGCCAATATTCTTTTCATGATTCCTCCCTTATATTGATTCCATGAAGTTGATCAGCCCGGATGCTGATTGTTTTCGCCCTGCTCATTTGCTGCCGGTTGTGTGTCCTCGATCCATCGCACCTCCTTGATCCTTAGTCCATATTTCTTGATCTTGTACCCGATCATCCGTTCCGTTATCCCAAGTTTCCTGGCGGCCTGAGCCATCACCCAGTTGCTCTCCCTGAGAGCGCCGATGATCTCCTCTTTCTCCAGATCCTCTATCTTTTCCTTGAGGGTATGCATTGTTTCACCTTTCTCCATAATAGCCAGATGCGTGCCAGGTTGTAACCTGTTGATTCGCAAGAAAAGTTCTGGGTTCAGCCAGAACAATATTGTCGACTGCAGACATTATTGTATTGAACTTACGATTCAGGCCGACCGACGGAAATGACGCCAACAGGCTATCCGCGTGTTGTCCCGCATACCCCGCAGTGCTCATTGCGGTGTATGCGGAGCGTCCTGAAGCGCATATCAAAGGTGTCGAAAGTGAGCATCTTCGATAAAAGAGGTTTTCCGAAGCCGGTAAGGAGTTTTATCGCCTCAATTGCCATGAGGCAGCCGAGTGAGCCAGAGACAGCCCCAAGAACCGGAAACCCCAGTTCCCGCCATTCCGGGTCGTCCTCGGGGAAGACGCATGCGAGACACGGTGTGGAACCGGGGACCACGTTGAAGAGATAGGATTCCATGCCGTTCATGGCCGCCTCAACCATGGGGATCCCCCTCCGTACGCAGACAGCATTCAGTATCCTCCGCTCGCGGAAATTCGGCCGCGCGGACAGTGCGATATCTGCGCCCTCGACGAGTTCACCCACGCTCTCTTCCGAGAGCGATTTGTCGTGGATCTCCACCTTCACCCCGCTGTTGATCTCCTGTATCCGCATCTTTGCCCTGATAACCCTCGGCCTGCCTATCCAGTCTTCGGACATCAGGATCTGGCGGTTCATATTTGAAAGTGTGAGATCACCCCGGTGAACGAGCACGAGTCTGCCGATGCCGGCTGCGGCGAGGTACAATGCCGCGGTGCCGCCGAGACCGCCTACCCCGGCAACAAAGGCGGTGGCCCGGCCAAGCCGCATCTGGTGTTCTGCGTCGAAGCCGTTCAGCATCAACTGGCGCCTGTGCCGCTCCATACATCCCCTTTATAATTTCTCAGACCATCTCACAATATTCTTCACCGATGGCCGCATTCAGGACCTCTAGATCCATGTCCTTGTCCTCGCCCAGGACGCCGCAGGCGTCAGCCCGGCACTGCCTGCAGTGGGTCATCTGGGGGATGTGCCTTTCGCAGGCAGCCCGCTTCCTGTTGAGCATCTCGGCCGTCGGCCTCTCGCGTCCTTCGAATTCCGCCTGGGGGATCAGAGGCATGATGTTCATGATATCCGCCCCGCGCTCTCCGGCGTGCCAGGCGATCAGCGGGATCTCGGCGTCGTT
>JAKAIE010000096.1 GCA_021814475.1 Nitrospirota bacterium
TGACACTGGACAGCTCCTATGGTCACGCGAAGCATGTTTTCATGCAGAAGATAAACTGCAGCAAATGCCATACCGGCACACTGCACCTGTTCAGGCCGAACGAGCAGGCATGTTCAGAATGCCATAAGGACAAGGTCATTCACGGGATGGGGATGGAAGGCATGTCATGCCTGAAGTGCCACAGTTACAGCGAAAAGGCGCCGAAGATGATCAACACGGCGCGCTGCATTTCCTGCCATAAGGATATCCCTTCGAAGGGCGTGATGGCCTCATTCAAGTGTTTCGACTGCCACAAGCCGCACGGCAAGATCAAGCTGACGAGCCAGGATTGCCTGAAGAACTGCCATGGAAGCGAGGCGAAGGTCGGGCAGCATAACCTACATATGACAAAGGCGAAGCTTGACTGCCTCGATTGTCATAAGGCCCACGTCTGGGTCGTTGGGAAGAAAGAGGCCGCCCGTCTCTGTAACCGCTGCCACGCGTTAAAAGATCCGGCCACATTCATCTACTAGTCACCATGTCAGTTCTTGCAAAGATCGTCGACAGGAAGAAAGAGCGGCTTGCCTCCGCAAGGTCGCGTCGGACTCTCGCCGATCTGAAGGCCATGGTCAGCGGGCTTGAAGGTCCGAGGGACTTTGCGAGGGCGGTGAAACGAGATGCCGCAGGCCCCGTGAAGCTGATCGCTGAGTTGAAGAAGGCCTCTCCTTCGAAGGGCCTGATCCGCCCCGGGTTCGACCACAGGGATATAGCCGCGGTCTACGAGGCGAAGGGAGTTGACGCGATGTCCGTCCTGACCGAAGAGGATTTTTTCCAGGGGAGTCTCGGCTACATCGCCGATGTCAGAGCGATCACGACCCGTCCCCTCCTGAGGAAGGACTTCCTTTTTGACGAATACCAGATCTATGAGGCGCGCGCATCCCAGTCCGATGCGATCCTCCTGATCGCGGCTATACTCGAAAAAGGCCAGGCAGCAGAATACCTCGGCCTTGCCGCGGAACTCGGCATGGCGGTCCTCTTCGAGGTGCACGACGCCAGGGAGCTCGAAATGGCACTTGAGATTGAGGCTCCGATAATCGGAATCAACAACCGGAACCTCAGGACGCTTCGTATAGATCTGGACACGACGTTTCAGCTCAGGAGGGAGATTCCTGCCGACAGGACCGTGGTGAGCGAAAGCGGCATCAGCAGTCCGGAAGATGTCCGTAGGCTTATGGATGCCTCAGTCGACGCGATGCTCGTGGGCAGCTCGTTCATGGCAGCGGCAGACATCGGCCGGAAGATCGACGAACTTCGGGGGGTTACCTGATCTGCTGAAAGCCGTAGAGACTGTAAATGAAGTGTCCCTTGATGGTATACGTCTCCATCCCCCACTCCTCCGGAAGCGGCCAGTACGGCTCCCCTTCCTTCAGCGCCCTCATTGCGGCGTCGTCGAGCATCTTATAGCCTGATGTTCTCAGGAGTTCGATCTTGCCGAGGTTCCCGTCTTTCTTTATCGTAAACTGTATATACAGGTCTCCATATAGCCGCTGCTCAGCCGCCTCTGGCGGATAGGTCCATATGCTCTGGATCTTCGCTCTCAGCTTATCCATATACCCCGAATACCGGTATTCCTTGGTATCAAAGGTGACAGGGTTGTCTTTTGTCCCCTGCCCTGCCCCTGCTTCCTTCCTTGCGATATGGCCGATAACGCCGGGGTCGAAGAGGTTCGGCCGGCGGCCGGGCAGGGGAGCCCCTTTTTGCTCCTCCCCTTTTCCGCGCCCCTCTGTTGCTTTCCCGGAGCTGATCCCCGGCTTTAGGCCCTTTGGAATCGGTTCACCCGTTTCCGAGCCCTTGCCCGGGACAACAGGCGGCTCGGGAGACGTCTTCAGGGGAGGCTGATACGGTATCGGTGTCCGGGGAGAAGGCCGCACCCTTTCAGAGGGCCTCGGAGAATATCTCGGCCTGGCTTTCCGCGGTTGTGGTGGCGGGGGTGACGGGAAGACCCGGGGCTTTTCCGGCGCCCGTGTGATCTCCTCAGGGGTGACGAGCCTGGCCGAAAACACCTGCTTCTTTTTTTCCGGCGGTGCAGGCAGCCGGGAGATGCCCGCCAGTATCAGCGCGTGAATAAGGAGAGAGAGCGCAGCGAACCGGATTAATCGCACATTACTGCAATGCTGCCCATGTCCCTTCCGGGCGGTGCCACCTGAATTTCATCGGCACGGCTCAGAATCCTGGCGGGAAGGGGCAGTGGATCTTGGCCTTGGTGACCGAGAGCGTCTTGTTCAGGTAATGGGCCGAAATCTTGAAAAAGAAATCGCCGACCGACCCGGAGATGGTCTTATCCCTGTTTTCTGCCCAGGACATAGTCTTCTTGTTATTGTTGATCGCCACAATCAGATAGATCCGGTCCCTGGTCATCCCTGCGATGTCCTCGGGACTCGGCACCGGGAGGCCTTTCATAGCTCCGAACTGCGTATGGGAATGGAAGTCGCCGATGATGCGGAGGCGGTCAAGCCGCGCAAGAATCGGATCGATCTTCTTGTGACTCCTGTCGTCAGAGACCACCCCCTTCGGTTTCCGCGATGCCGTCTGAAAGCTGAATGCATGTTCGACGATATACCTGTCCTCCAGTCTGAATCCGAGGAGAAACCCCAGGCATTCTTTCTTGTAGACCTCGGCCGAGCTCAAAAGCAGATCGATGAAAGCATTTTCAGACAGATATACGCGCATCTGTTAATACTGCGTTGCCCTCACCGAAAGGACGGGGCAGGGGGAATACCGGACCACCTGTTCGGCGGTGCTTCCGAAGAGCATCCGCTCGATGCCCTTCCTGCCGTGGGTCGCGATCACGATCAGGTCGATCTTCCCTTCTGTAGCAAACCGCGTGATCTCCTCATAGGGGATTCCCTTCAGGATCACCTGTTCGACATCCTTGAACCCCCGCATCTCCTCGACAAAGGTCTTGTCGAGTTCAGCCTTGGCTCCTTTGATGAGTTCGCCGTACATCTCATCCATAGACACGTGTGGTACATACCAGCCTGCAGTCTTCGCAACGTCATAGACGACATGCACGAGAAGCAGTTTCGCCCCGTACTTCTTCGCCATATCGACCGCATACGGCAGCGCGTGGGCGGACCCCTCTGAAAAATCCGTTGCAAACATGATCTTCTTGATCTCCATTTTTAAACCTCCCTAAGATATTTTGATGCGTCTTCAGGTGAGGTCGGCAGAATATAAAAACCCGATCCCCACTCAAAACCTGTTGTCTTCAGAAAGCGCGGCATGATCTCAAGATGCCAGTGGAAGTCCTCTCCCAGGGTATGCCAGTGGTCCTTCCTCGGCATTCTGTTCGGTGCCGTGTGGATGAAATAATTGAACGCAACCCCCCTGAAGAGCAGTTTCAGTTTCTTCAGGACGGTCGAGAGGATGAGGGCCATGTCCTCGAGTTCCTCGGCCAGGATCTCCTGGAATGCGCAGCTATGCCGCTTCGGCAGGATCCAGGCCTCGAACGGGAATTTTGAGGCATACGGGCAGAATGCCAGGAAATGACGGGTCTCGATGATCACCCTGCTTCCGAAACGAAGTTCCTCCTTCATGATATCGCAGAACAGGCAGCGCTCCTTGTAGGCGAAGTACTGCTTTGCCCCGTCAAGCTCCTCCTTCACCCTCTTGGGGATCACCGGAGTTGATGTGAGGTGAGATATCGGATGGGAAAAGGTGGCCCCCGCGTCCTTTCCGGAGTTTTTATAGATCAGGGTGTACCGAAGTCTGTGGTCTTTTTCGAGATCTGCGATCCGGTCCCGGTAGGTCATGATCACCTTTGTCATCTGGTCGAGCCCTATCTCCTCGGGGGGTAGAGAATGGTCCGGAGACTCGATGATAATCTCGTTCGCTCCCACGGCGTTCATCTTGTCGTACATCCCCTCACCGCGTCTGCCGAGTTCGCCTTCAATCTGGAAGACCGGGGAGAAATTGGGGATTACCCTTGTGAGCCATCTTCCGCTGCGGTCATCACGGCCCCTGACCGACGCGATCTCCCCTGGCACCTCAGTCTCACGACCCTGGCAGAGGATACAGTTCTTCTCATGGTCTTCAGGGGATGAGACCGTATAGTCGGCAGGCCCCAGTGAACGGTTGAGTACCGCAACCCACCGGCCAAGGAGGGGGTCCTTCCTCAGTTCATTCAGTTCTGTTTTTTTCATACATTAACCTGAGCCCTTCAAATATCAGGTCAGGCCTTCTTTCGCATGGTCTATTCATATATCTCTGCATGACAGCGCTGTGGCCTCCCGTAATGATCGTAGAAAAAAGAATACCCGTATCCATTTCGATCTCGTCGACGATCCTTTCGACCGCGCCTGCGGTGCCGAAAAAAAGTCCGGTCCGGATGCAGGAACCGGTGTCCTTCCCAAGAGCCTGGCCCGGAGGTTCCAGCAGAACCTCTGTCAGCCGCGACGTACCCGTGCCGAGGGAAGAACTCATGAGACCAAGCCCCGGCATGATCGCACCGCCCATAAGTTCGCCATGGTCGTTGACTACCGTGACCGTCGTGGCCGTCCCGAAGTCGATGACAGCCACAGCCCTCTGCCGTATGCCGAAGGCTGCCTCGGCGTTTGCCAGGCGATCAGCCCCGAGCGCTCCGGGGTCGTCGATCTTCACGAGAAGGCTTCCGTGGATATCGTCAGGCACAACCGAGACATTCACTGCGCTGCCGGCGATTACTGCGGCCGCTTCTGCCAGCGCAGCGGTGTGTGACTCCACTACTGAACATATTATACAGCGAAGAGTTCTTTTTTCTATGAGGTTCAGATCCATGAAGCGTCCGACCTCCCGGGCATACTCGCCGGAGTTCAGAAGGGGATGGGTCTCAAGCCGCTGCACGAGAAGTCCGGAAGGGGTGAAGTACCCGATGCCGATCGAGGAATTTCCTATGTCAAAGGCTATCAGCATTCGGATCCCGTGTCTGTCTCGACAATCTCGCCGGATCCGACACTCCTGGTAAGACCCGAAGGAAGGGAGACGATCAGCCTCCCGTTGTCATCAATATCTTCGGCAACGCCGCAGATCTGCTCCCCCCCCTCGCAGATCGTGATCTCCCGGCCGATCGTGTCAAGAAGGGGTTTCATCTCTCTGACCAGAGGCAACCCCCCGGATTTTCTGAATATTTCATAGCGGGGCTCGAATTCGTTCATGATCGCGGACAGGATTCCCGCTCTCGGGAAGGTGCTGCCGGTGCATATCAGGCTGGAGGTCGCTTTTGCGGAAATCTCCGGCGGGAAGTCCTCCTGTCTGAGATTCAGGTTAATGCCGATGCCTATCACCGCCCTCGTGATCACGCCGCGTGATGTCCTCGCCTCTGTCAGGATTCCCCCGAGCTTCTTACGGGAGACTATCAGGTCGTTCGGCCACTTGATAGAAACGGCGATCCCTGTCTCTTTTTTCATCGCCGAAGCAGCAGCGAGCGCTGCGAGTATAGTCAGAAACGGTCCGGCGGCAGGCGGGATTCCGGGCCTGAGCACGATGCTTGCGTGGATATTCACCCCGGGGGGAGATATCCACGTCCTGTCGAATCGTCCCCTCCCCTTTTCCTGCGAATCGGCGACGACGATCCTGCCGACATCTTCATTGTCATCGCCGAGCGGCAGGCTCAGGCCGACGGTGTTCGTCGAACCGACAGACCGGTAGCAGAGTATCTCCTTCCAGAACCTGTCCTCCAGCCCTGACCGTATCCTCTCCACCGTCAGTTCGTCGACAGGGGGGTGTTGTTTCCTGCTCAATGACTACTCTTCCCTGAGTATCCTGACGTCGATCTTCCCCTTGAGCGCGGCCTTGAAACTCGAGGCGTCGTCCTGAGTGCCGACGATCGAACCATAGTGCATAGGGATCGCCACCTTCGGACCGATATCCAATGCGGCCTTTGCCGCCTCTCCGGCGGTCATGACGTAGGTCCCCGAGACAGGGAGAAGGGCGATATCCGCCCTGAAGTCCTTCATCTCCGGGATATGGTCAGTATCACCGGCGATATAGATCCTCTGCCCGTTAAGAGTAAAGATGTAGCCGACCCAGCCACGGTCTTTTGTATGGAATGTCTTGTTCGTGTTGTATGCAGGGACGACCTCTATCCGCACTCCCCTGACCTCCAGCCTGTCGCCCGGTTTCACGGTCCTGACCGAACCGCTGATCTTCGCAAGGCAGTCAGCCGGCGCCACGATGACCGTATCCGGCCCCTGGATCATCTTGAGATCCTCAGGAGAACAGTGGTCCCGGTGCTCATGGGTGACCAGGATGATATCGGCAATATCCTTCTTTTTTATTTTGAAGGGGTCTGTGTAGACGGTTCGCTCGCCGGTTATTTTGAAGGTATCGTGCCCAAGCCAATGAATATTATCGACCATTGATGTTCCTCCTTCCGCCCTATGGCCCTGAGACAGCATCAGGGCGGATAATGACAGTAACAATAATGCTGCTTTGATCATCCGGATCCAGAGGGTCTAGCTGGTGCCGAGCCCGATATACCGCGCGGGATTGTCGGCAGCAGCCTCGGCGATCTCGGCGTCAGGGATGCCTATGCCCCTAAGCAAGGGAAATGTGTCCGCAAGCGTCATGCCGCTGCCGGTCAGTACGCCTTTGCTATCGAAGACCGCGCGCGCGTCGTATTTTTTTGACCTGGTCATGCGGCCCTTGACCGAATCGGAGACGAGCATGATCCGGTCGAGCCTCTTGCGGTTGAATATCATCTCGATCGTCCTGGGGTGGAGATGGGCGCCGTCGGCGATCACCTCCACGTAGAGGCTCTCATCCAGTAGCCCGAGACCGGCCAGGCCCGGCTCGCGGTGGTGAAATGGCCTCATCGCGTTGAAGAAATGGGTAATCCCTGTCGCGCCTGCGGCCTTGCCGTCGACCGCCTGCTGGTAGGTAGCGTCAGAATGCCCCATATTGACCCTGATGCCGAGTTCCGTGCACCGTTCGATGATCTTCAGGGCACCCGGGAGTTCAGGCGCAATAGTCATGATCTTGACGATATCCTCATCCCCATCAACCAGTATCTTCAGCGCGGAGAGAGACGGCCTGACCATCGCCTTTTTGTCCAGTGCCCCGCAGTACGACGGATTCAGAAACGGACCCTCGAGATGCACGCCGAGGATCATGGCGGGTTTCTCCAGGTCTTCCCCGGTCATCTGCCCGAACCCGGTTTCCGTCTTCTGTTTTTCCATTGCTGCGCGGACTACACAGATCTGTTGTTTCATCACGTCGAGAGGTCCGGGATAGATGGCAAGGCATATCGCATCCGTGCCGGTCTTTCCCTGCATTGCGGCTATCTTCAGGATATCGGCGGGTTTTGTCGTTCGCGTATCGTATTTCCCCAGTCCATGAGTGTGGAGGTCCACATATCCCTTTGTCTGCATCAAGCTATCCTTTCTGAGCCCATATACGGCCTGAGGGCCTCCGGTATGATCACGGAACCGTCCTGCTGCTGATAATTTTCGAGGACCGCTACCAAGGTCCTGCCGATCGCCAGTCCTGATCCGTTAAGGGTGTGGACGAATTCTGTGCCTTTTTTCCCTTCCCGTTTGAACCTGATATTTGCCCTGCGGGCCTGGAAATCCATGAAATTCGAGCAGGACGATATCTCCCGGTATTTATTCTGGCCTGGGAGCCATACCTCAAGATCATAGGTTTTTGCAGAGGAGAACCCGAGGTCCCCGCTGCAGAGGGCTACCACACGGTACGGCAGCCCGAGCTTCTGCAGTATCTCTTCGGCGTTTGCAGTGAGTTTCTCGAGTTCTTCGAAAGAGTCCTCGGGCCGGACGAACTTCACCATCTCTACCTTGTTGAACTGGTGCTGCCTGATCAGCCCCCTGGTGTCTTTTCCGTAGGAGCCGGCCTCACGTCTGAAGCAGGGGGTGTACGCCGTATAATATACCGGAAGGTCCGTCTCTTTCAGTATCTCGTCACGGTGGATATTCGTAACCGGCACCTCGGCGGTCGGTATCAGGTAGAACTCCGGGTCGGTGATCCTGAAGAGCTCTGCTTCGAACTTCGGGAGCTGTCCTGTCCCGGTCATGCTTTCCCGGTTCACTAGGATCGGGGGGAAGATCTCCGTATAGCCGTTGGCGGTGTTGTTTTCGAGCATGAAGTTCATAAGAGACCGTTCGAGTTTCGCGCCCGCTCCCTTCATCACCGCGAACCGTGCTCCCGCGATCTTGGAGGCGCGGTCGAAGTCGATGATGCCGAGTCGCTCCCCTATATCCCAATGGTTCAGAGGTTCGAATCCGAAGGTCCCCGGTTCTCCCCATTTTCTCACCTCGATGTTTTCGGTCTCATCCCTGCCGGAGGGGACAGACTCATGGGGGATGTTGGGGATCGTCAGCAGAAGCCCCTTTGTCTCGTCCTCGACCGCCCTGAGGCCCTCCTCGAGAGACTTTATCTTTTCGGAGACACCCTTCATCTCTTCGAGTTCAGGGGCCGCGTCCGTTTTTTCCCGCTTCTTCCTGCCTATCTCTTCGGAGACGACGTTTCTCCTGTTCCTGAGCTCCTCAGTCTCCCTCAGAAGGCGTATCCTTTTTTCGTCAAGGGCGAGGAACTCCTGGAGCGGGAAGTCATATCCCCTCTTCTTCAGGGCAGCCCTGACCTCTTCAACATTTTCTCTGACAAAGCGTGAATCGAGCATGAATATTCCTTTCTGGAATTATACTATATCCGATTAATATGAAAAGATAAAGTGCGGCCGGCAGAGGATATTGTATGATAAAAGCAGGCCCGGAGCTCTCCGGGCGATCCCGGATTCGTGGCCGGGCAGTTACCGCCTCAGACAGGAGGAGAGAGATGGCTCACTCGTTTACGGTCAGTATAGCTGAAGAGATCGGTGTCGTCCTGAGACGCATGGAGACGGCCCTGTCGGAAATCGGAGGAAGTTTTCAGGGCAACGACGGGGCAGGTGCCTTTTCCGGAAGCACCCCTCTCGGCCCCATCAAGGGAGAATACCGCAGCATCGCAGGAAGCGAGATCAGGATCACGATCATTGAAAAGCCGTTCCTCCTGCCCCACAGCACGATCGAGACCGAGATACGGAAATACCTCAGCGAGGTGGCGTGACCAACTGGCCTGCAAGGCCGGCAGGGAGCTTAAGAAGATTAATCCGCTGGACTGAGGTGCGCTATGTGGAATATGAATGATCTGAAAGAGATTGAATACAAGGGGAAGTATGTCTATCGCATTGTCTTTGACGAAGGCAAGAGTGGCGATGTGGACTTTGCATCTTATCTCGACAGAGGACCGATTTTTGAACCTCTCCGGGACATCGAAATTTTCAAACGAGCAGTCATTGAAGGCGGGACTATAGCGTGGCCAAACGGTGCCGATATTGCTCCTGAAACGTTATATGAAAAACTGCTTGATAAGATACCTGTCTAATTCGAATGACTCGAGCCGGCTGCTTTAGCTAAAAAAGTTGACTGCCTCATTTCCTGGTCCCCATCTGTCGCGAGGGGATTGCCCGCTTTCAAAAAGAGGAAGCTAGAGCTTGTACCACTGGGCCATCACCTGGTGGCCGAACATACATGCGTGACAACGAGAAGGGACAAGAAGCTGACCTCTTTCCAGGAGGCGTTCTTTGAGCTGCTTTTTGAAGAGGAGGCTTAACCAGGAGGGGCCGGAACTCAGTGGCTCGCCCGCCGGCTCAGTTTGTCCGCCACAAGGCGGTTAAGGCTCACGCCGACTTCTGCTGATCTAATAGCAAGCTCTCTATGAGTCTCAGGAGTAACGCGGACAACGAATTTGCCACTATAGTGCCGATTTGCAAACGGCTCAGGGATGTCCTCTTTGCTTTTCCGCAGGTCTTCTATGACCTCCCCAACCAGCGATCGGATACCCCTTAGCGCTGCCTCATGTGTTTTTGCTAGCCAGCTCAGGCTCGGAAATTCCGCGCAGAGTCCTACATATTCCTTGTCTTCCGCGGACCAGGTTACCCGATAAGTATAATGGTCATTCTTCAGTGTCATGATCAACCTCCAAAAGATCTATTGCACGTAGCACCTGTTTTACCTGATACGTCTTCGCCTTCCCCCGGTCGTTCTGAATATTCACTCGGGGGTCTCCGGGCCACGGTGTCTTGTATATCCTGTGACTGCTTCCCGTCTGCCGGGCCGGGCCAAAATAGTGATCACATACCCGGCTTAAATCTGCGAACCGAACATCGCGCGCATTGTTTCTCATATGCAGAACTATCTCCGCGATCGTGTCCACAATTCATTATAGTATCATTAACAGTACTATGGCAACACCTATCCCTGTCACCCCTGACAGCTTTGTTGCGGAATGGCATGAATAAATCGGATTGTTTGACGCATTGACCGGAATAGATGGCGGGTTTCGCCGGAATGAGCATTTTGTCCAGTACCAAACACGCTTCCGTAAAGCTGGGGACGACAATTGTGATAGTGTTCCTGATCTCAATTACACCGACTAACAGATGTCTATCACGAATATAGATTCTTTCGAAATGCCACCAGGAACACACAATGAATGCTGCGAGCAATAGAAGGCTATTTCCTTAGGAGCTGCAATAATTCCGCTGGCATCGCTTCATCGGTAAACAGTTGGTAAAAAGCAACTTCATTCTTTGTAGCCAACCGCGTAGAATCAATCACCAGCGAACGAATCGGCCAGGCAAAGCTTGAGATGCCAAGATTCAGGTGAACTAGCGTAGAAGTAAATGCCAGCGAACTACTATATTGTTCTTGCGCACTTTTATCTCCCCTTATTTCCGCTGCGGAATAAAACATGGGAAAACTCAACAGTAGTTCAACAAGTGTCCCATGCTTAGCCTGCGCGCTGCCCAGTTTCACCAGTACATTAGCAAGTCTTTCTTTTATTTCCGGGGAGCCTTTTTCTGCGGTTGCCACAATCTTTCTCCTTAACCCGAGCCAGTATGAGCTAGTGTAGTGTCTCATAAATAGCTTTACAATAGGGTGAATCTCATGTATAGTGAATATATGAGCAGAACGGCAGCCCAAATTATGTTATCACCGGAAGAACGATCCACAATTGACATGTG
>JAKAIE010000097.1 GCA_021814475.1 Nitrospirota bacterium
TGTTATTTTTTTAGACTTATCAGCGATATTTATCGGTCCTATAAAAATAAATTAACTTTATGGGCTCATAACTTTATGTTATGATCTTGGGGATTGGTTGACGTCCTTTTGTGAAGTTATGGGCCTGATCGGTAAATACTCTGCCGTGAGTTTATTAATAGACGAACCATAACGAGAGAAAGGAGTGTTAGGAATGCTCATAATCGGAGAGAAGTTGAGCATCATCGCCAAGAGGGTGCGCGAGGCGATGATGAAGAAGGACAAGGGCCCGATCCAGGAGATCGCCATGCGTCAGGCGAAGGAGGGGGCCGGTATGATCGACGCGAATATCGGTCCTGCGGAGGACGGCGGGGAAGACCTCATGCAGTGGATGGTGACGACGATACAGGAGGTCGTGCAGCTGCCTGTCTGCCTTGACACGACGAATTTCAAGGCGATCGAGGCCGGACTCCAGGTCCACAATAACGAATGGGGGCGGCCGCTGATCAACTCCACGTCGAACGACCCTGAACGGTTTCCGATCCTGGAACTCGGGGCAAAGTATAATTCACAGGTCATCGGGCTCACCGTCGGCAAAGGCGGACTTCCGGCGGACGCCGAAGAGCGGTGCGCCATTGCGGCCGAGATCATGGGCCGCGCGATGGAGTACGGTGTGCCCCTTGAGGACCTTTATCTCGATCCTCTCGTCCTGCAGATCGCGACCTCACAGGACCATGCGCGCCATGTGATCAAGGCGATACGGATGTTCCAGGAGATGAACGATCCGCCTATGAAGACGGTCGTCGGCCTTAGCAATATTTCCAATGGATGTCCCAAGGCCCTCCGGCCGATTCTCAATAAATATTACTTCCTGCTGCTTGCGGACGCAGGGTTGACCGCGGCGATTGCCGATGCCCACGAGATGACCGAGGCGCTGGACGGAAAGGCCGTGTTCCACGATGTCATGGACGGCAAGCAGATCTCCGATGCTGCGAAGATGGCGGAGATCAGCAAGACGCTTGATGTGATGATGGGCCGGACCCTGTATGCGCATTCTTATCTGGAGATGTAGCTGGAATCAGCAATGAGCAGAGAACATGCAGCAACGGGCTTTACGCTGCTAACGATCGATTTATATATCAGGAGGAATTAACATGGCTTTTACACCACCAAAGGAATCGTACGCAGGAAAGGTATATACCGTCACGATGGGGACCGGCGAAAGGGCCGCGACGATCGGTGGCGAAAGTGTGTTGCCGTTTCATTCATTCGAGGGCGGGACGCCGAACAGGCCGCTCGTGGCGCTCGAGATTCAGGATGTGCCGCCTGCCGACTGGCCGGAAAACGTCAGGAAGGTGTATGACGGTGTTTCCGATGATCCGGTAAAATGGGCGAAGCACTGTCAGGACGATCTGAAGGCAAGGGCCATTGCCCTCAGACTCGTCGGCACCCACCCTGACCGTGAGAACCGTTCTGTCGAAGATGCGGTGAAGACCGCGAAGGACGTCCTGGCCGCGGTCAGCATCCCGGTGATCATCCTCGGCAGCAACCACGCGGAAAAGGATACCGCTGTGCTGGTTGCGGTCGCCGAGGCCGCTAAGGACAAAAACTGCATTATCGGCAAGGCGCAGGAGGCGAACTATAAGACGATCGCCGCCGCGGCCATGGCCAACAACCACAAACTGATCGCGATGTCCGAACTGGACATCAACCTTTCGAAGCAGCTCAATATCCTGATCACCCAGATGGGCTTTGACAAGGAAAAGCTGATAACGGACCCGATGTGTTCCGCCCTTGGCTACGGCCTCGAATATACGTATTCCGTGATGGAGCGGATCAGGCTGGCCGCGTTGACACAGAACGACCAGACTATGCAGCAGCCGATGCTCGGGGATGTCGGCATGTACGTCTGGAAGGTAAAGGAGACTCAGGCGGCCGAGGCCGACATGCCGCAGTGGGGAGCTGCAGAGGAACGCGGCATCCTCTGGGAGGCCGAAACCGCCACTGCGCTGCTCGTTGCGGGCGCGGAGCTTCTGATCATGCGGCATCCTAAGGCGGTGGCTGCAGTCGATTCCGTTATAGAAGAACTTGTTTAAGGAGGAATGAATAATGGCTTTATCCGGCGTTGAAATATTTAAATTATTGCCTAAGACGAACTGCAAGAAGTGCGGCCATCCGACCTGTCTTGCCTTTGCGATGAAGCTTGCCCAGCGGCAGGCGACTCTCGATCTCTGCCCCGATGTCTCGGAAGAGGCGAAAAAGAAGCTCGGTGAGGCCTCTGCGCCGCCGATCCGTCCGATCACCCTCGGCGCTGGCGACAAGGCGGTCAAGATGGGTGAGGAAACTGTCCTCTTCAGACACGACAAGAAATTCGTGAACCCCTGCGCCTTTGCGATCGAAGTGAAGGACACCCAGTCGGAAGCCGATATTGAGTCGGTATGTGCGCAGGTGATGCACTCCGAGATCGACCGCGTCGGCCAGAAGCTCAGGATCGATGCGATCGTGATCACGAACGAATCCGGTGATGCCGGAAAACTGGAGACTGCGGCAAAGACGGTTGCGGCAAAGGCCGCGGGCGTTGCGGTGATCATCAATACGACGAACGCGCAGGCCGCCGAGGCCGCGGTGAAGCTCTTTGCCGGGTCGCATCCGGTCGTCTACGGAGCAAATGCCTCGAATCTCGATGCGATGGCTTCAGTAGCAAAGGCACACAAGGCGATTCTCGGCATTGCGGCGTCGGGCCTTGAGGAGCTTTCCGAACTCACGGAAAAGGCGAAGGGCCTCGGGGTGGAAGATATCGTGATGGATTCCGGCGCACGCAAGGCGAAAGAGATCATCGAGCATAACACCCTTATCCGCAGGGCTGCGATAAAGAAGGGGTTCAAGCCCCTGGGCTATCCGGTCATAAACTTCATCCAGCGCGGCGACAGCATGCATGAGGCCCTTGTGGCTTCGGTTTGTGTGGCAAAATACTCGTCGATCGTGGTTTTGAGCAGCATCGAAAAATGGAAGAGTGTCGCACTCTTTGCGCTTCGGCAGAATATCTATACAGACCCTCAGGTGCCGATGCAGGTCGAGCAGAAGATTTACAAGATCGGCGAGCCGAAGGCCGACTCTCCTTTCTTTATCACGACGAACTTCTCACTGACATACTTTATCGTGTCGGGCGAGATAGAAAACAGCAAGGTCCCCTGCAGGCTCGCGGTCATGGACTCCGAGGGTCTTTCCGTGCTCACCGCATGGGCGGCCGGGAAATTCACGGCGACAAAGATAGCCCAGTTCATCAACGACAGCGGCATCGACCAGGAGGTCTCTGCAAAGGAATTGATCATTCCGGGGTACGTTGCCATCCTGAGCGGTGCGATCGAAGAGAAGCTTCCCGGATGGAAGATTACGGTCGGCCCGAGAGAGGCAAATGCTATCCCGGCCTTCCTGAAGGCTAGAGGGTAACATATTAGGTTGCTTTATTATAGAATATAGTATAAAAATAACTTAGTGTGACTGTGTCCGGTGACAAGGCCGGTATGCCGGGCCAGGAGAAGGAGGTCAGATGTCAAAGTTAATAGCAACAGCAGCCATTAGGGGCGCTCAGACACTGGTAAGGCAGGCAGACGAGATGCTCCAGAAGACGATTGCGGAAAAAGGCAAGGATTATGTTTTTGAGTTCCCCGACACCGCTTTCTATCTTCCGATGATCTATGCGATGACCGGTTTTCAGGTCAAGACGCTGGCCGATATGAACGTCGGTCTCGGCTTTGCAAAGGAGCTGCTCCACGACGTGCCGGAGGAGCATATCTGGAAGCCGTATCTCGGCGAGGCGCTTGATTCGGGCATGGCGACACTCTTCGCCGAGGAGATCATCCTCGCACTGAGATATATCCAGGGGCTCGAGCCCTGCAAGGACCCCGAGACAGGATACGTCTATAACGGCTTTATCTCCGACACCATCCAGCGTAACCTCGGCATCCAGCTCGTCGACGGCACGATGCCCGGTTTTGCGGCGATCATCGGCGCGGCCCCGTCGGACGATATCGCGGTAAGCATCTGCCGGGAGCTGCAACAGAAGAACATCCTCACTTTTCTTTCCGGCGAGTCCAACGGCGACAGTGTGACAAAGCAGCTGCTGAGAAAGGGCGTCGAGCTCGGCTGGGATGCGAGAATCGTCCCCCTCGGACCCGATACTATCCATACCCTTTATGCCCTTGACTGGGCGATCAGGGCGTCTCTCATCTTCGGCGGAAAGAAGCCTGGAGATTTCAGGGAGCATCTGAAATACCAGAAGGACCGGGTCTTCGCCTTCGCGATCGCGCTGGGGCCGTTGGACGATATCAAATGGACGACCGGCGCTGGGGCGATCAACATGGGCTTCCCGGCGATCGCCGACACCGATGTGCCGGTGATCCATCCGACCGGGGTCTGCACCTATGAAGAGGTCGACAAGGAATTCGATCACGCAAAGATCGTGCAGCGCGCGATCGAGCTGAGGGGTCTCAAGATCACGGTCGAGAAGCCCCCTATCCCTGTGGCCTTCGGCCCGGCCTTTGAAGGCGAACGCATCAGGAAGGAAGATACCTTTGTCGAGTTCGGCGGGCAGAGGACAGCGGCATTCGAGTGGGTCAGGATGCGCGAGATGGAGGAGATCGAGGACAACAAGGTGATCATCGTCGGCGACAACTGGCAGGAGCGCTACGAGAAGGGCGGTCAGATGGCTCTGGGCATGCTGATCGAGGTCGCCGGCAGAAAGATGCAGAAGGACTTCGAGTCGGTCATCGAAAGGAAGATCCACCACAATATCAACGAGGCGCAGGGTGTCTGGCATATGGGCCAGAGAGACATCAACTGGATCAGGATCAGCAACAATGCCAAGAAAGACGGCTTCACCCTCGAACACCTCGGCATCCTGAACGCTGCGATGACCCATCACCGGTTCAAGTCGATCGTCGACAAGGTCCAGGTGACGCTGTATATCGATGAAAAAGATGTGAAGGATAAGCTCGAAGAGGCGCGTCAGGCTTACAAGGAACGTGACCATCGTCTTGGCAGCCTCACGGACGAGGCGGTGGACACCTTTTATTCCTGTCTGCTCTGCCAGTCCTTCGCCCCGGCGCATGTCTGTGTCATCACCCCGGAGCGTCTCGGTCTTTGCGGGGCCTATAACTGGCTTGACGGCAAGGCCGCCTATGAGATCGATCCTACCGGCGGAAACCAGCCGATTACCAAGGGCGACCAGCTTGACGCCAAGTACGGCCGTTACGGCGGCGTGGACGAGTACCTGAAGAAGGCCTCGGGCGGCGCTGTGGAGACGCTGAACCTGTATACGATCATGGAGAATCCCATGACCTCTTGCGGGTGCTTCGAGTGCATCATCGCGATTATTCCCGAGGCAAACGGCGTGATGATCGTACACAGGGGTTTTACCGGCATGACGCCGATGGGTATGAAGTTCTCTACGCTTGCAGGCACCGTCGGCGGCGGGGCGCAGACTCCCGGTTTTATGGGGGTGGGCGTGAACTTCATCACCAGCAAGAAATTCCTGTTCGGCGACGGCGGCATCAAGAGGATCGTCTGGATGCCGAAGGCTCTCAAGGAAAGGATCGGTGATGATTTTAAACAGAGGTGTGCGGAGGCAGGAGTTCCCGACCTCCTCGATAAGATTGCAGATGAATCGATCTGCGAGGATTCCGAGAAGCTGCTCGAATATCTTTCCGGCGCCGGGCATCCTGCATTAGAGATGGATCCGATTATCCAGTAACAATACGGAGGAATACAATGGAAAAGAAAGTGCATAGCGCTAATCCTGCATCGGAGAGACTGGTTCTCCTTGCAGAGGAGCAGAAGATAGACACCTGTTTCGACAGGGCTGCAAAAATGAAGCCGTGCCCGATCGGTGAGGTCGGCGCCTGCTGTAAGGTCTGCCATATGGGGCCCTGCAGGCTGGTCGGCAAGAACGCGGAAGAGGACGCCCGCGGCGTATGCGGCGCGCAACTGCCTACGGTTGCTGCCAGAAATTTCCTGCGGATGATCGCCGCCGGCACCTCGGCCCATTCCGATCATGCACGAGGCATGGCGTACACGCTTCTCGACGTGGCCAACGGCAAGGCCCATGATTTCAAGATCACGGATGTGCGGAAGCTTTACAGGGTTGCCGGATATCTCGAGGTGGAGTTCGAGGGCAGGCCGGTCAACGATGTCGCCCGCGATGTCGCGACAAAGGTGATCGAGGACTTTGGAAGGCAGATGGGCGGCGAGCTCTATTTTGTGAAGAGGGCGCCGAAGAAGACCCTCGAGAGATGGAGAAAATGGGGCATTGTGCCGAGGAGCATAGACCGCGAGGTTGTCGAGGCGATGCACCGCACCAACATAGGCGTTGATCATGACGCCGATCATCTTCTGACGCAGGGTCTGCGCACCGCTCTCGCCGACGGCTGGGGAGGAAGCATGATATCGACCGATATCACGGATATCCTTTTCGGCACGCCGAAGCCGGTAAGGGCCGAGGCCAGTTTCGGCATCTTCAAGGAAGACGAAGTAAACCTGGTCGTCCACGGCCACGAGCCGCTCATGGCCGAGATCCTGGTGGATGTCGTCAATGAGCCTGATATCGTGGCGTACGCAAAGACGAAGGGCGCAAAAGGCGTCAACCTCGGCGGTATGTGCTGCACGGCGAATGAAGTGCTGATGAGGCACGGCATTCCCACTGCCGGTGGTTTCACCAACCAGGAACTCGGCATCATGACAGGCCTTGTGGATCTCATGACGGTCGATGTCCAGTGCATCATGCCGGCGATCACCGAGATAGCAAAGAAATTCCATACCAAGGTGATTACGACCAGCGAGAAGGCCAAGATCAACGGAGCAGAGCATATTCAGTTCGATGAGCACCGGGCCAAAGAGATTGCCCGGGAGATCGTCAGGCTTGCGATAGACAACTTTTCGAACAGAAAGACCCAGGGAAGCCATATCACCGACAAGTTCCCGGTCATCGGCGGTTTTTCTCACGAGTATATCGAGTATATGCAGGGCGGCACGTGGAGGGGTTCGTTCAGACCTCTCAACGATGCGATCATGGCGGGCAGGATTCGCGGGGTTGTCGGTCTCGCAGGCTGCGACAATCCGCGGGTGCCTTCTACCGGACTGCATAAGTATCTTGCGACCGAGCTGATCAGGAATGACGTGCTCATCGTCTCGACCGGCTGCGGTTCCGCTGCATGCGGCACCTCAGGCTATCTGCAGCCTGAGATGGCACTGGAGAATGCCGGCCCCGGACTCAGGGAGGTCTGCGAGGCGATAGGGATACCGCCGATATTACATCTCGGGTCCTGTGTGGATAACTCCAGGATCCTGACGATCGCAAGCGCGATGGCTGCCGAGGGCGGGCTTTCCGACGAGATCGGAGGCATGCCGGCGGTCGGTATCGCCCCTGAGTGGATGTCCGAGAAGGCGATCGCGATAGGCTGTTATTTCGCGGCATCGGGCGTGCCGGTCATCTTCGGCGGCAATTCTCCTGTAGAGGCTTCGAAGGAGGTCACCAGAATCATGACCGAGGTCTGGATGGAGAGGTTCAAGGGCGCATTCCATTTCGAACCCGATCCTGAAAAGATGCTCGCCATGGCCCTGGAGTATATCGACAAGGCGCGCGAGACCCTCAAACTGAAGAAGTACGAGCCGGGCAAGTTCGGAACCGAGAAGGTCCTGATGGATATGGCCGCCCGCCGTGAGATCGAGAAGGCTGCGAGACCGCATATAGGATTGTAAAAACAGTGCGTCGGCTGTACCAGTGAACCCCTGCCCGAAAGGGCGGGGGTTATTTATTCCCCCTCGTCCGACGACCGGTGGAGGGACTGAAACAATTCTATTCTGCTCTTATATTTTTCCTTGATGTCCTCAGGGATAGCTATCCCGAAGATCTTGGTGACACCCGCGAGATAAGGTATGGTGATCGACTCCCTCAGGATCCGGCTGCCCGAGGGAAGGAAGGCGACCAGGACGACCATGATGACCGTCATGACGAGCGTGCCCTTGGCCAGGCCGAGCACCCCTCCCATGATCCTGTTCGCCCAGCCGAGCCCGGCGATCTTCAGCAGTTTTTCGAGAATCCGGCCCAGGACATAGGCGCTTATGATACAGGCGATAAAGATCGTCAGAAAGGCGGCGATCCTTGCTGTCCCGGGATTGATATCCGGGAACAGTCCGGCCACTCTAAGATAATACTTTACGGACAGTATATACCCGAGTATGAGGCCTGCAAGGCCGAAGACCTGCACGACAAGCCCCTTCCAGAGCCCCATCGCCGCCGCCAGCCCGATGACCGACAGGGCAAGGACATCAAAACCGGACATCGCGGATTTCCCCCACTCTGCTATATCTCGAAGATGATCGGCAGGATCATCGGCTTTCTGTCCATCGTATTTCTCAGGTACTTCTTCAGGACGGACCTGATTTTTGCCTGAAGCAGTTCCCTGTCGGCAATAACCTCGCTGTCGAGCTGAGTGATGCTGAGATAGACCAGTTCCCGGACCTCGTTGATAACATCCTGTGAGGCGTCTTCAAAGACAAAACCGCGGGATATGATATCAGGCCCCGAGACGACGCTTCCGCTTATCTTCTCTATCCCTACGATGACCAGGACTACGCCGTCGTGGGCCAGCCTTCTGCGGTCCCGCAGCACCATATCTTCAACATCCCCGACACCCTTGCCGTCGACATAAACCCTGCCGGTCTGGACCTTGCCTGTCTTTGTTGCGATGCCGTCCGAGATCTCCAGGATATCGCCGTTCTCAAGCGAAAAGATATTAGATTTCTCGATGCCGGTTTTTTCAGCCAGGCGGGAATGATAGACCTTATTGCGGTATTCTCCATGTACAGGCATGAAATATTTCGGGCGGACGAGGTTCAGCATCAGTTTCAGTTCTTCTTTCGAGGCATGTCCCGAGACATGGATTTCGGAGACCTTTTCATATATAACGTCAGCGCCACGCCTGAACAGGTGATTGATTATCCTGCCGATAGAGCGCTCGTTGCCGGGGATCATTTTTGCCGAGAGGATGACGACATCCCCTTCTTTCACCTTGATCTGTTTGTGCTCGTCAGTGGCGATACGCGACAACACACTCATCGGCTCTCCCTGACTGCCTGTTGTGAGAAGAACAACCTCGCTGTCGTCGAGGTTCTTCAGGTCCTCGATGCGAAGCCAGGTCTTCTCAGGTACCCTCAAATACCCAAGGTCCAGGGCTATCTGCGTGTTCGAGACGAGGCTCCTTCCGGCGAGGATCACCTTTCTGTTGAACATCACCGCCACGTCGATCGCCTGCTGTATGCGGTGGATGTTTGAGGCGAAGGTTGCGATGATAATCCTTCCTTTTGCGTGTGAGAAGATCTGCTCGAAAGTCCGTCTCACTTCCTTCTCCGAAAACGTGAATCCCCCCTTTTCGGCGTTCGTGCTGTCCGACATGAGAAGGATTGTACCCTTCTCGCCATATTCCGAGAACTTGTGAAAATCCAGCAACTGTCCGTCCACCGGCGTAGGGTCGATCTTGAAGTCCCCTGTGTGGACAATCCGGCCTTCGGGCGTTGTGATTCCGAACCCGACGCCATCCACGATGCTGTGGGTGACCCTCAGAAACTCGACATCGAAGACCCCGAGGGTGACAATCTCCCTCGGCCTGACAGCTACAAGCTCTACCGCGGCCAGGTTATGCTCTCGGAGCTTCTCCCTCACAAGACCGATCGTGAGTGGTGTCCCGTAGACAGGTACGTTTATCTCTTTCAGGAGAAAGGGAAGTGCGCCGACATGGTCTTCGTGACCGTGGGTCAGCAGGATTCCCCTGAGCTTCTCCCTGTTTTCCAGGATATAGGTAAAGTCAGGGATCACAAAGTCGATGCCGAGCATGCCCTCATCCGGAAACATCAGGCCCGCGTCGATTACTATCATGTCATCGCCGTATTCAAAGACGGTCATGTTAAGACCGCCAATCTCCTCGACGCCGCCGAGCGGAATCACTGAAAGGTAGTTAGGCAAGGGTATCGCAGACCTCCACTGCATTCCCTCCTTTCTTGAGCGCCGCAGAAAGGGCCGCCTCGGTGCACCGGATCAGCTCTTCCGTAGACTGTTCCTTCAGCGAAGCGATACCGGTGCTCACCGTGATCCTGCCGGTGGGCTGGATCTCTTCGAAGAGGAAAGGGTAGTCATGAATGATGGCGCTGAACCTCTTCCCCAATGCGATGCCGGCCGAAAGCGGGGTGTTGGCCAGGATGATGCTGAAGGCGTCCGCCCCGTTTCGGACGAGGACGTCTGAGCCCCTGATGCTGCGCTTGATAAGTTCGGCCACTTTTTTCAGCACGAGATTGCCGTGATACTCTCCTTTTGTCTTGACGTAATGTCCGAAATGATCGATGTCCAGCAGAATCAGTGTCAGGGGCGTCTTGTAACGAAGAGCCCTGCTGACCTCCTGCGCAAGTCTCAGCTGGAAGTACCGGTGATTAAAGAGACCGGTCAGCTCATCAATCAGGCCGGCCCGCCTGGGGTGGAGCACTTCCAGGTCTTTCAGGTGCATGACGAGGTCATTTTCTATCAGCCTGTCTTTTTTCAGTATCCTGTCGATCTGGCCTGTCAGGTCCTGACGTTCCCCGAGCGTGAGGTCTTTGTTGGTCAGGGCAAAGACAGGAATGTCCATTGTCGCGGCGTTGCTTTTGATCGCCTTGATGATGTCAAAGCCATCATCGCCCAGGTCGATCATGATGATATGCGGCCTGGTGGCCGCGGCGAGCTCTATCCCCTGCTCCTGGCCGGAGGCGGCATGAAAGAGGAAGCCGTTGGCGACAGCCATCCTGTACAGCTGGTCCTGTGCCGCCGCGTCACCCGAGATGAGGAGCATGGAGACAGGCAGACTGTTTCTGCGCGAGAATATCGCCAGTTCTTCGAGTTTCCCGAGAAGGGCTTTTTTGTCAAGGGGCTTCAGAAGGTAATCCGAGGCCCCGAGTGCGAAGGCGAGATCCTTGTTGTCGATCATCGAATGGATGATGACGGGGATGCTGCAGGTCTC
>JAKAIE010000014.1 GCA_021814475.1 Nitrospirota bacterium
CCTCTTCCCTCTGCCCCTTTGTATACTCTTTGCCTGTTCCATCGATGACACTCCTCTCAGTTTCCTCAACTTCGAGTGTCACCCTATTTCCTCATTTCCTTGGTATCATAAACTGGTCGTTAGGACAATCAACAACACATCGACGTATACCGGGACGATGAACGAGACCGCATATACCGATTTTACTGCCCAGAGCACGAACCTGCTGCGCGGCTCGAATCAGACCATATCTGTCACTATCGGAGGCAGTAATGTAGCTGCACAGACGGTGGCGGCCTTCTTTGACTGGAATCAGAATGGCAGTTTTGCCGATGCCGGCGAAACCGTCACAATCCTGAGTGCGGCCTCCGGAGGCGCTGCCGGCGGCACTACCGGCGGGCCGTATACCGCCAACTTCACGGTACCCGCAGGGGCGACACTCGGTGCAACACGCATGCGCGTGGTCACGGATTACAATCGTGACCCTCTGGCCTCCGGCAATATCGATTACGGCGAGGCGGAAGATTATACCGTTAATGTCATTTCTCCGAATATTGCCCCGACCTTTGTCGGCGCTACCACCACACTGTCGGTCATTTGGAACTCTGGCGCTACCGACATCACGAGTCTGCTGCACGTGAGCGACACTGATTCCGGACAGACAGAGACCTGGTCGCAGAGCGTGGCCCCCAACCATGGCGGTACTCTCAGCATTTCGGGTGCCACTGCCAGTTCCGGCAGTACGGACATCACCCCTGGAGGCACCATCACCTATGCACCGGCTGCCGGCTACAGCGGTACGGAGACCTTCACCGTGCAGGTGAGCGACGGCACGGCTACTGCTACCAGGACGGTCACGGTAGCGGTAGTGGCCCCGCCGACCACAACGGTATCTTCTGCCTCCCTTTCGGCTGATACCGGCACAAGCAGTACCGATTGGATCACCAACACCGCAAGTCAGACCATCAGCGGCACACTGAGCGCCAACCTTGCCACCGGCGAAAAGGTAGAGGTGTCTTATAATGGCGGCTCGACATGGGCCGATGCTACGACATCTACTGTAGGTTCCAGTGCCTGGTCTACCACAACCACCTTGTCCGGCAGCAGCACGTTTGAAGCGCGCGTCTACAACTCGGCCGGCAGCAGCACTGCCTGGACTCATTCCTATGTGCTGGACACTACCGGGCCGGCGACGACCATAGCGACAGCGGCCTTCTCGGCCGACACCGGAATGAGCAGCACGGACTTCATAACCCGGACTGCGGCCCAGACGATCAGCGGTACGCTGTCCGCCAATCTTGCGGCCGGGGAAACCGTCTACGTCTCGCTCGATAACGGGGCGACGTGGAGTACTGCTGCGGCATCGGTGGGTTCGAACACCTGGTCGCTTGCTGGGCAGACCCTGGCAGGGAGCAACACACTGAAGGCCAAGGTGACCGATACAGCAGGCAACGACGGGACCGTATTCAGCCAGGCCTATGTGCTCGACACTGTTGCCCCGACGATCAGCATTTCAGCCCCGGCGTCTGCAAGTACGGTATCAGGACCGGTGGACTATACGATCACCTATACTGGTGCGGATGCCGTAACCCTCGCAGACGGGGATGTGACAATCGATACGACCGGTACCGCAACAGGTACTGCCGCGGTGAGCGGGAACGGGACATCAAGCCGCACCGTGACGATAAGCGGGATAACAGGGACAGGCACGATCGGTATCAGCATCGCAGCCGGCACCGCCTCCGACTCTGCAGGCAATACGGCGTCTGCTGCAGGGCCGAGTGCGACATTCATGGTCATGCCGACTGTCTTATATGTGATTGAGGGGGGCTTGTCAGGCGGGCTGTGCGATACGTGGGCGAACGCCTGCGACCTACAATACGCCCTCGGCAATGCTCCCTCGGGTGTGGAGATATGGGTGAAGACAGGGACGTATACCCCGACCACGGGAACGGACCGTACCGTAAATTTCAGGCTCAAAAGCGGGGTGGCCCTCTACGGCGGGTTTGCAGGGACCGAGACGGCCCGTTCCGAGCGGGATTTTGGAGCTAACCTCACGGTCCTCAGCGGAGATATCGGTACAGCCGGACTGAATACCGACAATTCATATCACGTGATCCCTCGGGCCTGCAGGACAACGGCGGCTCGATGATGACAATAGCCGTTCTTTCCGGAAGCCCTGCGATAAACGCAGGCGACCCCTCCTCCTGCCCGTCTTCGGATCAGAGAGGCGTTGTAAGGCCGCAGGGGGCCGGCTGTGACATCGGGGCTTACGAATTCGTCACAGGGACAACAACGACCCTTGTATCGGCTCCGAACCCGTCAGCGTACGGGGAATCCGTCACCTTCACGGCAACAGTCGCCGACAGCGAGGCGGGAAGCGTCCCGACAGGCACGGTAACCTTCATGGACGGCGCTACGCCCCTGGGTATAGCAACCCTGGACGGCACGGCCCATGCAGTTTTCTCGACAGCGGCGCTTGCAGCTGGAAGCCATGAGATTACCGCGGTCTATGGGGGAGATACGAGCTTCGTGACATCCACTTCGGCTCCTCTGACCCAGTCGGTAGTGCAGGCTGCAACGACCACCACCATCACCGGTGACGCACCCGATCCTTCGGTGACTGGCCAGGCCGTCACCGTCACTTATACCATAATTCCCGTGGCCCCGGGCAGCGGCACACCCACGGGAGACGTGACGGTCTCGGACGGGACGAACACCTGTACCGGCACTGTCGCCGCAGGGGGCTGCAGCATCACCTTTGCGATACCGGGGACAGGAACCCTTACCGCAACCTATGCAGGCGACGCCAATTTCACGGGCAGCGTCTCCCCCGGTGAGACGCACACAGTCAACAAGGCTGCGACAACCACGGCAATTACCGTCGATGCGCCCGATCCATCACTGGCGGGTCAGACTGTGACGGTATCCTATGGCGTGACTGTAGCAGCCCCGGGCAGCGGTACACCGACGGGCAACGTAACTGTCACAGACGGCGCCTCCAGCTGCACCGGCACTGTGGCAGCCGGCTCATGCATTGTTGCCCTGACAACGGCAGGTGCGCATACCCTTACCGCAACCTATGCAGGGGATGCAAATTATGTCGGAAGCGTTTCAGCTGGTGAGTCTCATACGGTAGACAAGTCGGGGACGACAACTGCGATAACATCAGACACACCCGATCCTTCGGTTATCGGTCAGATCGTGACGGTATCCTACAGCGTTACCGCGACAGCCCCGGGCAGCGGCACACCTGCAGGAAACGTAACAGTTTCAGACGGAGTGAACAGTTGCACAAGTACCGTTGCAGCAGGCTCATGCAGTCTTGCATTGGCAACGTCCGGCCCCCGTACGCTTACAGCAACATATGCAGGGGATGCGAACTTCAACGGCAGCAGCGGCACTGCAGCACATGCTGTACTGTTCCAATATCTGCTCGGCCTGTCAACGAGCGGCAGCGGGACCGTGACCGGGAACATGATCGGCGTCGAAGGCGACGGAATCAACTGCGGGTCAAACTGTTCCGAAACCTACAATCAGGGGACTGTTGTGATCCTCACCGCTGTGCCGGCGGCAGGCTGGAATTTCAAAACCTGGGCCGGAGATCCTGACTGTTCAGACGGACAGGTGACAGTAAACGGTGCCATGACCTGCGAGGCGGTTTTTGTCCTCAATAACAGTGTGACCTTCCCCGCGGCAACAGGTAATGGCGACATCACCCTTGTGACGAACAGCCCCGGCTGCGGGTTCACTTCCTGGGGAGCGAAGACAGAGGCCCAGACAGGTGATGACGCTGCGTTTGAGTATCCTTACGGTCTTGTGGAGTTCACGCTCAACTGCGCAGATGCGGACGTCACAATAACCTTCCCGGGAAGTGTCATCGGGAGTACCTATAGAAAATATGGCCCCACGACTCCCGGCCTTGTCTCGACGTCCGCCTGGTATACTCTGGGTAACGTCACTGACAACGGCAACAATTCGGTCACCCTGCACCTCCACGACGGTCAACTGGGAGACGACACAGGTGTCGACGGGATCATCGTCGACCAGGGCGGAGTTGCTCAGCCGGCGGGAAAAGGTCCTGTTGATGTGCCGACTATGACGGAATGGGGAATGATCGTATTCATGGTGCTGGCCGGCCTCGGGGCTGTCCGGTATCTGAGGAAAACGGGAGTCATCCGGGGATAAGGCCGCCCCCAGCACGTAAGAAAAAAGGCGAGGGGAATTCCCCTCGCCTTTTTTCTTTGACAGCCGGAGCTGCCCATCTGACTGTCTGGTGAGCGGTCTTCCGCCGGTAAATGGTTCTTCTCCCTTTTCGTAATCAAGCCTGACAGTCCGCTTACGATTGACTTACATACAAATCAGACCGGCCCGGATTGCTACTTGTACGAATTGTAATGATAATAAATAGTAGAGAGGTGCTGTTTGTTTTATATAACGAATGAATAATTATGTAAATATATAAAGAGGCCGTCAGCCGGGATTGGAGAGGGCAGCTGATAATATTTATGCGAAAACATTGGACCATGGTAAAAATGGTGTGCATCGGTTCCCTTCTTGGAGTTCTATTTTGGCTCCTGGACTCGGCTGTTGATTCTTTTCTGCAACATTCCTCGTTTCTTTCGCGGGTGCTCTCCTCTGATACGGGGGAGCTCTGGATGAGGCTCTTTGTGCTGTTTTCCTTTATCGGTTTCGGCTTCTACGCTGCGGCTATTATTGTGCGCGCGGAGAGGGCTGAAGAGATGTCGCGGCGGGACAGGGAATTCGCCGAAATGGTCATCAACGGCATGCATGACGCCATTTCAGTGATCGATGTGCGTGACTTCAGGATAGTGGATGTCAATGCGGCATTCCTCTCGGATCTGGGACTGACCAGGGATGAGGTCATAGGGAAGACCTGCCATGAAGTGACGCATCGGTCTCCCCTCCCCTGCGCCGCACCTGACGATCCCTGTCCTCTTTGCGATACGGTCCGCCTTCACAAGTACGCCACGTATGAACATGTCCACTACACCTCGGACGGCAGAAAGGTCTACGCAGAGGTTTCGACCAATCCGATACGGGACGACAGTGGCCGGGTCGTGAAGGTCATTCACGTATCGAGGAATATCAGCGAGCGAAAGGCCGCGGAAACGGAGATGCGGAAGCTTTCTACAGCGGTCGAAAAGGCGGCCGACGTGGTCGTCATAACGGACAGCAAGGGTATTATCGAATACGTCAATCCCGCCTTCGAGACGGTCACCGGCTACACAAGGGAGGAGGCCGAGGGAAGGACCCCCAGCATGCTGAAGTCCGGGCTTCACGGAGAAGGGTTTTACAGGGAACTGTGGGATACAATCCTTTCGGGGAACATATATCGCAATGTCTTCGTCAACCGGAAGAAAAACGGGGAACTCTACTACGACGAATGCACGATTACGCCGATGCGCAATGGACAGGGCGCGATCACCCATTTTATCGCCACGGCAAAGGTCATCACTGACAGGATAATGGCCGAGAACGCACTGAGAGAGAGCGAAGAGAGGATGCGCACCATCACCCAGATGGCCGCCAACGCGATAGTGATGATCGACGCTGCCGGGGCGGTATCATTCTGGAACCCGGCTGCTGAAAAACTGTTCGGGTACTCGGCGGGAGAGGCGTTAGGGAAGGACCTGCATGAAATTATAGTCCCGCTGCGGCATTACGAGGATTTCCGGAAGGGGTTTGCGGGGTTTGCGAAGACTGGGGAAGGAGCAATTGTTGGCAGGACGCTGGAGATGGTCGCGCAGAGGAAAGATGGGACAGAGTTCCCGGTGGATCTCTCCATATCGGGCATCAGCATCAACGAGCAATGGCACGCAGTGGGGATAATCAGGGACATCACGGATAGGAAAGAGGCTGAGCATAAATTGAGGGAGTATGCGGAAAAGGACGCGCTTACCGGAGTCTTTAACAGAAGAAAATTCTACGAGCTCCTCGGGCAGGAGAAGGAGAGGGCGGTGAGATACACCAGGTCCCTTTCCCTTGTCATGTTCGATATCGACTATTTCAAGGCGGTAAACGACACCTATGGCCATGCTGCCGGAGACAGGGTGCTCAGGAAGACGGCATCGGTGGTGACAGAGCATATAAGGAAATCGGATGTTCTGGGCCGTGTCGGCGGGGAGGAATTTGCGGTAGTGGCTGCCGAGACAACGGCGGAGAGCGCTTTGGCCCTTGCCGAGAAGATCAGGTGCGCGGTCGAAATGGCGGAGCACGACCAGGTCGGAAGAGTTACTATCAGCATCGGCGTTTCGGCATATGAAGACGGCCTTACACTCGATGAGTTTGTCCGCAGGGCCGATGAGGCCCTCTATGCGGCCAAAAATAACGGCAGGAACAGGGTGGAAGGCTACAGTGCGTCCGGATAACTGAAAAGGGACAATTGCGTTGCCGGCGAGATGACATGAGTTGACAGAAGCATTTATGGGGCTGCATTATAAGTCCGCCGAGCGGCTCGATATACAAATGAAACAGGGGGGAGTAATGTATTCACGAAGAAGACAATTGAGGAATTGTATCGTCGCTGTAGCCCTGCTTGTGTTCGTGAGCATGCTTTGGGGGTGCGGGAAGTGGGGATGGGAAAATGTGCAGCCTTCACATGCGCCCTCTGCGCCGGCTAATGTGACGGCAACCTCCGGGAATGGAACGGTCACCATCAAGTGGGATGCTTCATCGGGCGCAGCCTCATACAATATTTACTACAGCGTGCAAAGTGGTGTCACGAAAAAGTCCGGCGTCCAGATAGCCGGGGTGACGAGTCCTTATGTTGTTTCGGGTCTGTCGAATGATACTCAATATTACTTTGTCGTCACCGCGGACAGTTCCAGCGGGGAGAGTGTCGAATCGGCGCAGGTCTCAGCAATTCCCACTGCGTTGATTCAGGTGCCGGCCACGCCGGTGAACGTAACGGCAACCCCCCTGGATGGCGCGGCAATCATTTCCTGGAGTTTATCCTCAGGCGCCACATCGTATAATATCTACTATGCAACGGTGAGCGGCAATGTGATGGCGACCGGTTTGAAGATAGCCGGGGTAGCAAGTCCCCAGACCGTCAGCGGCCTGACAGATGGTGTCACCTATTTCTTTGTGGTGACCGCGGTTAATTCCGTCATGGAGAGCACCGGGTCAGCCGAGGTCTCGGTAACGCCTGCCTTTGGACTCTGATGTCTGTGAATAAGTCTTTTTGACGGCAGACATTTTGTAAGATTCCGATCCGGCCAGGGGCTGGAGGACAAGCTATTCCTCCGCCATTCTGGTATGCTAGTTCATGGGCTAAAGACCGCATCCTGACAGGAGGACCGGACGGCGAGGTGATGCCTCTAAAAAGAGCCTGGCTCCCGACACCGTTCATTCGGTTTGATTCCCACCCCTTCCTGTAAAACTTTCCTTCAGGTGCCGGCAATGACGGGTCGCGGGCGGCTTGGTCCTGATGAATCCATGCCGGTGCAACGGGGAGCCGGCTGCATGCAGGCGATTGGCGGGATGGAAAAAGAAAAGGAGACCGACTTGGCAGAAGGCGACAATAAAATGAAATGCTGGGATTACAATGACTGCGGACATGGAAAGGACTCATTATGCCCCGCTGTCGAACAGAAGGCAGGGAGATCGTGCTGGCTAGTGGCAAAGACCTTATGCGGGGGCAAGGTGCATGGTATGCATCCACAGAGAAGCAAAGCATGCGGGGGATGTGGGTTTTATATTTATAGTCATCTTTCAAAACCTACGGCGGGCAGGCCAATCCTTGGGGAGAAAAGACCTGTGAAAGTGTCCCGCAGTAAACTGCCGCATTGACAACAGAAGGCCGGGGGATGCGGCATATCGTCGACTGACTGTCCTCAGGCGTACGGAAGATATAATTACAGCATGAGAATATGGGACATACCTCCCGGCAGATTGTGCCGTAATCATCTGCTGGGGGAGCATAATGAACTCCATGCTATTTGGAATATACTGACGCAGGGGAAGAAAGGGTATGCGAATCATCCCGAGACAAAGAGATGGCAGGGGAAACTGGGGGCCCTGTACAAGGTCCATGAGACCATTGTGAGGGAAATGATTGCCAGAGGGTACCGGCATCAGAGCCCTCTGGACAGGGCACAGGCCACGGGGAGCCGTGTTCAGACCACCCTTGTGGACCCGGTAGAAAGGCAGATTGAAATCCTGCGGGGAAAAGGCTGTGATTGCGATGTCGGGTTGCGCGGATTATAATCACTAGAGGAATGCATCATGTTTGAACACCACAAAGAACCCCTGAAGTCCACCGGGGAGTTTGTTTCCAGGCAAATTCAGTATCTTGCCTTTGCTCTTGTGATCCTTTCATTTTCTCTTGGCATCGGGACTCTCGGCTATCATTTGACGGGGAAACTTCAATGGCTTGATTCATTTCTGAATGCATCCATGATCCTGACAGGAATGGGGCCGGTCGACAAGATGGAAACCGAGGGCGGCAAGATATTTTCGGCTCTGTATGCCCTTTTTAGCGGCGTCGCCTTCCTGACGTTTGTGGGTGTTCTGTTTGCACCCGTGTATCATAGGTTCCTGCATAAATTCCACCTGGATATCGATGATAATAAGGGTGATGAATAATCTGACGGAGGGCCGGGTGCCTTGAAGGGCGCAGGAGAACCATATGGCCCGGGGCATGTCCGGATAAACCCGCCGTATTGACTGTCGCCTATGGGGTGCCTCACCGCAGAAACATGTCTCCCGTACCCTGTTTGCTTACCGGCGGGCCAACTTCTTTTTAGGGATGCAGTTTGCCATAGCCATATCGTTTTCGTACAGATATTCGGACAGTGTCGGGCAGAGCCTGTAGGTCTGCTTAAAACAGTATGTTTCCATCCTGTCGATGCTCGGAACATACCGTGCCTCGGATGCTCCGCATGTGCCAATGTAGCCTTCTTCAAAATAGGGGCAACTCATAGGCCCTCCTGCAAAACTATATCGAAATAATTGTATGCAGAAAGAGTAGCATTCAACTATGAACATAATTTGAAGTTGGTGGCGGGAATTCGTGAACGGAATAAAACCTTCCCCTCAGGCCTGAATGTTTCGCCGCTGCCAGGACAATGCCGCAATGTTCCAGGAATGGTACAGAGCCCGAAAGACAGCCCCGGCGTGCAGCCGTATCCGGCTCTATGCCTTAAGGGCGTTGTTGACCACCTCGCTCACCTGGTTGGCGTTGTAGGGTTTGTTTATGACCCCGCAGAAACCGTATTTCTTATAATCGGACATTATAGGGTCACTGGAATATCCGCTGGAAACAATAATTTTAGCATACGGGTCAATCTCGTGGAGCTTTGTTACCGCCTCTTTTCCCCCTAATCCGGCAGGAATGGTCAGATCCATAATCACGAGATGAAACGGGTTCCCTTCCTCTGCTTCCCGCCTGTAAAGATCGATAGCCTCCTTGCCATCCCTGGCAAAGCTTACCTCATAGCCGAGGGCGGTCAATATATCCCCTGATACATTCCTCACCAGTTCCTCATCATCCATCACAAGGATCTTCCCCCTGCCCTCCTTGATCCCTCCCGTTTCCTCGTGTTCGGGATTGACCGTATCCCGCAGGGCAGGGATATGGATCGTGAACGTGGTCCCGGCGCCTACCGCTGATTTCACCGATATGCTGCCCCCGTGGCGTTTGAGAATTGAAAATACGGTTGCAAGTCCGAGGCCGCTTCCCGTCTTCTTTGTTGTGAAATACGGATCAAATATCTTCCCTATATATTCCTCCGGAATGCCATTCCCTCCATCGGCGAATGTAACCCTTATATAATGACCTGCATGCAGGTCCGTTACTTCTTCTTCAGCGAGCGTGACATTCTGAAAATCTACATGTACCGTTCCCCCGCCGGGCATGGCCTGGATGGCGTTAATGATGAGATTGTTAAAGACCTGATTCATCTGCCCCTTGTCAACTTCAGCACTCCACAGATGTGTCGGGATGCTGTAGACGCAGGTGACATTCGAGCCTGAAAGGGCGAAGGTTACCGCCTCCCTTGTTATCTCGGGAATGGACGCAATCTTTTTTATGGGGGCGCCACCCTTCGAAAAAGTGAGCAACTGATGGGTAAGGTCTGCTGCCCGCTGAGCGGCCTTTTCCGCTTCGGTAAGACGTTGAAAGGCCTTGTTGTCTGTGCCTATCAGCATCTTTGTCAGACTCACATTCCCGATGATCGATGTCAGGAGATTATTGAAATCATGGGCCAACCCGCCGGCCAGGACCCCCAGTGATTCCAGTTTCTGCATCTTGTGCATCTCCTGTTCCATCCTGTATTGTTCGGTCACATCACGGAAAACCAGCACGACCCCGATTGTTATGCTACTGCTGTCTCTGATCGGGGCGGCGCTGTCCGCGATGATTACCTCAGTCCCGTCTTTTCTGATCAGGGCCGTATGGTTTGCCAGTCCTATTATCAATCCGGTCCTGATTACTTTTTCGACCGGATTATCGCACCTTTCCCTTGTGGTTTCATTGATAATGTTGAAGACCTCGGTTAACGGCCTGCCCGTTGCCTCTTCAGCGGACCAGCCTGTGAGGGTCTCAGCCACCTTGTTCAGAGTGAGGATAGTGCCGGAAATGTCGGTGGCGATCACCCCATCGCCTATACTTTTGAGCGTCACCGCCAGACGTTCTTTTTCGCAGGCAAGAGCGTCTTCCGCCCTTTTGCGCTCGGTAATATCCCGGCAGGTTGCCAGGAGAAGGGGTTCATCCCCCTGAATGATGAAAGTGGCATTTACTTCTGTCGGGATTATCCTTCCGTCTTTCGTTATATGCTCGGCCTCAAAGATTGCGACTCCGTCTTCCTGGATCTTCCGAATTCTTTCCGCCGCGTATTTCGCGGTTGCCGGAGAGTCGATACTGGTCACGCTCATCCCGATGAGCTCTTCCCTGGTGTAATGATACCGTGAACACACCACTTCATTCACACCGGCTATGATCCCGTCAGGCCTTATCATGAAAAGGGCATCGGCTGCCTTGTCAAAAAGGGTGCGGAAGTTTTCTTCGCTCGCCTTTAATGCAGCCTCGGATTTTATCTTTTCCGTAATGTCACGGGTTATTCCCAGCAGGGCGATGATTTCACCTTTCTCATTGCGAAAAGGCACTCCATGGGTTTCCAGCCAGAGGCTCCTGCCCTTCAGTCCCGTCATCTCAAACGTCAATATTCCTGATCCGCCGTTACAGACCTCACGGGTGAGCTTCATGAAATCGTCCCTGTAGCCGGAATTCACCAGGGGACAGACGCACTGTCCCTTGACCTGCTCAAGAGATTCGGCCTCGATCATGTCCAGACCGGCCTTGTTCATCATGATCAGGGTGCCTTCAGCATCAACCAGTTTCACACATTCGGGTTCTGTTTCGATAATTGTCTTTAAGAAGATCTCGCTCTGCTTCAGCTGGGCTTTTGTTTCGATGAGTCTACTGTTAAGCGAAACAATCGAAAAATACCTCCACACCGCCATGATAATGACAACAAGTGCCACCGCCGCGCCCACAACAACTTCGACCCTCTCTGTTGACCAGTAGGGCGCAGGAGAACCATACCACCGGGAATAGATCTTCTTGTACTCTGACGTATCCACAAAATCATCGATCGCCTTATTGAACCTGGCGAGCAACTCTGTGTCGTCCTGACGCAGAGCTACCGCCCTTTTCAGTTCGAGCAGCGGCCTTCCGACAATCTTGATTCTGTCTTCTACGCCGGCTTTCCTTGCCAGCTGGATTAACGTGGGGGCCGGGCAACAAAAGGCATCGATCTGGCCTGCGAGCAGGTCAAGCAGCCCCCCCTGGAAACTCTCGTAGGTTTTTGGGGTAATTCCTTTGCGCTGTTTCTGTATGATTTCGTACGCAGCACTCCCTTTTATTACCCCGATATTCATGCTGTCACTCAATGAGGTCACAGTGCTGTCAGTCCTGACGAAAACGACAACAGGGAAGGTGTCTGTCGGCAATGAAAATGACAGGATATTCTTTCTCTCTTCAGTAATTCCCATTTCCGGGGCAATGTCGGCAGATCCGCGCAGAAGGTCTGCAATGATCTCGGTCCAGTCGTTCCTGAATTTGTATCTGATCGAATATCCGGCCCGTTGGGCAATCGCATTCGTGACATCGACAGCAAACCCGGCAGCCTCACCGGTTTTGCTGTCCCTGAAGTACGTTGGCGGCGAGTCCAAGGGGATGACGGCAGTGAGGGTCTTTTTGGCTGGGATCTGGTCCGCTTTTACAGAGGGGGCGAAAAAAAGAAATAGCGCAAGCACATAGAGAGGGACGCAACTCCCCCAAACTGATCTGAACCTCATTGAGGACTGTCCCGACCTGATAATGAGCCCACACCTCCTCGACTCATAGTCTACCATAAAAGGAAAACTTCAAAATAGTGCCATTTGCGATGACATAATGCGCTGCAGCAGTCTCTGCGCTATTACTTACGGAACAGTTCTGAGGCAGCGCTGTTTACAGCGCCGGTTCTCTGTGCTGCGTTAGATCCATGACCGATTCCGATAAACAGGATGCCCTTTTCCAGGGGCGATCTGAATAAGATATCCTGCCGGTCAAGCGGTTTTCACAATTAGTTCACAATTCTTAGTTATAGTGAATCGTTGGATCATTTCTTTTCCCGTGCTGCCTGTCATCTCCTCCCCAAGGACAGGCAGCACACCCCCTCTCCTGGTCCAAGGGAGTTTCACCCCGGCGCCGTGCCTTCGGTGACACGCATGTATGAACTGCGGCAACTGCGATACGGCATGCCCGGCGGCTACTGCACTATCAGGTTCTCTACAGTTACCGCGAGGGAATCTCTGTCGATCGTCAGCGACCCAAGAATGATCGAGTATGAAGCAGGCCCAGTAAACCCGCATGCGTACCCTCCTAATAGTGTTACCGATATGCCCCTGGTAAGGTCGAGCGTTTCGCTCAGGGTCGTTCCGATCAGCTCGATGGTGTCTCCGGTCAGAGTAGCAACGCTGCTGTATGCATTTCCGGCGGAAGGGAAGGATGCGGAGGTCCTCTCATTCCTTGCCGGGTTATCCAGGCAGGATGCGAAATTGGCGGAACAGTTTCTTGCCGTACTCATGAGCACGGCGGTTGATGGATTCACCCCAGCGCAGTCCCCGGTCCAGGCACTGAAAACATAGTCTGCGGCGGGGGTTGCCGACAGACCTGCAGAAGCGCCTGAACTGTACCAGCAGCCTGAAGAGCAGTCCGGGCCGACGCTGCCTCCCTGCCCCGCTGAGGTGGTCAACTGGTATTGCGTCGTGAAATTCGCGGTATAGGTGTTATCTGACGAAGGGGTGACGATCGTATGTGTCTGTGCCCCCCCGTCGCTCCATGAGCCAAAGACATACCGTGACCCGGACCCTCCGCTCTGGGGCGAGGTGATCGAGACTGTATGGTTCGTCCCGGGATTCCAGCTGAAGGTATGGGGTGCTGTATACGAGACCGAATCCACGGTGACCTGCCTTCCGGAAGGGGAGGAGTCGAGGGTGATCCTGGCGGGGATGGTCACCGCTGCCGTGGCCCCTGTCGAGATATTGCCCGCAGCGTCATAGGCGCAGGTGCGGTAGTAATAGGTCTGTCCGTCTGTCAGCCCGGTATCCGTTGCTGCTGTCCCGGAGCCGAGATAGACCTGGGTGCCGTCGGCGCACTGTCCGGCAGGATAAACGCCTGTATTCCTGGCGACTTTATAGGTGTTTGTGCTTCTGAGTCCGCTGCCGCCGCTGTCGGAAAACCCGGACCAGTTCAGCGAGACCTGCCCGACGGCCGGGGTCGCGGAGAGCCCCCCGTCATAGGGGGCGGTGCCATCATAATAAAGAGTCGTTGATGCGTTATACAGGTAGTTCCTATTCCCTGCGCCGTCCTGAAGCCAGACGTAGATGCTCTGTCCCCCCTGGGCCCCGGCCGGAACAATGAACGGCTTGCTTGTGGTGTATGTCCCGTCTGATCCTGATCCGGGCGCAGACCCGACCTTGTAGTAGGCGCCCGCAATCCCGGAAGGATCCGCGGGGTTGGTCCAGTCGATCGCGAAGGAATTGAAGTTTGTCCATGAAGAAGGGGTGGATGAAAGCCCGACCGGGGCGGGGGGTGGTGTCGTATCTCCGCCGGCCCTCGTGAACGCCTTCAGGCAGACGTTGGTGTTTGCATGCCAGGATGCTACATCCGTCCAACTCACCCCGTTGCTGCTCATATAGCTCTGCCCGGTGATGGCTGTCGCGCCGCTGTTGTATCCTGCAAAAGGGTATTCCAGTGGGATCGGTGATGTGTCCGAGGAGTTTGTGAGCCTTACCACTGCGGAAAACTTCCGGCCTGATGTTATCGGGACAGGACTGCTGAGGGTTACGGTATGATAACCCGGCGCTGCGATCGAGCCTGTGGTTGTTCCCGCAAGGACGCCACTGGTGGGCAGAGATGCAACATCCGTATAAACATATATCGTGTAGGCGACATTCACGTCATTGGTGTAAAAACTCACGGCCGACAGCTGCTCCGGGGCGACGGCGGTGAAGACGTTGGCGAACCAGGCTGTAGTGCTGCCATAGCCTACTGCGGCTGACTGCCCCAGCGGATCATACTGATACACACGCGTGTAGTTGGTTGCAGGCTCTGTACCGTTGAAGACATAACTGCCGTCGTGACCATTATACCCATAACCTAAGGTCGTATCATAATACGAGATATAAAAATATCCGCCATTGACGCCCCATCCCGTGCCCCAGCTGTTTTTTATGAGAAAGGCACCATTTCCCGGAGGTGCTGTCGAGAAGCTGCCGGCCGGAAAAGAGTCGTCCCACCCCACGATCGTGACCGCATGATTGCCAGCGCTGCTTCCGGAAAAGTAATAGGTCGTAAAAGAACCTGCCGGGCAGGACCCGGAGTAATAACAGGAATAATAATCCGTTGAAGAGTAATAGGTGGTATAAACGCCGCCGTAAGCCATCACCGCCTGCTTGATATTGTCGTTATCCAGGGCGCCGGTCCTCGGGGGTATGATAAGGACCTCCTGAAGGTGCTTCTGCGCGGACAGGCCGGAGGGCGACACATACGGGGGATTCGGGTTATACGGGTCGTCAGACTCGTTGACAGGCCCATCCCCTCTTGCAAAATAAGCGGTCGACATGTCGCCGTTTCCTCCGTCGCACGGTCCCCAGTCGAACCCGTGAGTGTTTTTGAGATTGTTTTCTGAAAAGTCCCGTGTCTCGGCAGTGAGAAGGTTCGATTCTAAAGACGCCATGCTGGCGAAGGCCCAGCAGTCTCCGCAGTTCTGCTGGTTTCTGACAGGGGTAACCTTACCGTACGTCCTGAGGTCGTAACTTGACGGTAAGGCACCCAGAGGGAGTATGGGGAATACGGACTCGCCTGCCAGATGCGAACGATCCAGAGGTGAGGGTATATAGCCGAGCCCATGCCCATCGGAAGTCACATTCTGTATTCCGAGTGGGCTGATGGTGTTCATGTAATCCACGAAGGACGGGTTGACAGGGGCCATCACAGGCGAGTCCTCGCCGAAGGAGGGCGAGGCGGAGAGTGCCGCAAAGATACAGGTAATTGCTGCGAGCGGTATTGACAGGATTCTTTTGATCTTGGGGAAATTCATGTCTTCTTCCCTCCTCCTGCGGTCTTGGAAACCGTTCAGGGGAAATGCGAAACAAGCTGCTTTTCTGATACTATTCTACAGGAACGTTCTTTTTAGGATAGTGACGGTGATCACATATTGTCAAATTTACAAAGTATATTATTTATTATATCGGCAAAACAGGGGATTTCTTTAGGCGGATAGGGCGCATGTGGCAGCCTGTTAGCGTGGAAAGGCATCCGGAACAGAAAGAATAAGGTGGAGGGCTTCAGCATACCATGGGTGGGAAAAGGATACGGGGGGAGATAATACATTACTGCCGGGACGAGTACGGAGAGATCTTTGTTGCGGACGACGGCCGGATGCGGTCCCTGTATTTTGGAGACGGGATATCCCAGAGCAGCATCAGGCTTGATCGTCCGGAGATACTCGTGGATGATTACAGCCATGCGATGATGTCGGCCCTCTTATTTAAAAGCGACCCCGGATCGGTCCTTCTTGTAGGAATGGGGGGATGTTCGCTCGTCCACTTTATCCGGGCGGCCTTTCCCGGATGCACTGTCGATATCGTGGAACTCAGGAATAAGGTGATCGATCTGGCCCATGACTTTTTCCATCTCCCGCGGGAAGCCCCCGGGATCAGAATTTTTCATGCTGCTGGAGAGGACTTTATCGGACAGCAGAGTGGGGCCGACAGGTATGATCTTATCCTGGTCGATGCCTTTGACCATGGAGGACCTGCGGCCGCCCTCCTGGAAGTAGACTTCCTGGCCGCATGCCGCGGCAGGCTGAACGAAAAAGGGATATTCTCGATAAACCTCTGGAACAGGCCACAGGACAATTTTCCCATGATACACCTCAGGCTTCAGGAGGCCTTCATGAACAATACCCTGAAGCTCCTCCTGTCCGAGTCGGCCCAGAACGCGATCGTCTTCGGATTTGACAGGCCGGTCCGGCTCAGGGACCTCTCCGGGTACAGGCAGAAGGCCAGGACACTTCAGGACCGGCATGCCATTAACTTTCCCAAATATCTGAAGCATATTTACTGGCAGAACTATGGATGAGGGGTGTAGGGGGCGAGGGGCCTGCCGGATGCCATCTCTGTGCCGCTATTGTAATTTCCTGGCGGAGTGATAAAATATAGATAGGGGAAGAGGAGGGGGAAGGAGGTTGGCCATGGTACTCGAACTCAACGATAGGGAGAAAGAGACCTTGAGGTCAGTTCTCGCGACGTATGAAAAGGATCTGAAGGGCGAGATCCGTAAGACCGATGACAGGGAGTTGAGAGGAGTCCTCCATACAGAGGATGATATACTGAGGGGGATTCTCAGAAAAGTCGCGTAGCAGGAGATCTCACGATATTCAAAACGGTGTCCGAAAGGATACCGTTTTGAAGTTTTTTTGGGGAAGACGGCTGTTTTTGGGGAATACACGGATTCGGGGGAAAGAATAGAAGCAAAAACCTGCAAATTTTGAATACTTGGGGATCGCACAGAACTGTCCGGAAATAATTGTCATAAAGAGGGAGCAGCCGGTTCATTAGGCCGGCGATGTGTCCGGGTATCGTCGTTATTGGAAAGTCAAGGGGAAGACTATATCGATGTGGGAGGGGATAGATGGATGAAGACAGCTTGACTCAGGAGGGGTTTCAGCAGGCAGGAAAGATGCACTGCTGGGAGTATATGCAGTGCGGGCATGAAAAGGATGCTTCCTGTCCTGCGGTCGTGTACCGGGCCGGTCGTATGTGCTGGCTCGTCTCAGGTACTCTCTGCCGGGGCAACACCCCGGTCATCATATCCAGAAAGCACAAGGACTGCAGGGGGTGTGATTTTTTCGTGTATTCCGCTGAAGACTGAAGGGTCGCACCAATGAAAAGGATTCGCCTATCTTTTTGCCAATCTCCTCCTGAGGTGATGGACCGCCCCCGCCCCTGAAAAGACCGCGAACAGCACCATCCCCCATCCCGACACGGCAGGGACCCGGACGGGAGGGATGGACGATGCCGCGAAATCCTGTCCTGCCTGATCCGCAGTGGTATCCCTATATGTTCTGGATGTGGGGGTAAAGGTGTAGCCCCAAAGAGACGGGGTGACCGACCCCGACCAGTTGAAAGGGACCGAGAGGCTGTAGTTGCCGTTTCCGTCGGCCATCGTTGTTTTCTGCCCCCCATCGTCGTAGCTGAGCATTACCCCCGGGGCCCCGGCATTGCCTGAGATGGAGACTACCGGAGGTGACGGATCCTGAAATAGCAGGACCCGGTTGTTCCCGAAGTCGGCCAGGATGAGGATATGGTTCAGATCGTCCACCGCCATTCCGCCGGCGGAAGAGTCGAGGCTGATCCTGTTCTGGGCCAGACCTGCGCCCGCGCTTACAAAATCCGCCTGCCCGAGTACAAAGTCCGCGTTGGCGCCGTTGGGCCTGTTGACGGCATTATGGAATATCACCACCCTGTCGAAGTTGAACCCGTCACTGACGTAGAGCCTGCCCAGCGTGTCTGCAGCCAGCCTTCCAGGGTATTCCATGCCGCTTTGGGAAAGAGACTGGACACCCGAAAAAAAATCGGACTGGCCAAGGACCCCTTCGGCGTCCGCCCCGTTTGCCTTGCCCGCCGCGTTATCGAAACGCAGGACTCGGGCTGCGTTTCGATCCGCAACGAAGAGGCTGGATCCTGCAACCGCGACGCCGCGCGGCGTGTTCATGCGGTTTCTGGCGATGGCAGCCGTGTTCGAAAAAAAATCCGGCTGGCCCAGGACTCCGTCGGCGTTTGCCCCGTTTGTCTTGCCTGAGGCGTTGTCAAAGCGCAGGACACGGTTATTCCCCGCGTCTGCCACATATAAACTCCCGGTCCCGTCAATCGCAAGCCCGTAAGGCGAATGCATCCCGTTCTGCGCAGCAGACGCGCCTGTTGAGAAGAAATCCGGCTGGCCGAGGACCCCGCTGGCATTCGGCTGGTTCGTGGCGATCGCGTACGCGCTGTTAAACCAGACGACCCTGTTGTTCGTGAATTCCGAGACCCATAAACGTCCTGTGCCGTCGACGGCGAGGCCGCGGATATTGTTAAAAGTGTTTCGGGATGTCCCCGCCGCACCGCCCAGGAAATCCGGCTGGCCGAAGACGAGTTCCGCGTTAGGCTGGTTTCCGGTGAGGGGATAGGCATAACGCAATACCCTGTGGTTTGCTCCGTCGGCCACGTATAGCTTGCCGTGGGCGGTATCTACCGCTACATCGTAAGGGGCGTGCAGCCCTGCTGTTCCGGTCCCTGCGCCACTGCTCACAAAATCCGGCTGGCCAATGACCGCGACGGCATCCTGGCCATTGGTCCAAGCCCCTGCGTCCAGGCAGAAGACGATGCCCCAGAGGAGGGATAGAAGGACTGCGATTACATGCTTCCCTGCGGTCATTCTTTTCACGAAAGTCCACCTCCGGCGCTTGATTGTACTTCTGCGGTAATGTGCGGTACCGGTCCCTGCATAGGTATGCTACGCCTGGATCTTATGCAATAATATAATACGGAAATCCTATGGCCTCATCCACAAGGAGAAATAAAAAACATCACCCGGTCCGGTGAACCGGCAGCCTCTACGGCGCCTTCAGTCTGCCGAAAGTGGCGATGACGAGTTCGGAGAGGGCCGGATGGATATGCATACCCCTGTCCAGGTCCCATATGCTCATTCCGTGAGACATCGCGAGTACGACCTCCTGGATCAGGATCGAGGCGGAAGGGCCGATGATATGGAACCCGAGTATCTTCCCGTCTTTTCTCGTGACGATCGCCTTGCCGAAGGCCTCATCCTCCATCATCGCCTCTCCCCTGGCTACGTCGGAATAGACCGCCTTGCCGATGAGCAGGTCCCCGGGATGATATTTCCGCCTTGCCTCTTCTTCCGTAATTCCGACCGATGCGATCTCCGGGGAGGTGAAGACGGCATGCGGAACGACAGAAAAGTCGAAGGTTCCCCTGCCGTCATGGAGGGCGTTATGCCAGACGATCGTCGCCTGCCTGTTCGCCGCATGCCGGAACATCTTCCTGCCGAGTGCATCTCCGAAGGCCCAGATGCCTTTGCTGCTGGTTTCGAAGTACTCATTGACCGTGATGAAGTTCCGCTCATCTGTCGAGATCCCCGAGGCCCTGACCTTGAGAATATCGGCGTTCGAGGTCCTTCCAGTTGCGGCGAGTATCTTTGAAGCCTGAAACTTCTTCTCCTTTCCGGTCGAACGGGCGCGGCTGGTGACTTCATACCCCCCGCCGGATTTTCGGACCGAGGTCACCTCTGTATCGGTCAGAACCTTCATCCTCCGTCCGAGTCTCTTTTCGAGGAGTTCCGAGACCTCCGGCTCCTCGTCCGGCAGAAGCCTCCTGTTTTTCTGGATCATGATGACCCTGGTCCCCATTGCGTCGAAGAAGTGGGCGTATTCCGCGGCGATGTATCCGCCCCCCAGGATGACGATGCTCTCCGGTTGCTCCCTGAGAAGGAGGATGGTCTCGTTGGTGAGGCACTCTATCTTCTCGATCCCCGGGATCTCCGGAACGTGGGGGCGCGCACCCGTGGCGATAAAGATCTTTTCTCCCCGCAGTTTCTCCCCGTTGACCTCCAGGGTGTGGTCTCCCGTGAAAAAGCCCTGGCCCTCATAGAAATCGAGATCCTCTGACAGCCTGATGCTTTCACGGATGTGAGACTCGCCTTCTGCCACGGTCTTTCTCATCCTGTCCATAATGCCGCTGAAGTCGATCGCACTGATCTCCGCGGTAATGCCGATCCGTGCCGCCCCCTTGATCTCTACGACCCTGTCCGCAGGATAGATGATCATCTTCGAGGGAATGCATCCGACATTCAGGCAGGTCCCGCCGAGCGGTCCCCTGTCGATCAGGGCGGTCGAAAGTCCGTGCTGCAGGGCGTTGTTGACGATCGAAAGAGCGGCCCCTGAACCTATCACCACGACGTCGTATTTCTTCATGGATCTCTTCTTTAGTCCGGTGAGTCCCGCCGCTATTTCTTCTTTCTTACTGCGTGTCCTCCGAACTCGTTCCTGAGGGCGGCCAGGATCCTGTCGGAGAAGGAATCGGCCTGACGGGACCTGAACCTCTGGAAAAGGGAGAGGGCAATGACAGGGGCCGGGGTTGCGGTCTCTACCGCCTGCTGAACGGTCCAGCGCCCTTCACCGGAATCCTCCACGTAACCGGTTATCCCGGTGAGCCGCGGGTCTTTCTTGAAGGCGTCTTCTGCCAGTTCGAGGAGCCAGGATCTGACGACACTCCCCTGGTTCCAGAGGTGCGAGACCTTTGCGAAATCGAGGTCCTTTCCGTAGGGAGAGGCCTGCAGGATATCGAACCCCTCTCCGTAGGCTGCCATCATGCCGTACTCGATGCCGTTATGTACCATCTTGACGTAATGGCCCGATCCTGTCGGACCGCAGTAGAGGTATCCGTCCTTCGGGGCAAGTGTCTTCAGCAGGGGTTCGATCTTTTTGAAGACCTTCCTGTCTCCCCCGACCATAGTGCAGTACCCGACCTTCAGCCCCCATATGCCGCCGCTCACCCCTGCATCGAGATAATGGATCCCCTTCTTCCGGAGCGCCTCTTCGTGCCGGATATCGTCGCGGTAGAAGCTGTTGCCGCCGTCCACGATAATATCACCGCGGGACAGGAGGGGACTCACCCTTTCTATCATGTCGTCGACAGGTCCTCCCGCGGGGATCATCAGCCACACGACCCTTGGCGCTGCAAGTTTGCCGGCAAACTCCTCGAGTGAATACGCACCCTGTGCCCCGGCCTTTGCGATCTCTTTGACAGGGTCCGGACTGCGGTTAAAGGCCACGACCTTGTGTTTTCCCCTGAGCAGCCTTTTTGCCATGTTCATGCCCATCCTGCCGAGTCCTATAATTCCTATCTGCATTGTCTGTTCCTCCAGCGTCAGGGTAATTTGTTTCGCAACTGCTCCTGCTTCTCCTGAATAATATCGCCCGGAAGCTGCGCCGCTGCCTCTCTGTCCAGGACGAATACGAGATTCCCCCCGGCTGGATTCACCAGGGACGAGGGAAGGCGCCTGTCTTTCTGGACGAGCACGCTTTTCATAATGTCCGCCTTGCTCTTCCCGCTGACAAGGGCAATTACATTTTTAGCATGGTTTATGACCGGCAGGGTGAGGGTTATCCTCGCATGCCGGGTATCATCAAGGATGACCGCAGCCGCGAACCGTTTCGATTCCCTTGCCGCCGTGGTGCCTGGAAAGAGGGAGGCGGTATGTCCGTCTTCCCCGATGCCGAGCAGCACGAGGTCGAAGACAGGGACTTTTTCCAGTCGCGCTCCGAAAAACTGCAGGATATCCTTTTCGTAACGGGCTGCGGAGATCTCGGGCACCGGGTCTTCCACAAGGATAGGGTGGCAGTTTTCAGAACGTATCCCCGCCGGCTTCACAAGGGAGTCAGAAACCATACCCCAGTTGCTGTCGGGGTGGCTGTAAGGAACGATCCTCTCGTCCACGAGGAACAGGTGAGTCTTTTCCCACGGTAATCTCCCGTCCGCATCCGAGAGTTTTCTGAAGAGCGGGACCGGGGTCTTTCCCCCCGAGACGGCGACCGCGAACCAGCCTTTCCTCTCGACCGCATCGCACGCGATCCGTTCCCATTCCCTGATCACGAAGTCATCCATCTCTTCGATCGTCCCGAAAATCAGTATCTGACGGTGTGTTTCCATACTATCCCGTTATCCAGCGCCGGCCGTCCTGTTCGATCAGGCGCTTCGCTGCCTCCGGTCCCCAGGTGCCTGCCGCATAGTTCGGAAAATCATCCGGGCCGCATTCGTTCCACCGGGAGATGACCGGGTCCACGATCTCCCACATCGCCTCGATCGAGTCCTGCCTGACGAAGAGGGTGAGGTCCCCCCTTATGCAGTCGAGGATCTGCCGCTCGTACGAGGGATGAATAGCGGTCCTGAACGTCTCCCTGTAGCCCAGCTTCATATCCACTGCATGGATCTGCCCGGCTGTGTGCGGGTACTGGACATTGAACCGCAGGGAGATCCGCGCGTCCGGCTGGATAGTCAGGATGAGGACGTTCGGCTCCATCACATCGCAGGTGTGGCCGAAGAGTCTGAGCGGGAGCTGTCTGAGCTGTATGCATATCTCGCTGATGCGTTTTGGCAGCCGTTTGCCGGTCCTGACATAAAAGGGTACGCCGGCCCAGCGGAGGTTGTCTATATGGAACTTCCCTGCAAAGAACGTCGGTATGCAGGAGTCCTTTGCAACCCCTTCCTCCTGGCGGTAACCCGCGATCTCCTCAGTGCCTGTCATACCCTTCCCGTACTGGCCCCGTACCATAGAAGTGTCGATATATTTCCTGTCGACGGGCCGGACCGAGCGGAATATCTTTGTCTTTTCATCCCGTATAAAATCGGCCTGAAACCCCACCGGAGGCTCCATCGCCACCATCGCGATCAGCTGCAGGATATGGTTCTGCACCATGTCCCTGACAACCCCGGCCTGCTCATAGAAGGAGCCCCTGTGTTCTATGCCGATCTCCTCGGCCACGGTTATCTGGACATGGTCGATATGGCGGTTGTTCCAGAGCTGCTCGAAGATGGCGTTCGAGAAGCGGAGGAAGAGGATGTTCTGCACCGTCTCCTTCCCGAGGTAGTGATCGATCCGGTAGATCTGTTCCTCGCGAAATGCGGTAGTCAGCAGCCGGTTCAGGGCCGAGGCCGATGCCCGGTCGCGTCCGAAGGGCTTTTCGACAATGATCTTTTCCCTCAACCCTTCGTTGTCCCTGCGGTTCTGCCGTATCTTTTCAACGATAGCAGGGACGACTTCCGGCGGAACCGCCAGGTAATAGATGACATCAATGGCACCCCCGGTCCGTACCGAGATGCGTTCGATCAGCTCAAGAAGCCTCCGATAGGCGGCATCGTCTTCGTAATCACCGGACAGGAAATACAGGCGTCTGCCGAAGTCGTTCCACTGCGTGTCGTCGGGGGGCTCGTCTCCGAACTCGGTTATTGCTTTTTTCATGCTGCCGCGGAACGCCTCGTCGTCCAGGTCATGCCGCCCGAAGCCGATGACGGTAAACCCGTCGAGTGACTCCTTCCCATGCAGATGATAGAGCGTAGGCATCAGTTTTCTCCTGCTCAGGTCGCCGCTGCCGCCGAAGATGACCATCGTAAAAGGCAGGACCCCTGCCCCTCCCGTCTCCTCCCCGCACGGGCGAAGGAATCTGCTGTCGATAATCTCTGCCTCCATTTCTGTCAGGAACCTCCAGCCTTCATGTATCGCTCCTCAATCGCCTTGACCTTGCCGGCCCTCCTGACATGCCTCTCTGCCTGCGAGAAACGGGCGTGGAGGAAACGCATCACAATCTCTTTTGCGAGTTCAGGCCCGATGATCCTTTCTCCAAGGCAGAGGAGATTCATATCGTCGTCTTCAACCCCCTGATGGGCTGAAAAGGTATCGTGACAGGTAGCAGCCCGGATATCCGGGAACTTGTTTGCGGCGATCGAGGCGCCGACACCGCTGCCGCAGACCAGGATCCCCCTCTCTGCCTCCCTGCGTATAAGTGCCTCTGCCACTGCCGCAGCAAAGTCCGGGTAATCGGACGGGTCGGTGTTGCAGGTCCCGAGATCCCGCACCTCGTAGCCTTCAGTCCGCAGAAATTCCGCCAGGAGCTCCTTAAGTTGGAACCCGCCGTGGTCCGCCCCGAGGGCTACCTTCATGAAGCCTTGATCAGGGCGTTCCAGTCCTGCGAGAACCTCTCCATGCCCCTGTCCGTCAATTCGTGAGAGATGCCGTAATCCTGCCAGTTTCTCCCGAGGTCTATGTTTCTGTAGGGTATCGCCTTCAGGGCGCCTGCGTTGTATCTGTATCCGCTCACCGGCATCGGCATTCCCTTTCCTGCCCATTCCTTCAATATCGAAAAGGGCGCGGTGACTATATCCGATTCCAGTTTGAGGGCATAGAGAAAATGATCAAAGGTCCTGACGCTTGCGGTGAGGACTTCGACGTGGGCATTGCCCTTGCGGTACATGCAGAGGATATTTCCGATAAGGTCCATGCCGTTTTCTCCCCGGTCGTCGAGCCTTCCGATAAACGGCGAGACATAGACGGCCCCCCTCTTTGCCCCCCGTGTTGCCGCATAGACCGCTGCCGCCTGCTCCTGGGTGAAGCAGAGGGTCATGTTCACGCGGAGGCCTTCCTTCACCGCCTGTTCCGCAGCCTTCAGGCCTTCGGTGGATGTCGGGAACTTGATATGGGCGTTGGGGATCCAGGAGAACATCTGCCGCCCCTGACTGAGCATCTCTTCCGCAGTAGTCGATGCGTCCGCATAGACCTCGACAGAGATCGATCCCTGGGGTAGCAGGGCAAAGAGTTCCCTGATTACGAAGTGGTAAAAATTGAGGATCTCCTCCGTGCTGAACTTATGGCCTTCCTCAAGACGCTTTTTCGCATTGGGGTTCCTGGCGATCAGCGTCGGGTTCGTCGTCTGTCCGTCGAGAAACCCCAGCAGCCTGATCGCCTCCGTTGTCTCGTGCGGGTCTCCGCCGTCCAGGAAAATCTTTGTCTTCAGATGCTCCGGCCTCATAGTATCTCCCTCACCTTATGTAGTATGGCATGTTTCGAGATCTCCTCGTAGTCCAGAAGTTCGGAGGGCTTCCCGCTCTTCGGCATCTTCCTGACTGCAAGCGAATGGATCGGGAAGGACTGGAGGGCCAGGGCGCTCTGCACCGCCTCTCCGATGCCGCCCTCCGGGTAGTGGTCCTCGACCGTGAGAATAGCCCTTGTCTGAAGGGCCGCGGCGGAGAGTGTCTCTGTATCAACGGGCTTTATGCTGTAGAGGTCGATGACGCGGATCGTGATGCCCTCTTTTTTCAGCTCCTCGTAGGCTGCAAGCGCCTCGTGGAGGGTGATGCCGGCTGCGACGACCGTGACGACATCGTCTTTGCTCTTTCTGAGGACCTTGGAGCCCCCCACGGGAAACTGCTCTTTGTTTTCGTAGATGACCGGAGTGGCCATCCTGGTCGTCCTGATATAGACGATCCCCTGATGGCGCGCCGCGGTCTCGACCAGCCGTTCCGTCGAGACCGCATCCGAAGGGTAGAGGACAACGCTGTCCGGGAGGGTCCTGAACATGGCGATATCCTCGAGTCCCATCTGTGAAGACCCGTCCTCTCCGATAGAGACCCCTGCATGGGACCCGCAGAACTTGATATTCGCCCCGGAATACGGGCTCATCCTGATCTGGTCAAAGGCGCGGCTGAGGAACGCGGCAAAGGTCGAGACAAAAGGGATCTTGCCCCTCCGCGACAGACCGAGCGCGGTGCCGACCATATTCTGTTCTGCCACATACATTTCGAAGAACCGGTCGGGATATTTCCCCCTGAATATCTCGGCATAGGTCGAGTTCGAGACCTCGGCGTCAAGGACGACCATATTCGGGAATTCAGGGAAGACGCGCAGGAGCGCGGTGCCGTATGCATGCCTCGTGGCAACCGGGGTTTTAGGCTCGTAGGAAATCCCGGCTGACTGTTGCGGCATCACCGCAACGGGTTCCTGCTTTTCGGGTCCTGCCAGTTCCCCCCTGACCGACCGGTCGACCGGTCCCAGTTCCTTCAGCGCATTCTCCAGCTCGGCTTGACTGAGAGGTTTTCCGTGCCAGCCGTTTTTGTCCTCGATGAACGATACCCCCTTGCCCTTGATCGTCTCGGCGATGATCATGACCGGCCGGTCCGTGATCTTCACCGCCCGTTCATATGCCGAGAGGATCTCGGGCATGGAATGGCCGTTGATCAGGATCGTCTCCCAGCCGAAGGCCGAGACCCGCCTTTCATACACCCCGAGGTCATGGCCGTACATCGTCTCGCCCCGCTGGCCGAGACGGTTCACGTCCATGATGCCGATGAGGTTGTCCAGTCTGTAATAGGCCGCGATCTCCATCGCCTCCCACTGGGAACCCTCCGCCATCTCACTGTCTCCCAGGAGCACATAGGTGCGGTAGGGCAGTCTGTCGGCATACTTGGCGTTCAGAGCCATGCCGAGGCCGATAGACAGCCCCTGCCCCAGAGAACCGGTAGCCGCCTCGGTATAGCGGAACGCAAGAGTCGGGTGCCCCTCAAGCGGGCTGCCGAATTTTCTCAGCGTCATCAGTTCCCCTTCCGTCACCCTGCCGGCGGCGGCCCAAAGGGCGTACAGGAGAGGGGAGGCGTGGCCTTTCGAGAATATGAGACGGTCGTTATTCGGATGGCCGGGATCGTCCGGGTCGAACCTGAAGGTGCCGCCGAACATAAGACCGGTCATCAGGTCTGTCCCTGAAAGGGACGAGGTAGGATGCCCCGATCCGGCCGCGGTCGTTGAGGTTAGTATATGGAAACGGACCAGGGTTGCCAGTTTTTGTATATGGGTTAAATCTGTCATCTGAAAGTCCTTTCTTTCTGTGCAGCGTGCTAAAAGGCGGTTGTTATTCAGGCAGTTCTCCATTCCCCTCTCAAGCGGGGAGCGGACGGGGGGAGTTATCTCTTTCTTCCCGTCTGCTTCATGAACTGATATGTCCCGGGATAAAGCGCCTTTCTCTCTGTATCTTTAATTCTAGCAAGTTTTGGAGTGCTGTCAACAAAGGGAGAAGCAATATGTTTCTGCCCTGGATGTCTTCGGACAGCAGACGCCGGACATTGTTTCTGTTAAGTCTGCTAAGATAGACTCATGTATCCGCATGGGGGGCAGGGTAAATTCCGTATGGTATTTGCAGGTTCAATTCGCTCTTGCTTTATCAGGCACGGGCGTGTTAGTATAAACGTAGAATTTTGGAAGTTTTTGCCGTTTATGAGGCCACAAAGACTTTTAACTTTGTGGCCTTTTTTTATTGCAAGTTTCTGAGATTTGAGTCTAGAGATAGGAGGTAACAGGAAATGGCAGAAGGAACTGTAAAATGGTTTAATGACAGCAAAGGTTTTGGATTCATCACTAATAATGATGGAAGTGAAGCGTTTGTCCACCACACTTCCATCCAGGGTAATGGCTTCAAGAGCCTTGCTGAGGGTGATAAGGTCAGCTTTGATACCGAAAAAGGCCCGAAAGGCCCCAAGGCTATCAATGTAGTGAAACTGTAATTAACTGGAAGAAGGCCCCCTCCGCACGGAGGGGGCCTTCTCACTGGAGGTGGCGATGCAGAGCAGTTTGACCAACAGAAAGAATGCGGCAAAAAGAGAACGGCAGCAGCGCAAGCTCGACGCGGGGTTCATGGATGCACGCTTCCCGGAGGTTGCAGACATTTCCATAAATATGACTTACACCCAGAGGGACGTACAGAAATCACTCTCCAGAGTCGTGAACTTCTTTCCCGGCAGCTATGCGGTATTCAGGATCGATTGCCTGAATAAGGAATGCGTTGATGGCGGGTTTGATCTCACCCAGGTGATCACCGGGATGATCAAGAGCCGCAAGAAGACCTCAAAAGGAAATATTGGCTGCGAAGGAGAATCCCCGTCTACCAGCCACTCGTCTATCGCTTACGAAGTTATCATACAGTATACGTCTTAGGGCCTCTCAGAAGTCTGACCGTCATAATCAATCTCCGTTGCCTGTCTCCGTGGTGAGCTGGCACTCACCTGAATAGATGAGCCCTGCCGAGCCGTCGATGCTGATCGCCGTCCCGTCAGAAAGCGGATAGTCCCCGACCGTTGCCGATCGTGCCTCTCCTGTCTCGCGGATCTTCAACTCCCTGCATCCGACAACCGCAGTCAGTCTGAATTTCTGTGCCAGGATCGCCGCGTGGGAGGTGGCGCCTCCGGATGCGGTGACGATGCCGTCGACCAGGTCCATCAGCGAGACATCGTCCGTGCTTGCCGCATTCCTCAGGAGGATGATAGGCATGCCGGTCGAGGCGCGGATTTTCCCGATCTCCTCACGGGAGCTGCTCAGTGCCGCCACACCGCTCAGTGCCCCGCCGTGCACCCCGACACCGCGGCCGAGCACATGAGACTTCATGTCGCATATATCGTCAAACCTCTTTACGAATCCCCGGTGGAACTCCATACGCTTGGTCTGGAGCAGGTAGATGATCCTTTCGCCCCCCGGGACACGGACATAGGTGGCTTCCACCTCCTGCGGCAATCCCCTCATCGCCTCCTCGACCTTTGAGGCGAGTTCAACGTGTCTTGCATACAGCGCCGGGTCCGTCTCTTCCAGGCTCGCCTGTCCCTCCATTGCCTGCATCTTCGAAAGGGGACGGCTCATGAGCTGCCCGGATACGAGGTCGTCTCCCGTTGCAGCCTCCCGGGTATCCCCATAGATTCCCTTCTCAAACCAGGGGGGGATGCGCGTAAAGAAGACCGAGGCGCCTGAGCCGGCGACGTTGCCGCAGACCATCTGCATCAAAATTACGGCGGTCCCCCAGTGTTCCGAGACGCCCATCGCCTCCCTGAAATGCCTTGCCCTGGGGCCATACCAGGAACCATAGACAGCCCTGACCGCCTGCTGCAGTTGTTGCTGCGGATCTTCGGGTATCACCAGCCCGCGGCCCGCAAGGGCCTCCAGGTACATACCGACGATCTGCTCCATTCCTTCAGCGCCAGCCTCATGCAGGGTATTGATCCCTCTGCCTTTGAGGCCGCTGTCCCTGATAGTGTCCAGTATCCCGATGTCGAGGCCGAGAACTATTGTTGCGTAATGCTCGATGAAGCGTCTGTAAGAGTCCCATCCTGTCCAGGCGCTTCCGGTTATCTCCATGAGACCGGCAACGGTCGTTCTGTTCATCCCGCAGTAGAGGACAGAAGAGAGGATGCCGGGCATGGATATGTACGAACCGCTTCGCACGGAGAGGAAGAGGGGCTTCTCCCGGTCGCCGAGCCGGCTGCCGGTCAGCTCCCCGATCTCGTTGACGGCGGACCGCAGGGCTGCAAGAAACTCTTCTCCTGCCGTGTAGGCGGCATAATCCGGGGTGTGACCGGAGAAAAAAACCGCACCGGCAGGCACGGGCAGCCCCCGGTTACACAGATAAAAAAGATTCTTCGCCTTGCCGCCGAGTTCAGGGGCAAGGCTCATGATCTCTTCGTCGCCTTTATCAGCTTCCACGCCTATCAGGAGATACGCGGGCATTTTCCCGGGTATGACCTCCGGGATTTCCCCACCCTGAACCAGCTCTTCTTTCTCCTTCATCGCGGCGATCATCGCCTCTATCATCCTGTCCCCTTCAGTAAGGCCCGGGATGCCGGTTACCATCTCCCTGATGATACTGTCCGCAGCCTTGTTTATGAAGTCGGCATCCCTGATATTTGACCCGGGGACCAGGTTCTTCAGACGGACCGGCAGGTCCTCTTCAGGAAATTCACGGAGAAGACGCACAAGCGGATCGTGGAACGTCCTGTGAAAGAACATGACCGCCCATGTCACCTCTTTCTGCCATATGCGGAGCAGATCGGCAACCTGCGACCGATGCAGTCTGTTCGTCTTCAGGATTTCGAGGACCTCGGTTATCTGAAAATTGCCGAGCCCATGCAGGTCAACCAGGCCGTGCATCGCATCAAGAAATGACAGCCACTTTGGCAGCGCTTCTGCGGAAGGTGCGGCCTTCTTACCGATCTCCGTCACGACATTCTCAAAGACGACGCGCAGACCTTCTTCGATTCTCAGCATCTCGCCGAGAGCGTCGAGTTTCGGTTCGCGGTAGGTGCCCATGACAGACGGGATACCGAAGGCGATATGCCTCTTGAAATAGAGAGATTCCTCCGGCTCGGTCTTCACAGGGGAGCAGATTATCTCCCTCAGATGCCTCACCCTGTGGAGGTCCTGCTGCAGCCTTTCCGTGGAAATGCTATTGAAGTCAGCCTCTGCCGGCCCGGCGGCGAAGGAATATTTCCTCACCAGTTCCCGGTATATGAGGCAGATCAGCAGGACCTTCGCACGCACCTCCTCAGGAGCAGTGATGCCGGCGAGCATACGGCGCAGGCCGGGCTCTGATACAGCCAGCAGCCTGTCAGGATTCATGCCCTCTGCGCCTGCCATGCCGGCAGCCCCGAAGAGTTCGCGCATCACCGTGCCGTACTGCCGGAACGTCAGTGGATCTATCTTCTCGTAGATATCGCGGGGTACGCTCTCTTTCAGGGCCTCGGGTGTGCCATTGACCCAGGCCGAGATGATGCGGCTGACAAGGCCGACGTTGTTGTTGCTCGCGTTGACATGGGTCTGCTTTCTCAGGAAGTACAGAAGACTGTCGTTTCCCCAGGAGTCCAGATCGGTCGTATGCTCGCGTATTCTTCCGGTTGCGGCGACCTCGTTGTAATATACCGGCAGTTTCCTCAGAAGGAGTGTGTTCAGCAGGAAGTTCTCCTCCATCCCCGGGGTGTTCAGATATGCAGAGACCTGCCTCTGGAAGAGCCTGTCGTCCGGGATGAAGACCCCGCTGAGGTAGAGGTTGCAGATCAGATGCACCAGTACGTCCCTGAACCGTTCCTGATCAAGGCCGATCACAGAGAGAAGGCCCCCAAGGCGCCGCAGGTGAAAGGGGTTGATTATCTCGGCCCAGGTCTCATCTGAAAATCCGGTTACCCGCGGGGCGGGAACAATTATCTTCATAAGCAGACGGGCATAGACTTCTAGCAGCCGGCTGCTGCCGGTCCGGAGTATGGCGCTTGCCACCTCGGGGTTCAGTACCACCTCGTCCCGCAGCCAGGGGTCTTCATTGCCGGCCTTCTGCAGGAGCGCCTCGCAGATGCCTGTCAGGCCTGAGATCCCGGATTTTCTGATGAGCCTCGACGTGTGAAGTGCCAGCGCCTTCCTGGCGTCAGGAGAAAGACTCCCGGGCATCGACAGGAGTTCGTGTATCATAGGGAAGAGCAGGGGGCCGGTTTCCGGAGACAGGTGTCTCTCCAGCACTGTCAGGACACTGTCCGCCATTCCCGCGTCGTCGAGACCGTTGGTGTCTATAGCCGCGAGTTTCTGGAGGAGCCCTTCGCGGTCTGTATCCGCTTCCGGTGCCTGAAGCGCGTCAATCTGGCGCAGAAGGGCCTTTCTGCCCCTTTCGCCGTAAAGGGAAATCTGTTCCATCTCCCGTGCGTCCGCAATCCCTCTCAGCTGCTCCAGCATGTCATTGCCAATGCCTGAAGAGGCCTTTGCCCGTTGTTTTACGGACATGAGAAGAGGGTTGAGCACCGGCAGTATATCGACTCCAGGCAGCCTCCTGCTGATCCCGGTAATGACGTTCTTCGCCTGGGTGAACCTGAGTGAGAGATCGATCCCTGATCCCTGGAGTCCCCTGATCCAGGTTTCAGCGAGGCTGCGCAGTCTTTCTCCGTTCTCTTCCTGTTCGAGAGGCAACTCCAGCAGGGAGAGGAGATTGGATATCGCCCTTACCCTTGTCCCCTCCTCCACCCGAAGACAGGAGTTCAGCCCGTATCTGACCAGGATCTCATAGCAGCCGTAATACGTCTCTCTCGAAGACCAGTACAGGTCGCGGGAGAAAGAGTTGATATTTTCGGAGAGCCTTGCCCAGTCTTTTTTTGAAGAGACAATCTCGGAGACTATCGCCTCGGCCTTATTCAGCAGCCCCGGCTTTTCGTCGAGACCGGTCGTCAGGGACCTCAGGGGCAGTCCCTCCAGCTCCTTCGAGAGTTCCATTGCCGGGGCGAAGTATCGGTCCGTCTTTTCCCTCTTCAGGAGAAAGGTGCCGATGTGCCGGCCGTTCTGGATGATATCTATCTGGAGGTTCGCAGCGCCGCTGACCTGTCCGCTCTTTGTCGTCAGTTCGAAATAACCGGCCCTGAGTGCCGCCCTCGAAAGCTCCCCGCCTTCTTTGATAAGGGAGGCAAGGTAGTCTCCCTGCGGCATCGAGAGGACCGTGCCCTTTATGACATCGCCGCCAGCCTCCTCCGCGATGCAGAAGTCCTTGATAACGAGAGAGGTGATGACCCCCTTGTAAGCGGTGGCGATTGTGCCGATAAGGTAGTCCAGCCTGCAGATGTCGGTCATCTCTTCAGCAGCCCTGTCAGGCAGTGCCCGGCTCGCGGAGCATGGTTTCGACGACCTCCCCGAGTCTTCCAGGATCGTCGACGATCCAGCGGTTGTCGATGATCCCCGCCTCATGGACCGCCTTCTGCGTGAAAGGTGTGGTGACGGCGATCACATGCATCCCGGCGGCAAGTCCGGCCCTGACGCCTGAAGGTGAATCCTCAAACACGATGCATTCGGCGGGCGCAACACCCAGCCGCTTGATAATGAGCTGGTAGATCTCGGGATCAGGCTTGCCTCTGCTGATGTCGTCGGCCGTGAGGACGCAGTCGAAATATTCCAGAAGGCCTATGACCTTCAGGATATATTCCGCATGCTCCCTGTCGGACATAGTGCCCAGTCCGGTCCGGAATCCCCTTGCCCTCAGATCCTGAACCATCGAGACGTTGTGAGGCCACTGGCTTTTCAGGAGTTCGGCCGGGTCCTCTATCAGTGATTCGTAGATAGGCAGCCTGACCTTTATCAGCACCTGCCAGGGCTCTGTCACCCCGAACTCCTTCATGCGGGAGGCAAGTGTCGCCTCCAGATTGAACCTCTTCATTATCGCCCCGGCCATCTCCTGCCTGGACCTCCCGACCATAGACTTGTAGGTCTCGATCACATCGTCTTCGCTTATGGTGAGGGGGCAGAACTCCGATGAGCGTGCGACCTCGTTGTAGACCTTTTCGACCTCTTCCCCGGTCACCTCGCCGGGACAGATCCGGAGAGCGGCCCGTGCATAGGAAAGGGCCTTCAGCCTCTCCGTCTCGACCAGTACCCCGTCCAGATCAAACACCGCTGCCTTTATCATGTATTACCTCCCACTGATGTTTCCAAAACGGCGGCACCCTATTTGGCCGGAGGCGCGAGGATAACCTCTGCAAAATCTCCCGGCCTTATCCATTTCGAAAAGGCGGCCTTTACCTGCCTGGCGGTTATTTTCCGGTAGTCCTTCGCCGCCCTTGCCGGCTCGTCAAGGGGAAGGTCCTTCAGCGCGAGATCGAGCAGCATCGAGGCGATCACGTCGGTGCTCGACTCCGAAAGCGACACCTGCCGGATAAGAAGCGATTTGGCGCGATGAAGCTCGGCAGCGGTAACCGCGCCTGCCTGCATCTCTTTCAGGTCTCGTTCGACTATGGCGCGGGCCTTCTGCACATTGTCCGGGTCACAGGCGTATTCGATGGCAAAAAGAGACCTTGTCTTGCCGGCTTCGAGCACCGCATCCACCGTATATACCAGACCGGTCTTTTCCCTCAGGTCTTTATACAGGCGCGTTGAGTAAAATCCTCCCGCCAGGACGTGAACGCCGACCTGAAGGGTATAGTACCCCGGGTCCTTCCGGTTCAGGCCGAGCGTCTCCGCAAGTGTGACTTCCGACTGCACCCTGCTTGCATCGGGGACGGAAACCGAAGACGGCCTGTTCGCAGGCACGGCCGGCAGTTCTGTCTCGGGTTTGGGGCCTGCGGACTTCCAGTCTCCGAAATATTTCCCGATGACCGCCTTCGCCTCATCCGTCGACACATTTCCGATTACGACGATCGTCGTCATGTCAGGACGGAATACCTTCCCGTAATAAGACCTTACATCACCGGGAGAGAGGTTCGATACCGTTTCAGGGGTCGGCTGTCTGAGGGTCGGATCTCCCTTCGGATAAAGCGCCGAGCGAAGCGCGATCCCCGCCAGATACGAGGGGCTCTGGAGCTTGCCGGCAAGCGCTCCGGAGATCTCTTCCCTCACGACCTTGAACGCCTTTTCCGGCAGGGCAGGGCGAAGGAGGTTGTCGGCAAGCAGTTCGACCCCCCGATCGAACTTGTCGGAGAGGACGCGAACAGAAAAACTCGTGCCTGCAGATTCATCGGCCGCGATGTCGTCGAGCGCCTTTTGAAAGGCCAGCCGGTCGAGTGTCGTCGTACCGTAGGAAAACAGACCATCGAGCACGAGTGCGACCCCTTCCTTCCCGGACGGTGTCTCGAGATCGGCGTTATTTTTTACCCGGCCGTAGACGCTCACCGTGTTGCTTATCTTTTCAGGCTGGACGATCAGCCTGAGACCATTGGGCAGGACCGTCACCGAAGGCTTTCTCCGGAAGACCGGCACGGGCGGAAGCGCCTTCACCTTCGCGGCCCACTTCGGAAGAGGGGCGCCCGTCATCTTCTTGGACGCTAGTGATTCTTTCCTCCCGAAGCCCCGAGATGCAACCGCCTTGCCCGAGGGTTTGGGCGTCAGTATCGCGACGATCGCCGTATCATTGTCGAGGTATTCCTTCGCCACCCTGTTGACGTCTGCTACGGAGACCTTTCTTATCGCGTCGATATCCTCTTGCGGAGAATTGCGGCCTTCGACCGCAAGGGCCTGCGACCAGAGTGAGGCGAGTTCCGATATCGAATTCATCTGGTATTCGGCATCGGCGGTCTCCCGGCGCTTTGCCGCATCGACCAGCTCGGCTGGGAACCCGTTCTTTATATAGCTGCCGATTATCTCTTTGATCACCGGGACCAGCTGCCTGCCGTCCGCTCCCTTCGGGAAGGCTGCGGTCGCATATCCGAGACCGGCCTCCGGCAGCATCGTCATGTTGAAATCCGCGGAAAGCGCCTTCCCTTCGGGGACCAGGGCGTAGAGAGCGGCCCGCTGGCTGTCGAGCACGTCGGTCAGTATCTGGGCAGCCGCAAAATCGGGGCTCTTGAGGCCTGGCAGCCGGTATGCCAAGATCGCCACACCGTAAGAAAGATCTGTTTCGAGGTTGATCGTATCGGGCTTCATCGGCCGAAGACTGACCCCGGGTCTCGGCGGGGTCTTCCTTGAGGGAATGCCGCCGAAAAACCGCTCGACCTGTCCGAGCGCCTTTTTCGGATCGACGCTCCCGGTAATGACGAGTATCGCATTGTTCGGCCCGTACCAGTCCTCGTGGAATGCCTTGAGCATCTCACCGGTCGTCTTGTTGAAGGAAGGCCGCGTGCCGAGCGCATCGTGCGCGTACGGGGTGCCGGGAAAAACCTTTGACAGAAGCGTCGAGTAAAAGACATAAAGGGGATTAGAAAGGTCCTGGGCCACTTCCTGTTCGATCGCCCCGCGCTCCTCTTCCCAGAGCTGCTGCGAATCGAGCACCCCGGACATGCGAATCGCCTCGATGCGGAGGGCGATGTCGAGGTCGTCTGCCGGGACAGTGAAGAAATACTGAGTAACGGTCTGCTGCGTATCGGCATTGAAACGGCCGCCCATCGCAGACACAAGATCCGAAAGCTGATCTGCCGAGAGGCCCGGACTGCCGCGGAACATCATATGCTCCTGCGCGTGGGCAGTCCCCGGGAAGCCGTCAGGGGACTCGTTCGAGCCGACGAGATAATTCATCTCCGTCGTGACGACCGGCGCCAGATCGTCCTTGATGATCACCACCCTGAGGCCGTTTTTGAGTTGCGCCCTCAGCACTTCAGGAGACGGTCCGGCATAGGCCCAACCTGCGCAGACTGAAATAAGGGGGAAGAGCGCCAACGCGACAATGACAGGAAGTCTCCTGAGACCTTTGTGCTTCATCGTTTTGCTCATATTATCTCACCAACCTCTATATTTTTTTATTGCTGTGTATCTCAATTCATCCCCGAAACAGCCCTCGTGATCAGCCCGATCAGCGGCGACGGCCATACTCCGAGCAGAATAAGTCCCAGTGTCAGCAGGGCAAGAATCATCCCTCCTCCGAAGGAGATCGCCCTGGCGACTGCCTGTCTGCCCCCGGAGTGCCTCTCAGGCTGTGCATACATGACAGAGATGACCCGGAGATAGTAGAAGAGCCCTATGGCACTGCCGATCGCCACGCTCACCACCTGAAACCAGAGGGAGGAGCCGACACCTGCCGAGATTGCATAGAACTTTCCGATAAACCCGGCTGTCAGAGGTATTCCGGCAAGGGAAAGCAGCATCGCGGTGAAGACGCCAGCGAGCCACGGCCTCCGCCATGCAAGCCCCCGGTAGTCGTGGATATACTCCCTCTCCCTGTCCCTTCCGGACCTCAGGGATATGACGCCGAAGGCCCCAAGTGTCGTTACGAAATACGCGGAGAGGTAATATGTTGCGGCCGTTGCCCCCTTCACGCCTCCGGCGAGGAAGGCGACGAGCAGATACCCTAGATGCGCTATGGACGAATAGGCGAGGATACGCTTGATGTTCCCCTGGGATAGGGCGAGCAGGTTGCCGGCGAAGATCGAGCCGACCGCGATGACCGAGAAGACGGTGAAGAGCGTCGGGTGATCGAGGATATGAAACGGACCTGCGAGACGGAGGAGCAGAGCGAAGACAGCGCCCTTCGAGACGGTTGCGATGAAGGCGGTCACCGGTGCGGGCGCGCCTTCGTATACGTCGGGGGTCCAGAGGTGAAACGGCACGACCGCAAGCTTGAAACCCATGCCGACAATGATCATTGCCGCGCCTGCCAGAAACAGGGGGTCCGTGGGAGTGGCGCCGGCCCCTATCCTGCTGAACTCGAGGCTGCCCGTGGCGGTGTAGACCAGTGCCATGCCGAAGACCAGGAAGGCGGCAGAGACCGCCGCAAGGACGAGGTATTTGATGCCCGCCTCTATCCCCTTTTCGTTCCCCCTGACATAGGCGATGAGTCCGTAGAGTGAGACGGAGAGGATCTCGAGGCCGAGGAAGAGAGAGCCGAAATGCCTGCTTGCCACGAGGGTCATCGAACCGAAGGCAGCCAGCAGGAGCAGGATATAATATTCCTCCGGATGTGCACCCCTGTCCCTCAGGTATTCGAGCGAAAGAAGCACGACCGTCAGCGTTCCGGCGAGCACCAGGCCCATATAGAAAAGCGCGTACCCGTCGATGACCAGAAGCGGCGTCACAATCCTGGGCGCAATCGATGCCGCGGGAAAGAGCATAGCGAAAGAGACAAAGAGTCCCGCAACGGTCAGACCCGCGGTTGCCGTCATGCTCCGTTTGACAGAGATGCCGATCATAACGGCGAGTGCAGCGGCCCCGACCGCGAGAAGCGGAGAGAGGGCATAAAAGTCGTTCGTCGTCATCTCAGCATCTCCCCTGAGCTTTCACCTCCGGGTTTTACAGCTCCAGGTCCCCTCCCGGGAGGGGTGAGGGACGGGTTGCCTTTTTGAATGAGTCCCTCCACTGCCGGCTTCGAGGTCTCAAGCACCGGTCCGGGATATAGCCCGATGACCACGATCACCGCTGCCATGACTGCAAGAATTGTTGTCTCGCGGACTGCAATATCCGCCATCGTGAGATCATCTCTTTTCGGGCCGTGAAAGACCCGCTGCATAAGCCGGAGGGAATAGAGGGCAGAGGCGATCAGCCCGGTTGCCGCCGCCGCGGTGACAAGTCCGCTCACCCGGTACGAGCCGAGCAGCACCAGGAACTCGCCGATAAAGTTTCCCAGTCCCGGAAGTCCTAAAGAGGCGAGACCGAAGAAGAGACCCATGCCGGCCATGCGCGGGGTGACGGCCCACAATCCTCCCATCGCGGACATCTCCCGGGTATGCAGCCGCGCCTGCAGAATGCCCGCCAGGACGAAGAGTGCCCCGGTGCTGAAGCCGTGGCAGACCATCTGGATTACGGCCCCCTGGAGGGAGAGCTCGTTCCAGGCAAAGATGCCGAGCATGACGAACCCCATATGGCTGATGCTGGTATAGGCGATGAGCCTCTTGAGGTCTTCCTGGCTGAAGGCTAGGGCTGCGCCGTAGAGTATGCCGGCTGCGGAAAGCACCATCCCGATCAGACGGACCGACTCCACGGCGTCGGGGAAGAGGGGTACAAGGAAACGGATGAACCCGTATGCCCCGGTCTTCAGAAGAAGCCCCGCGAGGATAAGGCTGCCTGCGGTCGGGGCCTCGCTGTGGGCATCCGGGAGCCAGCTGTGGAAGGGGACTGCCGGCAGCTTCACCGCAAAGGCCGCGGCGAAGCCGAGCATCAGCCAGAGAGACTGTCCTGGAGTCAGGCGCGTCCCGAGCAGCTGTGTGTAGTCGAAGGTGTAGATGCCTGTCGAACGGCCGTGGATGAAATAAAGACCGAGTATGCCAAGGAGCATAAGAATACCGCTCAGCTGTGTGAAGATGAAGAACTTTACCGAGGCGTATGCCCGTTTTTCATGGCCCCATATCGAGATCAGGAAATACATCGGCACGAGCATCAGTTCCCAGAAGAAATAAAAGAGGAAGAGGTCGAGACTGAGGAAGACCCCGACTATGCCGGTAAGGACCAGCATCAGGTTCAGATGGAAAAAACCGGTCCTTTCCTTTATCTCGTTCCAGGAGCATAACACCCCTACGATACCGAGAAAGAAAGTGAGCAGGACCAGAAGCAGGCTCAGGCCGTCCAGGCCGAGGTGAAACCCTATGCCGAGCTGGGGAATCCAGCTGGTGTTGAACTCCGCAATCCAGGCCTGACCTGCGGTCCTTCCCGCGACGGGAGGGGAGGCATTCCATAGCGAGGCTGTCATCGCCAGGCCGGCGCCGAGAGAGGCGACCGAGATCAGACGCGGCAGGAGACTGCTCCGCCTCCCGCCGATCCACGCGAGGACGCCGCCAATCAGTGGAATGAGTATCAGCCATTCAACTGTCACAGGAACACCGCGATCCCGATCGTTATGATCGCGCCGAGGCCGATCCCGAAGGCATACCACCGGACCTTCCCTGTCTGGGTGAGGCCCAGAAGATGGTGAAAGACCCCGGAATACCATGCAGCGCCTTCATACACGAGGTCGATGAAGTCGTCCCTGTTGATGCGGGTGAGCCACAGGAACGGCCCGGCGAACAGCCTGTCATAGATACGGTCGAAGCCCCACCCCGTAAAAAGGAGACGGTGGACTGACCTTCCTGCGCGTGTCTGCACGAGCCCTTCGGCATACCGGGGGAACAGGACATAGAGCAGCCAGGCAGCCAGCATTCCGCCTATTGAGGCGCAGGAGGCGATAAGGAGCAGGAAAAGCTCGGGTGTCCGCTCATCTCTGATATGCGCTGCAGGCAGGACGCCGGAGAGAAACTGCTGAATCGCCTGCCTGCCCGACGCGGGTTCCGGCAAGGCGGCGAGGCCTGCCGCGACAGACAGCGCCGCAAGGACGACGAGGGGGGCAGTCATCGAAATGCCCGGATCGCTTTTTGCCCTCGTCAGCCTGTCGCCGAAAAAGACGACGAAGAGGAGGCGGAAGGCGTAAAGAGACGTGATAAAGGCACCCGCAACTCCCGCTGCCCATAACCAGACGCTTCCCCTTTCGGACGACCACGCGAGTTTCAGGATGAGGTCCTTGCTGTAGAATCCGGACGTCACGAAAGGCAGGGCCGAGAGGGAGGCCACGCCGATGAGGAAGGTCCAGAAGGTGACCGGCATACGGCTGCGCAGGCCTCCCATTTTGAAGATGTCATGCTCATGATCCATTGCAAGGATCACTGCGCCTGCTCCGAGGAAGAGCAGGGCCTTGAAGAAGGCGTGTGTCATGAAATGAAACAGGGCGGCAGACCATGCGCCGACGCCGAGGGCGAGGAACATGTACCCGATCTGGCTTATTGTGGAATAGGCGAGGACCCGCTTTATGTCTCTCTGGACGAACGCGCTCAGCCCTGCAAGCAGCAGGGTCGCCGCGCCGATGATCGCAATCGCCGACTGCACCGGGGGGGCCAGGGTGAAGAGGACGTGTGTCCTGGCGATGAGGTAGACGCCCGCCGTGACCATCGTCGCCGCATGGATCAGTGCGCTTACCGGCGTAGGGCCTGCCATCGCATCAGGGAGCCATGTCTGGAGGGGCAGTTGGGCTGACTTTCCGATTGCGCCTGCAAGGAGAAGGGCTGCGGCGATGACCGCGATCTTCGAGCCCGCGGGCCACTCTGCCTGCGCCCTCTGCATCAGCTCCTGTATCTGGAGTGTTCCGAGGTTCGTGAAGAGGAGGAAGAGGCCTACCGCCAGCGCCGTGTCACCGACCCGCGTAATTACAAAGGCCTTGCGCGCGGCATATCCGTTCGCAGAGTCCCTGTACCAGAAGCCGATCAGCAGGTAGCTGCAGAGGCCGACGCCCTCCCACCCGAGGTACAGGGAAACCAGATTGTCCGCAAGTACGAGGACCAGCATCGAGCCGACGAAGAGGTTCATATAGGCGAAGAAACGGCTGTAGCCTTCTTCGTTTTTCATGAAGCCGATCGAGTAAAGGTGGATCAGGAATCCGACGCATGTGATCACCAGAACCATCACCAGAGAGAGGGCATCGAGATACAGGGAGAACCGGGGAGAAAAGTCCCCGACGCTGAGCCATTGCCATAGGGTCTGTGTCACGACATACCCGTCTCCTTTTACGCCGAAGCCGGCGGCGAGAAGCATCGAAACAACGGCCGAAAGACCGACCGTGCCTGTTCCGATTGTCCCTGTGACAGACCGGGGCAGACGACTGCCCGCGAGCACCAGGACTGTAAATCCGGCTATGGGCATGAACGGTATCAGCCAGAGGAGGTCGGTCATCTCAGCCCTTCATCCTTCCCGCCGCATCCGCGTCAAGAGACCTGAAGCGGTGGAAGAGACGCAGCACGAGGGCGAGCCCAACAGACACCTCCGCGCCGGCCATGACGAGGATGAATATGAACATCACCTGGCCGTCGGGCTGTCCCCATTTCGACCCTGCAACGACGAAGGCGAGACCCGCTGCGTTCAGCATGATCTCGATCGACATCAGGATGAAGATGATGTTCCGCCGCATGAGGACACCGGCGAAGCCCAATGTGAAGAGGACCGCTGCCAGGACAAGAACTCCTTCAATCGGAACGGGGGCCATCACCTCTCCTCCTTCTGTTCGTCATCATTACCGCGCCGGCCGAGGTGGTATGCTCCGACGATGCCGGCAAGCAGGAGCATGGATGCCAGTTCGACCCCAAGGAGGTAGGGACCGAAGAGCGCGAAACCGACATCTCCGGCTGGGACGGTCTTCCCGGAAGTTGTTATGCCGCCAGTCGAGGCGAATATGTATACCAGCTCACCCAGGAGTATCACCGCCAGGACGGCCGGACCTGTCCATACCTCGGGTATCAGCCACATTCGCTCCTGGGTTTTCGATTGAGGGCCCAGGTTCAGCATCATCACGACGAAGACGAAGAGGACCATGATCGCACCCGCATAGATGATGATCTCAAGCGCCGCGATAAAGGGCGCGCCGAGCAGAAAAAAGACGAGAGAGACGGACAGCAGGGATACGATCAGGTACAGGAGCGCATGCACGACGTTCGTCCTCGTGATCACCATCAGGGTCGATACGACCGCGACGACAGAGGCTATGACAAAGGGTGTGTTCATGGCATCAGGTCCTTTACATCGACCGGCGGCTCCTCGTTTTCTGCCTGTCCCTTGTCCTTGCCGCCTATCGAGAGGCCTGCGACCCGGTAGAAATTGTAATCAGGGTATTTGCCCTGTCCGCTTATAAGAAGGTCTTCCTTTTCATAGACCAGGTTCTTCCTGACGTATTCTCCCATCTCGAAATCAGGGGTGAGCTGTATCGCATAGGTGGGGCAGGCCTCTTCGCAGAAGCCGCAGAAGATGCAGCGGGAGAAATTGATCCTGAAGAACTCAGGGTACCTCCTGCCGCGGCCGTCCTCTGTCGCCTGCAGGGATATGCAGTCTACAGGGCAGGCTGCCGCGCAGAGATAGCAGGCGACGCACCTCTCCTCACCGTCAGGGTCGCGCGACAGGATGATCCTCCCCCTCCACCGTGGAGGCAGCTTCGGCCTCTCCTCGGGATAGAGTAGCGTCTCCCGCCTCCGGAACATATGCAGGAAGACCGTCCATAATGTTCTAATTATGCTCAGCATCTCATCTCCCCGCCAGAAGCAGAATCCCTCCCGTCACCACGACATTCAGAAGGGTCAGGGGCAGCATCACCTTCCAGCCGAAAGACATGAGCTGATCGTAGCGGGGCCGCGGCAGGGACGCCCTCAGGAGGATGAACCCGCAGATGAAGACGAACGTCTTCAGGAGGAACCAGACCAGGGGCAGCAGGGACCAGCCCATGATATCCGGACCGAACCAGCCGCCGAAGAAGAGGGTCGTGATCAGGGCGGAGATGAGGGTTACCCCGAGATACTCCCCCACGAAGAACATGCCGAATTTCATGCCGGAGTATTCCGAATGAAAACCCGCGACCAGTTCGCTCTCCGCCTCCGGAAGATCGAAGGGAAGTCTGCGCAGTTCCGCAGTCCCCGCGATCAGGAAGGCGACGAGCCCGAAGAACTGGGGGACGCAGAACCAGAGGCCCCTCTGCGCCTCGACGATATCTCTGAGGTTGAAGGAGCCTGCCTGCAGCACAACGCCCATGAGGGAGAGTCCCATGAAGACCTCGTAGCTGAGCATCTGGGCCGCGGCGCGGAGTCCTCCCAGGAGAGAGTATTTGCTGTCGGACGCCCAGCCTGCCAGTGCCACGCTGTAAACGCCGAGGGACGACATCGCGAGGAAAAAGAGCAGCCCCACGTTCATGTCCACGACCCTGATCCCGGGTGCGAAGGTGATCACCGTGAAAGACAGCAGTACGGTCACCAGGATGATCGCCGGGGCGAGGACAAAGACCGGCCTGTCCGCAAACGGCGGGATCCAGTCTTCCTTTGTCAGCACCTTGATCATGTCCGCGACAACCTGCAGCAGACCGAAGGGACCGACGCGGTTGGGGCCGTACCGGTCCTGCCAGAGGGCCAGGAGCCTGCGTTCAAGCCAGATGAGACCCGACCCGATCGTCATCACGGCCGCGAGGATGCTAAAGACGATGAGCACCTGTTCAGCAGGTCCGGGTATCTCTTTCATTTCGTTTTCCCTGGTTTTTGTATTTTCCCCCATGCCGGCAGGACCAGGCCGATGACCGGTTTAATGCCGGAAGGGACGCCTGCGACGCCAGGGGGCAGATCGTCGCGGAGGCTCGCCGCAAGACGGATCGTCGTGCCGCATATGGAAAGTTCGATCTCCTCCTTATCAGAGATGCCGAGCCTTGAGGCGTCTTCGCGGTTCATGCCTATGTACGGCCCGGGCATCCTCTGCGCGATCGCCGGGGAGAGGATGCTCAGCTCCTCCGATCCGAAGATATGGTAGAGCCCTGTGACAAGCAGTTCATCCTCCCGGGGTTCGAACGCCTCAGGCGGATCTCCCAGAAAGACCGTCTTTGCCTGATCCTTCGGCTCGATAAGCCTCACACCCGGATCTCCCCCGTGGAGTTGACCTCCCACTTCCTTCTGGTACCTGCTTACCGCCTGTACGGAATTCCATCCGGGGCTCCAGTATCTCGGTATGAGGGCGGAGGGAGGCTGTCCCTCATACCCTTCCATCGAAAACGCCATGGCAGAGTCCGGGTCGTCGGGAGGTCTCTGTTCGCGGATGTCTTTATCCGCATGCATCGAGGTGCGGCCGCTGTAACGGTGAGGCTGCCGCGGTATCTTCCTGCCCGCAATGCGAAAAGAGGCCCCCGGGGCTGCCTCAATGACACGCTGCAGTCCCGGGACCATTTCCGCGATCGCCCGGTTGATGTCGTCGGGATGTTCCCATCGCATCGAATCCGTCTGCCCTGCGGCATGCAGCATGTCGAGCAGCCATTGCCATGACTGCCGTATCTCCCCAGCGGGCGGAAAGACCTGGAAAAAGCGCTGGCAGCGGCCCTCATTGCTTATCAACGTGCCGGATGATTCCGCAAAGGTAGCCGAAGGCAGAAGTATGTCCGCCCTTGCTGCGGTGGCCTGCATTGTATGATCGATCACCACGACATGCCGGGCCTTATCCAGGAGTTCGTCGACCGCGCCGGAGGTTGTGCGCCGGTAGAGGTTGTTTTCGAGGACGATGACCGTTTCTGGCGCCCTGTCCGGTTTGTTCCCTATCTCCCTGAACAGGCTGTCAAGGCCCCTGCCGGACAGATGCCCAAGCCCGAGGCTGTTGCATTCAGGCACGGTGTAGCAGAGTCCTGCCTTGACGCCCCCTGCAGAAAGAGCCCGGGCTATATTGGCAGCGGCGCGGATGACCCTGATACTGCCGCAGCCGGTTCCCGAGAGGACGAGCGGCTGCTTCGCCCCCCTCAGTGACGTCGCGATGGCGCGGGCAGCAGAGCGCATCTCCTCTGTGAGATGGGGGACCGCAGGGGCGTCTTCGAGGAGTTCATGGGCGATGGCGAATCCGAGACGGGCGATGTCGTCCGGAGCTCCGCGCCAGGCAAGGGTCGCCTTGTCATCAAGTTTCGTGGAGGCGGGCGAGGCGATGAAAAGCGGACCGCTCTTATTCTCTGTAGCCGTCCTTAACGCGGAATCGAACCACTCGGGGATGCCGAGTGGTTTTGCCTTGTCGATAGGTTCCCTGCGTATCGCCTGCCTCACCGCAAGACTCAGCAGGGGGGCGGTTGTGGTGGGGTCTTCCCCGAGGATCAGCACGGCGTCGGACTCCCGCGCCTCCCGGAGAGAGGGGGTGCGCGCCGGTCCCTCCCGGAGTATGGTGATTATTGCCGAGACAAGCTCCGCCTCAGCGTCCGGGGTCCCGGCATAGAACCGCTCAGGACCGACCAGGAGTCTCAAGAGAAAATTGGCCTCCAAAGATGCGCGGGGAGATCCGATTCCGACCACGTCGGCGCCGAAATGCAGGAGTGAGGCGACGCGATGAAGGGCCTCGTCGATGCCGACAGGGGCCAGTGGCCTTCCTGACCTCGACTCACGCGCCAGTATATGCCTCATGCGCCTGCTGCTGTTGACGAATTCATAACCGAAGCGGCCCCGGTCGCAGAGAAAATAGCCGTTCACCTCGTGATTGTAGCGGTTCAGCATCCGCCTCAGGCTGCCGTATCTCTCGCCCGAAATCGTATTGCAACCGAGGCTGCAATGTACGCAGACGGACGGCGCGGTCTGGAGGTCCCACTTGCGGGTATAATGTCTCTTCAGGGTCCTGTCGGTGAAGACGCCGGTCGGGCAGATCTCGACGAGGTTGCCGCTGAACTCGCTCTCAAGGACTCCGTCCTCATGCCTGCCGAAGTAGACATGGTTGTGGCAGCCCAGTACGTCCAGGTCGCGGCCTCCGGCATAATCCCTGTAGAACCTCACGCAGCGGTAGCACTGGATGCAACGGTTCATCTCGTGGTTGATGAATGGTCCCAGGTCCTGGTTGCGGTGCGTGCGTTTTTTGAACCTGAACCTGCGGACGGTATGACCTGTCATCACGGTCATGTCCTGCAGGTGGCACTCTCCTCCCTCGTCGCAGACAGGACAGTCGTGGGGATGGTTCGTCATCAGCCATTCGATAACCGTCGCACGGAAGTGCCGCGCCTCCGGGTCGTCGATCGAGATCCTCGTCCCGTCGGAGGCCGGGGTCATGCAGGACATCACGATCTTTCCCCTGGTATCCTTCTCATCCCTGAACTGCTTCACCGCGCATGCCCTGCAGGAGCCGACCGAATGTATGGCAGGGTGCCAGCAAAAATAAGGGATGTCGAACCCCAGTGTGAGGCAGGTCTGAAGCAGGTTCTGTCCGTCCTTCACCTCATATGGTCTGTTATCAATATAGATCGTTGCC
>JAKAIE010000098.1 GCA_021814475.1 Nitrospirota bacterium
GAAGAAATATTTAGGGAAGAGGCAACAGCCTGATGGATAGGGAACTGGAGCAGATTCACAGACTCCTTGACGGAGAACTGTCTTCTGAAGAAGAGAGGGACCTTCTGCGGAAGATGGAGGCCGACCCGAGGCTGCAGGAGGAGTTCGACGGGCTCCTCAGCGTCGTTGACATCCTGAAATCATCGGAGAGAATGCCCGTGGACAAGGATTTCAGCGCCGGCGTCATGAACCAGCTGCCTGCCCGGAGAAAACCGTGGAAGAAAAAGATAGGGCATTTTCTCTTCGGGGAGAGGGTCTTGAGGTGGAACGTAGCCACCTTTGCCGCGGTCTCGGCCGCCCTGGCGCTGATCATTGTGACAGGGTTGTCGTATCGCAACCCTGGAAGAAGTCCGCTTATAACGGCCGCCGTCCCGACAGCCGCCGTCCAGCCGGATGCCGGAATGAAGACAGTGACACTCACGTTCCGGGCGCCCGAGGCCAAAACGGTCTCCCTGGCAGGGGACTTCAACAAATGGAGCGTCGAAAAAGGGGCGATGAAGAAGAAGAGTGACGGGACGTGGGCCATCGAGATACCGTTAACCCCCGGCGTGTATCATTATATGTTCGTCATCAACGGCGAAGCCTGGGTACCGGACCCCCGTGCCGAATCGTACCGTGACGATGGCTTCGGCAACAAGAACGCAATTCTCAGGGTAAACAGCATATGAGAACGCACATGATGAAGATAATCCTCCCGGTAATGGGCCTGCTCCTGCTCTGCGGAATCTGCGCGGCCGAACCCGTCAGCCCCGGAACCATCAGTACAGCGATCGACAGGTCCGCGCTGGCCGGAGAACAGAAGGCCGCACTCTCCAAACAGGCGTCCGCGGCGATAGGCGCGGGGATCCCTGCGGAGGATGTAGCGGTCATCATAAGAAGAGGTCTTTCGAAGAATACTGACGCAAGGGCACTGGAAGAGGCACTCGGGGCTGCGACAACGGCCCGGAAGAAGGGGTTGCCTGTCAGACCCGTTCTGGACAGGATTGAGCAGGGGCTTGCGAAGGGAGTTCCCCCCGGAAGGATTTCCGCAGCCACGAAACAGCTCGTTGTCAAACTTTCCTCTGCCGATGCGCTCGTCGACGATCTCGGCAGGAGCGGGCTGAAGGCCAGGGAGCAGAGGGAAAAGGGGACGGCGGTGCATACGGTTGCGCGGGCGCTCGAAAAATCCATACCGGAAGACGCAATCAGGAAGATCGGCCAGAAGATACTCGCGCGCGGAGCCTCTCTTTCGAGGTTCGCCGCGACTGTCGACACCATGGCCTTTTTTGTCGAGACGGGGATGTCGGTGGCCCAGGCGTCCGGACTGGTCCATAAGGCGATCGATAAAGGTTACTCCGAAAACGAGATGTTCATGATGCAGAAGGAGATGTCGGACATGATGAGAGATAAGTCGAGCATGAATGACATCAGGAAGAATATGGAAATTATGATGAGCAGCGGGGCGATGGGCAGGGGCATGGGCGGCAGCTCCTCTTCTTCGAGCAATCCTGGGATGGGATCTCACGGCATGGGCGGTTCAGGCATGGGAGGCATGAGCGGAATGGGAGGCATGGGCGGTATGGGCGGTCACAGGCACTGACCGTTGATACGTTTGGCCATATTGAAGAAATGACTGATCCCGCGACCAAATATTGCCGGCTCATATCGGTCATCTTCATGGTATTTTCGCTGGCAGCCCTGTCCCCTGCCTCTGATGCCGCGGCGGGCCTGCTCATGGATGCCGGCATTCAGGGCGTTTATGAAGACAACATCACCGGTTCGTCGGCAGATATAGGGAAAAAGGGAGATACGCACACTGTGCTGTCCGCTTCAGTCGGGGGATATAAAAACATCGGCAGAGGCACCTTTGCATTTCTGAGGGCCAATGCGGAGGCGTACGTTTACAGGAGATACTCTGACCTCGACGCAGCAATAGCCGGCCTGAGTGCGGGGGTCTATAAAGAGTTTGACCGGATATGGTCCGCAGCAGGCAGCGTCGCGATCAAAGACGAGACGTACAGGGATTCGGACAGGAACTCCACCGCGTATGTCGGGGCCTTCAATCTCAGGCAGCAGGTCAGGCCCGCCCTCTGGATAAAGGAGGGGTACGAGTTCGAAAAGAACGAAGCGGACTGCGCCCTCTTCAGTTACAACAGCCACCTTCTCGGGATCTGGACCGGTTACTCCGTAACCCCACAGATAACAGCAACCCTCGGCTACAGTTATATTCGCCGTACGTATGATGAGCCTGCCGGATACAGGAACCTGTTCCACACCTTCTCGGCGGGCCTGACAGGCGAGATTGCACCGAAATTATACCTCACCGGAAACTACGACAGGCAGTATATTGATTCAACCATACCCGCGGAGAACCATACGGACAACATTTACACCCTCGGCCTGTCGTACAGTTACTGAAACAGGAAATACCTCCCCCAAAAAAGATGTGTAACCTTTCCTGCTGAGCCCCGTCAAAGGTACAGAGCGAAAAGAACGTTTCCGGAAAGGTGGTGAGTCTTCAAACAAGCTTCACAATTAATTAATATACTAAAGCTTGTATATTCTAGAAATAATCCGGAGGTGACGTTGAATATATTTTCAGGCTTTCCGGCAAGGGCTGACAACGGGATACGAATATTAACAAATCAACAGATAAGCGGGAGGATACAGTGAAGAAAGTTTTTGCGGCGGTTCTTTTAATAGGCATTTGTGCGTTTTCAGGGGTGGCGGGTGCGGCAATGATGGGAAACGGTGGCGGTACGGGGTCGATGATGGGCGGCAACGGTGCGTTCACGACCGCCAACGGCAGTTTCGGCATGATGAACGGCATGGCAGGTTCACCGGTTGTGGGGGATGACGGAACGGCATACCTTGTGACCTATGACAGCACCGCCAGCCAGGGGACGCCCCCAGCGAGCAATGTCTTTCAGTCAAGACTTATGTCTATCGATACGGCCGGGAACATTACATCCCTGTCGCTGAATGGTATAGTCTCAAGGCCCGTGGTCGCAGACGGCTATGTGTTCGCCTCGGCGTCCATGTCGAACCTGAGCAATTACATGCTGGTGGGTGACTACAGGAACAGCCAGGGAAACGGGCAGTCGGTCGTGTACGCGGTGCCTCTGCATTTTGACTCCTCGACAAAACCGGTGGCTCTGGCAATCGACGGTGATTTTGCCTCGGTCCCGGTAATCGCCCAGAACCACCTCTACATCCTCGGGTCGGATTTCGGCAACGCGATGATGACCGGCAGCAACACCTTCAGCATGATGTACGGGAACTATAATTTCAACAGCACCGGGACCGCGAAAACGTATATGTATATCTTCAACCTCGACGGGTCCCTTGTGTCAAAGACCCTGATCCAGTAATACGTCCTCCCCTTCCCGGGCCGCCGCTGGAGCGGCCCGGGGATTGACCTTCCGGTTCACTGCCAAGAACCGGCGATAACCCGTCCTCTCACTCCCGAGTCTTAAGGGAACATCCCTCCGCCGAAACTTCAGGACATCTTTAAAGAATCCGTGTAAAATATTCGCAGACATGAAATACACAAAAGGGAGAAGACGATGAAAATAATCTTCATGGCCGTGATGGCACTGCTCGCAACCGTGGTTCTGTCAGCGCCGGGATTAGCGGAAAAGAAGCCCCCGATATCCGGCGAGGCGCTCTTCACCGAACACTGCAGCCCCTGCCACCAGGACGGCGGCAATATAATCAACCCTGAGAAGACGCTTCGCAAGACGGACCTCGTTGCCCACGGCATCACGGACAAGGCCGACATAGTCGACAAGATGAGGCACCCGGGCAAGGGCATGACCAACTGGAGCGCCGCCACCCTTCCGGACGAAGATGCGGAGGCGATCGCCGACTATATTATCAGGACGTTCAAATAACCTATGCGGCTGAGAATCCTGACAGTCATCCTGGCGGGCCTTCTCTGCGTCATCCTGCTTCACACGCACGCCTCTGCCGGGCAGGACGTCCGGTCACCCGAGGTCGGCATAGACGAGCACCTCGGCGGGACATTGCCCCTGGATACCTTTTTCACCGATGAGCAGGGCCGCAAGGTCCTGCTCCGTGACCTGGTGACGAAACCGACGATCCTCACCTTTGTCTATTACCGCTGCACCCATACCTGTCCGACACTCCTGTTAGGCCTGTCGGATGTCCTCTCGAAGATCGACCTTTCTCCGGGGAAAGACTACTCGGTCATCTCGATCAGTTTCGATGAGACTGAAACGCCCGACCTTGCCGGACAGAAGAAGAAGGACTACATCAAAGCAACCGGCAAGGCATTCCCCGAAGGGGCATGGCGTTTTCTCACCGCCGACAGGGAGACGATAGAAAGGATCACGGGGGCTGCGGGCTTTGGATTCAAAAGGGTGTCCACAGGGTTCGCCCATCCCGTCGCCCTTATCGTGCTTTCGCCCCGGGGCAAGATAACCCGCTATCTCTATGGGGTGCGTTTCCTGCCGATGGACCTTACGCTGGCGCTCACCGAGGCCTCGAAGGGGCTCGCGGTGCCGACGGTCAACCGGGTCCTTCTGTACTGCTTCAGTTATGACCCCGAGGGCAAGAGGTACGTCTTCAATATCCTGAAAATCACAGGGATCGCGACAATCCTCTTCGCAGCCCTGTTCATCGGCTGGCTGACCCGCTGGGGGAAGAAACAGCCATGAATGAATCCGGCATACAGCCCGGCTTTTACGCGGCCCCCGGCAGCAGGACCGGAATCTTCTCATGGATCTTTTCGACAGACCATAAGAGGATCGGCCTTCTCTATCTCTTTTCAATTTTTTCCTTCTTTGCCGTAGGGGTGTGCTTCGGTCTTCTTATGCGCCTGGAGCTTATCGCCCCGGGGAGAACGATCGTCGGTCCGTCGACCTACAACGCCTTCTTCACCCTGCACGGCGTAATCATGATCTTCCTTTTTGTCATACCCGGCATCCCTGTTTCCCTGGGAAATTTCTTCATGCCTCTTCAGATCGGGGCTCGCGACGTCGCCTTCCCCCGGATCAACCTCCTCTCCTGGTGGTTTTATATTACCGGCGGACTCCTGGCGCTGCTCTCACTCTTCACCGGCCACGGACCGCCTGATACAGGATGGACCTTCTATGCCCCCTACAGCATAAGGACCGGCACGAACGTCGTCCTTGCCGTTTCGGCGGCCTTTGTCCTCGGCATGTCGTCGATCCTGACCGGGCTGAACTTCATCACGACGATCCACCGGATGCGAGCGCCCGGCATGACCTGGTTCAGGATGCCGCTTTTCGTCTGGTCGGTCTATGCAACCGCCTGGGTCCAGATCCTGGCAACGCCTATCCTCGGGATAACGCTCCTTCTCGTCATCATCGAGAGGCTCTTCGGCGTCGGGTTCTTCGACCCTGCCAAGGGCGGAGACCCGATCCTCTACCAGCACCTCTTCTGGACGTATTCGCATCCGGCGGTCTACATCATGATACTCCCGGCGATGGGGGTAGTCACGGAGATCATCCCTGTCTTCAGCCGGCGGACAGTCTTCGGCTACAAGGCGATCGCCTTTTCGAGCATGGCAATCGCCTCGGTCGGCTACTTTGTCTGGGGGCACCACATGTTCACCAGCGGCATGAGCGACGTGGCACGTGTGGTCTTTTCCTTCATTACCTTCATCGTGGCGATTCCCAGCGGGGTGAAGGTCTTCAACTGGGTCGCCTCCATGTACAAGGGCTCGATCAGGGTCGACGCCCCGCTCCTCTTTGTCCTGGCCTTCATCTTCCTCTTTTCTATCGGGGGGCTGACCGGCCTTATCCTGGGCGCCCTTGCAACCAATATCCAGGTCCATGGGACGTACTTCGTTGTCGGTCATTTCCACTATGTCATCTTCGGCGGAGCGGTATTCGCCTTTTTCGGCGGCCTGCATTACTGGTTCCCGAAGATCACCGGCAGGATGTATAACGAAAAAAGGGCGCGGCTTGCCTGGCTCTTCCTCTTTATCGGCTTCAATGCGCTTTACTTTCCAATGTTTATCCTGGGATGGGAGGGGATGCCCCGCCGGTACTACGATTACCTGCCGAAATTCCAGCCGCTGAACGTCGTTTCGACGGTCGGGTCCTGGATCGTGGCGACAGGGCTGATACTCCTCTTTGCGAACCTCCTGAGGTCGGCCAGGAAGGGTGCGGCTGCGGGCCCAAACCCCTGGGGAGGGACGACACTCGAATGGCAGACATCCTCGCCGCCGCCGCATGAGAATTTCGGAGAGATACCGGTCATCACGCAGGGACCCTACATCTACAACCCGTCGAAGGGCAAGGGCCATGGAACGGCATAGGGACGACATCGGCGCGAGAACCGGCATGTGGCTTTTTCTCTTCACCGAGATCCTGCTCTTCGGCGGTCTCTTCATGCTCTATTCGATGTTCAGGATGCAGCACGGGGCGGAGTTTCACAAGGCCGCCGAAAACCTCAACAGGATCGCCGGGACGACAAACACCCTGGTGCTGATCACCAGCAGCCTTGCCATGGCGCTCTCGATCGCAGCGATACGGCGCGGCAGAAAAGCGGCCTCGGTCGCACTGCAGGCAACGACGGTCCTCCTCGGCTGCGTCTTCCTCCTGATAAAATATTTCGAATGGTCGACGGAGATCGGCCGCGGGATATACCCGAACTCGCCGGCCCTGCTGAAGCTGGACCATGGGGAGATCCTGTTTTACGGCCTGTACTTTGTCATGACAGGCCTCCACGGCCTGCATGTCATCATCGGCATCAGCGTGATCAGTTTCATGCTGGTATCGACGGCGAAGGGAAACATCACGAGCACGGATCACGTCCGGCTCGAAAACAGCGGGCTCTACTGGCATTTCGTGGATACGATCTGGGTATATCTTTTCCCGTTATTTTATCTGGTGACGTAAGGTGGAACCATGAATCCCGGAAAGACGGAGCAGCTTAAAACGGAAAACAAAAACGGAGAAATGACCTATATCCTGGCCTGGGCAATGCTCGTTGCACTGACGGCGATCACCGTCGGCGTCTATACGCTCCACCTCGGAACCGCAGGGGTGGCGATCGCCCTCGTCATCGCCTCGCTCAAGGCCGGAGTCATACTCCTCTTCTTCATGCACCTGAGGCAGGAGAGCCGGTTTCTGCAGTCCGTATTCCTGCTCCCCGTATTCCTGCTCGGCGCGATCATCGGGCTGACCTTCATCGACGTGTGGTACCGGTAATGCCCGCGCTCCAGACCTCGACGCAGGCGGTAGACAATATATTTCTCTTTATCGTGGCCATATCAGTGGCCCTCCTGGCCGGGATCGTAATCACGATGCTCTGGTTCGTGGTACGCTACAGCCGGACACGGAACACCGAACCGGAGGACATCGAGGGGAACCTCCTGCTCGAGATCGTCTGGGTGGTCATCCCGCTGATCATCGTCATGGCGATGTTCTTCTACGGGTGGCAGGGCTTTCGGTTCCTGAGGACGGTGCCCCCGAACGCCCTGCCGGTGAAGGCCTTCGGGCAGATGTGGCAGTGGAGTTTCCAGTACGAAGACGGCAGGACGGAAAACATACTCACGGTCCCGCAAGGCAGACCGGTGAAACTGACGATCACCTCGCGCGATGTCGTGCACAGCCTCTTCATACCCGCCTTCAGGGTGAAGGAAGACGCCGTGCCGGGCATGCAGACCCATCTCTGGTTTCTGCCCGACACAGTGGGAGAATACGACCTCTTCTGCTCGGAATATTGCGGCACAGGACATTCCTCGATGATCACAAAGGTGAAGGTCATCCCTGCCTCAGATTTCGACAAGTGGTACGCGGAGGGGAGCGCGGAACGTAAAGGAGAGGCCAAAGAAGGGGGCCGGGAACTCCTGGAGAAAAAGGGCTGTCTCCTCTGCCATACGACCGACGGCACAAAGAAGATTGGTCCGACATTCAGGGGACTCTTCGGCAGCAGGGTGACGGTCGTGACCGCGGGGAAGGAGCACGACATCATTGCCGACGAGGAATACCTGCACCGGTCGGTCATGGACCCGCAGGCCGATATCGTCAAGGGCTATCCTCCTGTGATGCCGCCGCAGAAGGACAATGTGAGCCCGAAGGAGCTGGAAGAGATAATCGAATACATAAAAGGACTGAAATGAGGGGCGGTGCCGGAAGATACGTAAACCGATTCATGGGCTATGCCACGCTGGGTAGGGTCAGGATTTCTCTGGCTGCAGCAGGTTCGGCGATGGTCGCCCGCCTCCTCGCTTCATATCAAATGGGGTCGGGGATCCTGGTCACCGGCCTCGGGGTCTTCCTCCTAGCCTGCGGCGCCTCCGGACTGAACCAGTACCAGGAAAGGGAGACAGACAGGCTGATGGACCGGACCCGTAACAGGCCCCTGCCGGCCGGTTCCCTGACCATTGCGGAGGCTCTCGCCTTTACAGCTGCCTGCAGCATGGTCGGGCTGGCCTGCCTGTATCTCTCCGGAGGCATATTCGGAACAGCCGCCGGGCTCTTCGCCCTTCTCTGGTATAACGGACTCTACACAGGACTCAAGAGGAAGACCGCATTCGCCGCCGTTCCCGGCGCGCTGGTCGGCGCCATTCCCCCTGTGATCGGCTGGCAGGCAGCAGGCGGCGGTCTGTCGGACCCCGGCCTCTCTGTACTCTGCCTCTTCTTCTTCCTCTGGCAGGTCCCCCATTTCTGGCTATTCGCGATGCAGTTCGGGGAGCAGTACCGGCAGGCAGGGCTGCCTGCCGTAACGACGGTCTTTTCGGAAAGGCAGCTTGCGAGAATCGTCTTCATCTGGACCGCCTCGGCTGCCGTCGGCCCCCTGCTCTTCGTACCCTTCGGCCTGACTCTGCACGGGCCTGTAGGATATCTCCTTGCAGCAGCGTCTCTCGGGCTGGTCCTTCAGGCTGGAAGGCTGTTAGGGAGGGGAAGATTCACGTCGTCGGGACGAAGTCTGCTCTCAGGCATCAACGTCTATCTGGTGGTCGTGATGGCTCTGCTGTTTGCGGACAGGGTGATATAAGAAGATTTGCTCAAGAGTCCGCGATGACCTGATCACGGGCTGACATGAGGCATACAACTGGAAACTTATACTGAGTGAGACTTGCAATCCCCTTTGTGATGACAAGAAAGTAGACCTGACCCTCAGGGTCTTTTCACGATGATCTTCTACGATTTCTCATCAATAAGTCAATAGTCTTATTTGCCATGCCATGTGCTGGATTAATACTCAAAACTTTTTGAAATTCATTTATTGCCTCGTCTATATTGCCTAACTGTGTATAGACGTTACCGAGACTATAATGCACGTTTGCCAGATTAGGATCAATACTCAGTGCGGCTTTATATTCATTTATCGCCATATCAATATAACCGTACTTTTCATAGACAAATCCCAGATTGTAGTGAGCCCCGGCATCGTTAGGACTAATCTTCAATGCTGTTGAAAACTCACTTATAGCTCTTTCGGTAAGGCCGATTCTTTCGTAAGCATCTCCAAGGTTATTATGAGGTCGAGATTTGTTAGGACTCCCCTTAACTGTAGCTTCCCATAACGTCACGCTTTCCGTCCATATATCATTCCTGCTATGGGTGGCAACAGACAAAATGAATACTATGGTAGCCATGGCACACGCGAGTACTTTTTTACCGTATCTAGCTCCGCTAGTCCATTTTTCCCAGGCAAACCAGATGGCAAATGCCGCAGCAATAAAGAATCCCACTGATGGTAAATACAGTCTGTGCTCAAATATTACATCCAAGGTAGGAATAAAACTCGATTCTACAGACATTGTGATAAAAAACCAAAAAATTCCGAAGGCAATAATGATGAATTTTTTATCAGCGTCGGAATGCTTTGCCCGATAAAAAATATATGTTCCAACAATCGCTAGCGTTAAAAGGACTAGAAATGATAAAAAAACCTCCGGCTGAAAAAAAGAATTGTATATAGGATAGTCGTAATCCAAGTTCTGATTCACAGGGAAAATAAGAAGCCTAATATATGTAATCATCACCCTAAATTGCGTATAGAGATAAGCCAGTCTTGACATGTCTGTATTGGCACGCATCGCTCTATCGACAGCATCTATTATGCTAGCGTCACTAGTATCAATAAGACTTAGTGGGATTATGGGCAACGTGAGCAAAAAAGGAGCAAGGAAGATAAATCGCCTGCTAATCTTTCCACTGAAAAATGTGAATTCGCATAACGCGATGATTATTGGTAGAGTAAATGCATTCTCCTTCGTCTTCATCGCAAAGACTGAGCACGCAAGGGCCGCTATGTACAAAAGCCTGGATTTCCAGAGCCGTGTTTCTAACGTTCTTGAACGGATGTACGTTACAACTGACAGAAGATAAAACATGGTTACCAGGGAAGTAAACCGTTGGCTTATATATGTAACTGCCTCGGTCTGTATTGGGTGTGAAACAAAAAGCAATCCACTAAACAGAGGAATGAAGAGTGCTGCTTGCTTCCCGCGACCATCCAGTAACGGATAAGCAGGGGTTTTGAATATAAATGAAGCAAGGCCATAAACAAGCATCGAGGTTAACAGGTGAATTGCGAGGTTTACTATGTGATATCCTGTTACATCCAATCCGTGCACCTTATAATTTAAGGCAAAAGTAAGGGCAGCAATGTATCTCATTTTCAAAGTGTTGTATCCAAATACACCTTGAATGTTCTTTGCCGCTGATGGCTCAGCAAAATATTGAATATTTTGGATTACTGGTGCATCTCCAATATAGCTCATGTCATCAAGTACAAAAGGTACGTGGAACGTATTCGAATAAGCGAGTAATCCCAACATCAGAATTGTAAGCAAATGAACAGTTGGGTTCGAGTAAGCGTCATTCAGCTGCGATAGTTGCTGAATGACGCGTGAAGGACTATGCCGCTGCGCACGGTTATGGCAATTCAATTCTACTGATAGGTATTGCTATGTGAGGATGAGGGTGATATTGGG
>JAKAIE010000099.1 GCA_021814475.1 Nitrospirota bacterium
CTGGTGAACTCACCGATCGCGTCGGCATGTTTCGCCTGTCATGACAGCAGCACTGCAATGGCACACATGAGTGCAAACGGCGGCTCGATCTATGCCGCACGCACCGCTGCCCTTGCAACACCGGAGCAGTGCCTCATCTGCCACGCCTCAGGCAAGGTGGCCGATATCAGAGCCGTCCACTATCAGTAGACGCAGATAGATGTAAAAGCTGCGCAGCACCAAAGCGGCTTCAGGGGGGTCGGATCCGAAAGGGTCCGGCCCCCCTTCTTCTTAAGATGTACCGCCCCGCCACTACACTGCACCCCACTCATTGCTGGGCTCCTCGATTTTTGTTTGTCGTGTATGCTAGATTGTTCAAAATACTAATGAAGAAGGAGATTCACCTATGAAAAAACGTATGTTACCGGCTGTCCTCGTTCTCGTCTTTGCCGTATCCTGCTCAAAAGGGGGAGGCGTCAAGGGCGACTATGTCGCAAAGGTAGGTGACAAGAACATCACGAAAGAGGAGATACAGACCGAGATGGCAGCTCTCCCTCCGATGGGCAAGGCCTCATTCATGGGCGCTAATGGTGTGGCCCGCTTTGTGGACCAGGTGGTAAAGAGAGAAGGCCTTTACCTCGAAGCCAAAAAAAGAGGATTGGAAAATGACAAGGATGCTCAAAAGAAGATAGAAGAGGCAAAGAAGATAGCCCTGATCAACTATATGATAGATAAAGAGGTAGGTGCCGTATCGCAGGTCGGGGAAAAGGACATCAGGGATTACTATGAATCCCACAAAGATGATTTCATGAATAACAAGGAAGTACGGATCAGCAAGATCGTGGTCGGGACCCCTGAAGATGCCATGAAGGCGCTCAAGAGGATCAGGGCAGGCGAAGACTTTGCCAAGGTGGCTGCGGACATGTCAACCGACAGGAGTTCATCCAGGTCCGGAGGAGACATCGGCTTCGTGAATCCCCAGAAGACAGGGGCACTCGAACCGAACCTCGTGGCTCTGGCGCTCTCCCTGAAAAAGGGACAGGTGAGCGACCCCGCGAAGACAGAAAACGGCATCTACATTCTTAAAGTAACCGATATCAAGGGCGATCTCATTCCCTTCGAGCAGGTGAAGAGCTTTATCCCCCGCAAGATGGCTACGGAAAGACAGAAGGCAGCCTTCGAAAAACTGATGGAAACGGTGAACAAAGACTTCAAGGTCGAAATAAACAAGGAGGCACTCGCCAAAATAGCCCCTGTCGAAGCAGCAGCCGGGGCCATGAAGAATAACGGCAGCGTCCATCAGTAGACAACATCTGCCGGAGAAACCCCGGAGGCGGGGCATAATGCGCCTCCGGGATACCCTCCCCTCCCCCATCCCTGTCAGCAGATATCTCCTGTAGCCATCCCCCCGGAATATCTCCTGTATAACCCGTTTCCGCAAATAGTTGTGAAATAATATTGCACGTGAGTGCAAAAAATAATACAGTTGTAATATTTGTCAATTTCATTTAAAATCAATCGGTTCAAGAATCATTAAATAACTTTAATTGCGGAATACCACTCATTATATAATGAGCCAGCGTATTGTCGAATTCCTGCAATTGATATATGACATAGCATGCATATTTCTGATGAAAAAGGGGGTGGGAATTACACTCTTCTGGCGGCGAATAAACTAGAAAGGAAATGAAAGGAGGATTAAATGCGGTGTAATTTGCGATGGATGTTTTATTCTGCACTTTTGTGTATCTTCGCTTTTTCCGTTCCGGCAACGGCGATCGCAGAACCGGTAAAGCTCACGTCGTCTACGCAGTTTCTGTGGGGGGACGACTGGATGGGGGAGAGTCAGGCTATTGTAGCGCAGTACCTGCGCTTCAGCTACACTCCGGAGAAATCGAAATTCTCGGCTGCGGGCTACGGCAGGCTCTGGCAGGACCTGGCAGGAGGGAAGATCAGGGATGACGACTTCAACAGCCGTCTTTATTATCTCTATGTCGACTATGCTCCCCTCGAAGAGGTGGCAATGCGTTTCGGCAGGCAGTACGTAAATCTGTCGGCCGGATCTTCACTGATGGACGGCGCGACCGTCAATATCAACAAGATCGGTCCGTTAGGCCTGACACTCACGGGCGGACGTGATATCGTCTACAGTCTCGATTCCGAAACGAGCAGGGACGGGAATTACTTTCTGGGATTCGACGTCCATCTCCAGGATGTAAAAAACACCAGGCTCGGCTTCAGCTACGTGCGGAAATATGATCATTCCGATCTTGCGAAAGAAGAGCTAGGAATGAACTTCAGGTATATTTACAAATGGCTCAGTCCCTATGCCGAGGTCAGGTACGACCGGCTCTCGAAGGCATTTGATGATGCCACAGTCGGTATGGACCTTTTCCCGGTTCATAACCTGATGCTCAAGGGAGAATTCTATCATTTCTACCCGACCTTCGACTCGACCTCCATTTACAGCGTCTTTGCCGTGGACAAATTCCGCGAGTACCTCCTCAGGGCTGAATACAGTCTGGAGAAGGCCCCCGTGGCCTTCTTCGGAGAATACAAGCGGCAGACGTACGAAGACAACTCCAATGCCGATGTCTTTGTTGCCGGCGCAAAGGTGTTCCCGACCGACAGGCTGACGCTCAGCGCCTCGGTCGACTATCGCCACGCGTACGACGACAAGGGGTGGGGCTTCGAGGCCCTCGCCGACTACAGACTGAACGAAAAGCTGCTGGTCTCCGCGGGCGTGCAGCACGATGCATACAAACGTCCGGATGACGAAGGCAACAGGTACGCACAGAGATACTGGATCGGCGGAAGGTGGCAGGCAACCAGGGCCATGACCGTCAGCACCAGAGTCGAAGACAATGTAAACGAAACCTTCAGTCACCGCGCGCTCGGCCGCGTGACGCTGGACTGGAACCTGTAGGAAAGGAGGGACCATGACGAAAAGAATCTATACAGTGATAATGCTGTCCGCCGTGCTCGGTCTCGTCGCCACTGCGTGGGCGAGGACCTCTCATAAGGACTTTGCAGAGATGAAACTCAAGGACTGCGAGGAATGTCACGCGGGCGAGGGAGTCACGCAGAACCATGGTGAATTCTGGGTAAAGGAACACCGGATCTATGCAGCGAAGGAGCCGAACAATTGCAGGGACTGCCATGAACAGTCCTTCTGTCTGGACTGCCATAAAGGCGGCGGCATCGACCGGGACCTCCATGTTTCAAACTCGGGCGCGGATTATACGCCGTTGTCTCACAGGACCGACTTCAAGGAGCTCCATCCCCTGAAGGCGAAGGAATCGCCCCGTTCCTGCGAAAGCTGCCACGACAAGCAGAAATTCTGCAATGACTGCCACAGCAAGTACGCCGCTCCTGACCTCATGACACTCTCTCACCGGAGGCAGTTCAGGGATATCCCCCTTTCTGCGATTGGCCCGACGCATGCCTCATTCACCCAGGCCGACTGCCAGAACTGTCATGCCGGCGGCGTTCTGCCGAAGCATGAGTGGTCACAGGATCATGCACGCGAGGCACGCAAGAACCTGTCTTCATGCCAGACCTGCCACCCGGATGGAGATGTCTGCATGAAATGTCACAGTGCGCAAGCGGGACTCAGGATCAGCCCGCATCCGAGAAACTGGTCGAGGATCAGTGGAAGGCTGGGTAGTGCGAGCAATAACCGCACCTGCCAGAAATGCCACTAGATCTGCCATAACGTAATTAAACGATAAGGAGGAATCAATGATAAAACGTTTCAGAATGTTTATGCTTATCATAAGTGTCTTCGCGGCCATGGGACTCATCTACGGCTGCGGGAGCAGCACAAAGGAAGGGACAACACAGATTGTCACACCCGGGCCGGAGCCGATACCTGCCCCGGACGGTAACCTGCAGGCCGCGATCACCGGTGTAACCGTCAACAGCCCTGCCGTGGTCACCTTCACACTCAGGGACCAGGATGGCAATCCGCTCGATCCGAATGCCCTGATCGCGGACACTGCAAACAGCGGCAGGGTGCGGTTTTATATTGCCCAGATTGGCGCTGACGGAACTTACAGGAACTATATAAAGAACGGTTCTGACAATCCGACGAATGATTCGGGCGGGACCTTCACCACTGTCAGTCCGGGTGTCTACACCTACACCTTCGGCACCGACATCACCAAGAACCCTATCTACAACCCGTCACTGACACATACCGTCGTGGCGCAGATACAGAGGAACAGGACCTCGCCTGTCGGAACAACCTTCCAGCAGGCAGTAAACCCTTACTTCAACTTCAGGCCCGACGGCCAGCCAGTCACCGTCACCCGTGAAATAGTTGCGGTTTCGAACTGCAATGAATGCCACGGCAAACTCGGAGCACACGGCGGCGGCAGGAGAGACACCGCGTTCTGCATCATCTGCCATAACGCGGAACTGGTCGACTCGACAACGGGCAACTCGATTGACTTCAAGGTTCTCATTCACAAGATCCATATGGGGAAAAGACTTCCGAGCAACAAGGCCGGCGGCGACTTCACCATCGGGACCTCTGACTTCGGCGACGTGACGTATCCCTTCATGTCCGGCGATGATACGATCACGGGCACCCCTGTGCAGTGCACGAAATGCCACAGACAGGGCAGGGACGCGGCAGGAAAGAACTACGGAAAGGATATCGACAAATACAAGGTCGCCTCAAAAGCGAACTGCATGACCTGCCACGATACCACCTCCCTGGACGGCGGCGCAACGGTCATCGTCAAAAACGGTGCGACTCCCCTCACCGTCCCGGCATCTCCTCATCCGGGCGGCGTGCTGACACCTACCGCGGGATGCGCAGGCTGTCATCAGCCGACAGGTGCAGAATTCGGCAGTTCCATCACCGGTGCGCATACAGTGGCCGAACAATCATCGGTCTTCACCGGGATCAACTTCCAGATCCTCTCGGTCTCGAATGCCACCCCGGGCAACGCCCCGTCGGTAACCTTCAAGGTGACGGACAACAGCGGCGCCCCTGTCTCACTGACGGCAAACGGAGCAAGTTTCAACCTGAAATTCGGATATGCGGCAACCGACTATACGAACAACCTGATGGAAAATTATGGCCAGCCTCTCAGTCAGTCGGTATCCACGGCGACTGATAACGGCGACGGCACATTTACCATGACCTTCTCGAAGGCCATTCCCGCGAACGCCACCGGCATCGGTGTCGTAGGCATGGAGGGCAGGAAGAACTACACCGTCGTTTCGGTGGTGAAGGGAACGAAGACCGTCCAGATCGGCGGCAAGGCGGTGCAGGTATATGTCGATCTCGCAACCGGAGCAATGGTGAGCGATCCGACAAAGACGCGCCGCAGGTCCGTCGATATCAACAAGTGCAACATGTGCCATACGCGCCTGACGCTCCACGGGGCAAACAGGGTGGACAGCATCGAGGAGTGCGTCATATGTCATAATCCTGATGCGACGGACAAGGGCAGAAGGCCCACCGACGGTTCTGCCACAGCGGACGGTCTGACGGAACGCTCAATCCATTTCAAGACGCTGATCCACGGCATCCATAGCGGTGAAAATCTGAGCAACAAGCCTTTCATCGTGTATGGATACGGCGGAAGCATCAACGACTTCTCCGACATCACCTATCCGCGCGACAGGAGGGAATGCAACGCCTGTCATATCGACAACACAACGTCTGCACTGCCGCTTCCTGACGGAGCACTCGGCACGACGACGTCGACCGGCGCAAAGGCAAACGATAATGCAGATAATGTCAGGATCCAGCCGATCACGGCAACCTGCACGTCATGCCATGACAGCGCAAACACCGCCACGCACGTAGCGGACAAGGTAAGCTCCGGCAGGGAGACCTGCCTGCAGTGCCACACTACCGGGCTGCTGCTGGGCGCCGACAACGCCCACTTCCCTGTTCGATAGGGAAGAACTTCATCTTGCCTCACACCAGGGCCCCGGAGAAATCCGGGGCCCTTTTTTTGCGCGCCACACTTATCCCCTTCAACCCTCTATAATATATTCATCATGAAAGACATGCTTGGACGCGAGAATATCATTACTGCTGAAGAAGCCCTTGATCTTGTAATTCGCGGCCTTCCGGAACGCTCCATCCCCTCCGCCGCTATACCCGTCTATGAAGCACTCGGCAGGATATGCGCGGACGACGTCGTAGCTGGAGAAGACCTGCCGCCCTTCCCCCGTTCCACGGTTGACGGCTATGCGGTTCACGCAGCAGATACCTTCAGCGCCTCTGATACCATGCCGGCGTATCTGAACCTCGCCGGGGAGATATTCATGGGCCGTCCGGCGGGCCCAGACCTGCCACGGAGCGGCGCAGTGAAGATCCCTACCGGCGGCATGCTTCCGGCAGGCGCTGACGCAGTCGTCATGTTCGAGCACGTGCAGCCTCTCGACGATGCGTTGATCGAGGTGATGAAGGCGGCTGGTCCCGGGGAGAACGTCATCCGGCGCGCCGAAGATGTGTCGCGGAACGAGATCATCCTGAAGCAGGGGCACAGGATGAGACCCCAGGATATCGGGGCCTGTGCGGGCCTCGGCATCACCCATATCCCTGCATACCGGAAGCCGGCCGTTGCGATTATCTCCACGGGCGACGAGATCGTTCCCCCGGAGACGCTCCCCGGTCCCGGACAGATCAGGGACATCAATTCATATCTGCTCCACGGTCTGGTGGCGGACGAAGGCTGTGTCCCCGTCAGACGAGGCATCTTCAGGGACGACTACCGCGAGATCAGAAAGGTCATCGAAGAGTCCATGCATGAGTCCGATGTCATTCTTCTGTCGGGGGGCACGTCCGTCGGGACAAAAGACATGATCGCCGGGATCATCCTGGATATAGGCAAGCCGGGGCTGCTTTTCCACGGTGTATCTCTCAAGCCCGGAAAACCTCTGATCGGCGGCATTGTCGAAGGCATACCCCTCTTCGGGCTTCCCGGACATCCCGCGGCGGTGGAGGTCTGCTTCGACCTCTTCATACGCCCGGTGCTCGGAAGACTTGCGGGCCGGAAAGACCGGCTGGAGAGAATGCGCGAGCCTGTGGTTGCTGCACGCCTTTCGAAGAATATCGCCTCGACACCTGGACGGGAGGAGCATATTCGCGTTATCGTCGAGGAGCGGGACGACGGCCTCTGGGCGATCCCGGTCATAAGCAAATCGGGACTTATCGCAACGCTAGTCAGGACAGACGGTACTGTGGTCGTACCTCTTCATACAAGCGGTATCCAGCAGGGCGACAAGGTCGAAGTACGACTCTTCAGATAAGGCTGCTGACCGTCTCCCGAACTGTTTCGAGTTCGTCTACGATCTCCTGCAGTCTCTCGTCTGAAACAATCCTCATGTCCCCCTGCAGGCAGCCTTCCGTGTAACGGCCGTTCGATATCAGGTCGGCGATATATATGGTCGCAACGTTCTTCCTGAAACCTGTGACCAGTTCCGGATTGTGGTGGAATTTTATCGCATGTTTGACCACATCTGAAAACTTCCAGGTATCTGCCAGCAGGAAACCCACCTCCTGATGGAACTCCCGGATGATCTTCCCCTTTGCGTCATCCGGCAGGGCATGGTCTGAGAGGAAGTTCAGCAACACGGTCTTTCCTATGTCGTGCAGCAGGCCGCAGACAAACGCCTCTTCCGGGTCGATGCCTGCCGACGAGGCAATCTTCTTTGCCACAAAGGCACAGACAAGACTATGCCGGAGAATTTCCCTAATCCTCTCCGGACTCCTCGGTGCGAATCCGCTGAGGGAATGCACGGCGACGATACTCAGGATTGATTTGAGCCCCATGAAAATGATCGCCTGTTGCAGTGACGTGATCTCGCTCTGGGAGGAATAAAACGCCGAATTGACGACCCGCAGAACCTTCGAAGTCAGGATCTGGTCGGACATGATGATCTTGACGATCTCCTGGATGGAGAAATCCTCCCTCTGCATCACTTCATCCAGTTTATGCATAATGAGCGGAGCAGGCGGAATATCGATATTCCCGGTCGATATCTGGTTGGACAGCTCAAGGAGCACGTCGGTGGCATCGGGGGCCGTTCCCTTGTTCGTCTCGTCGTACTGTTTCACCGACTGAAAGACCACAAATGAGATGCTGAGCTTTATCGGACCGTTCACGATGAGTGCCGGGATGACATCAGTAAATTCGAATATCCCGTCATCCCATCTCAGCGCATCCGTGAAGATCTTCTCCGCGAGGGCTTCAATCAGCGATTCGAGCTTCTTCTGCTCGATCACGCCCTCTGAGACGAGATATCCGGTAAACGGGACACCGAGCCGTTTGCTTTCCCTCAGCGCCTTTTCGATATCCGCAGGTCTGACGTGCCCGATCTCGGAAAAATACTCTCCCAGGCGCTCGCCGGGCTTCTGTGAAGAGACGAAGATGATCTTTCCGTCCTGGATATAGAATATCTTGGAGACGTCCTTGCGTCTGATCGACAGGGAACCGGTCTTGCCGGTCGTCTCCGCCCACTGCATGACATCGGGCAGCGTCATCAGTCCTGTGTCGCCAGTCACTTTTTTCATGAATTCCGTCCCAAGGGATATGCGGCCGCGCCGCGCCTGAGGCCGCGGCTCACAGATTCATCGAACTGTCAGCGAACATGTCCCTGTCGACCTCGGATTCGATCTCGAGCAGGTCAGATTCGCCGATCCCCAGGACGGCAAGTGCCCGCGGCTCAAGCCGGTACACAGGGTCCCTCTCCGTCACACTGAAGAAGTTTCTGCTGACGATAAAATCCGTAATATGGATGAGAGAAACCATTTTGCTGGACGTCACTGCGGGTGTATGATGATGATGGATCGTCTCGTAGACCGCGTCGGGGAGGTTCCAGTTGTCCGCAAGCCAGGTTCCGACGACCTCATGCGTCACGTTCAGCGCCCTCGCCTCAGCGTCGAGGAGAGGCATTCCCGCATTCAGCTCGGCGATGACGGACCCGTACTGCTCCTCAAAATAATTATTCAGCACCAGGAAGCCGAGATCATGCAATATGCCGCACGAAAAAACATCGCTGTCATTTGCGAGCCCGAAGCGCTTCGAGATCGATTTGGCGAGGAGCCCGACAGCGATCGAATGTCTGAAGATGCGTTTGTTCTCCAGCGGCCGCCCCTGTTTCTTATCATCAAAAGCGGTCAGCAGCGCAACCCCCATCGCGATATTCCGGACGTTGTTCAGCCCGATCCTGAACACCGCGGTGCCGATTGACGTGACAGGCACGGACGATCTGAAAAAAGGGGAATTGGCAACACTGAGGATCTTCGCGGCTATGGCGGGGTCCCTCTCTACGATCTCTTCGAGTTTTTCGATATTCAGCATATCGTCGCTGAGCCGGTGCAGGATTTCCTGCGCCACATGAGGAAGCGTAGGGAGTCTTGATATCTGCTGTATGAACATCATCGACAGGTCATTTGTCATGGTCTTTGTCCTCGTGACAGCTTTACGCTCGATATTCTACAATGATATATCGGCCTGCCCTGCAATAACTTTAGCAATTATTTACGGGTTTTTTATTGTACCAGATATCGATACCTCCTGGGTAGAAGGAAAAGGGGGGAAAAGAAAGAGGCAGATCCCCCTGCCAAGTTGACAAAGAGACCGCCAAACATGTTATTTTAAAAGCGCTTCAACTTTCCCAAAACAGGCTCGTAGCTCAGGGGGAGAGCGCTACCTTGACACGGTAGAGGTCGGCGGTTCGAAACCGCCCGGGCCTACCATTTTTTCCAAGAAAACCAGTCTCTTAGAGAGGCTGGTTTTTTATTTTGGACAATCCATGGACAAAGTTGCTGGACAAGTATTGCCAAAGATAGATTAAGAGTGATAGGTGCATTATCAGCGGACAAAGGTACCCCTGTCTTCGTAGATTGGCTCAGGATGGGATTAAAGACTACAGGTCTATTATAGCGGGCATCGAGAGGCACAGCGCTTCTACCACCTATGCAGTTTACAGATGTCCCGGAGACTTCCCTGTTCAAGAGTCCACTGGTGATGTTCGGCCGGATTAGGCTTCGGCCGCCCTTTACGGTCAACCAATTCCTGAGTCGCTTGGCCGAATTCCAAGGCGTCTGTTATTGAGAACCCAAATCTATATTCTTTCTGATAGGCATACAACTCAGGCTTGCCCGTGGCAATCAGGTGCGGTTGAGGCCATGTATTTCCGGGACCGCGGCTAGGCTTGTAATAATCCACCTTCTTGTTAAAGTGTTTTGCATCATGGGGCAATGCAGCCTTCCACCGTTTGATGAATATGTCGGGATTCTGAATTTCAACGCAGGCTTCCGCCTTAAACTTCTTTACCAGGGAATCCTTCAATACGCTGCTGCAGCAGAATATATATATTTCCCCAGCTTTAACGCGTGATTCGAAGCCCGCTTGCAAATCAAACGAGATTCCCTCTGTAAGATTATTGACCCTCAATCCATCGGCCGGCCGATAAAGTCGGGTTGATTCTAACTGGTCCCCGACGACACTCTCGGCTTCTGCGTCCTCAAAATCGCGAAAGTAAGCCAGTGTCTGATGATAAACGTTGCCATCAAGAAACTGCATGGCGTGCTCAATTTTACGAAAATACTTATACCTCTTCTTCCTCATAGTAGTGTACTTTGTCCACCGCCAGGCCGGAGATCCCCCAGCTTCTAGCTGTTGAGTGCACTTTCGATTACCTTTTTTGCCTCTGCTTCCATGAGAGGTAGCTTAGATGCAATGATTTTGTAATATTCCGGATCGGTGAGATCCAGCATCACTTCAGGGAAGCCGAGGTATTGACAGTATGTCTTCAGTTGAGGGCGATCCACCTCTCCGGAATGCGCTACTATTAACCCGGCAATATAATAGGACAAGTTATGCCGCATAATTTATTCTTGGGTGCTTAAAGTATTTCGAAATCCTTTTCGGCAACTTCTGCAGCTTGCGCATGTGTGAGACAACTTTTGTT
>JAKAIE010000100.1 GCA_021814475.1 Nitrospirota bacterium
TGCCCACATGTCAATTGTGGATCGTTCTTCCGGTGATAACATAATTTGGGCTGCCGTTCTGCTCATATATTCACTATACATGAGATTCACCCTATTGTAAAGCTATTTATGAGACACTACACTAGGACTTCCTAACCACCGCGCAGCGGTTTAGTTCTTCTGAAACAAATAGAATCGTGGCTGCACTTCTCTAAGAGTGCAATTAGGGTCAGGTCTTGTTTCGTGCATATTAATCATTCTTCCAGCTTGGCCACTCCGTCTAAATCAACTATTACTTCCAGAATTCAACAGTTCTGACAGGTAATATTTTGCGGGTTATCAGTCAAAGCCCTCTCAAATACACCTCAGTCCCCATGGAGCCACGTCTACTTTCTTGCCATAATGCTTTCCGCTCTCTTATCCCGCAAGTGCCGGGTAACAGACCTCGAATATATTCCATGCCGGGTCGCGGAAAAAGTATCGTCAGACTATGTCTTCAGTGACTTCCCCCCTGGCTTTGCGGGAGTCCAGAATCGCAAAATAGCCTATGATGACGATCGAGACTATATTCGAAATATAATTGAACATCATCCAGTTTACCCACCCGTATTTCATCAGGATGCCTGCGCAGATGCATTATCGCAAGGATGAATATCCCGGATGATTCTATGCTATAAAGGACGCCAAATGGAAACCGCCTGACGAGGCACCGACGCACTTCGTCTGTGATTATTGGCCATGCTGTCGGATAGGACAATATATTCTGGATGGCAGAGTATACTTCGATCGAAAAATCATAGCCAAGGCCCCGTTCATTGTTTTCATAGTATTCTATAGCCTCGTCAAGCTCTTTTTTTGCTTCAGGGTGAAAAGAAAATATCATTTCTCAAAACGGGCCCGGATTTCAGAAAACACCTGATCTCCAGGGACCGCTTTAACTCTGCCTGATCTCAGCTCTGAAAGACGCGCCTTGGCGACCTCTGCCCATTCCGCATCGATCTCCGCCGAAGGAGGATTGAGAGTGCGGAGCAGCGAGTCGATGACAATCGCACGCTCTTCAACCGGAAGAGCCTCGGCCTCTTCTATTATCTCTTTCATTCCATGCATAATATGCCTCCTCAGAGCGTCACCACGCTCTATTCCGGACGTCTGTCGACCACTCATTCAGCTTTTTCAAAATTATAATACGATTCATACGACAAATAATATAAAAGTATGCGTCCCCGTCTTCTCATCTCACGACTGCCGGATAGCAGACCTCGAAGATGTTTCCTGACGGGTCGCGGAAGAGTATAGTCTCTCCGTCTCGCTGCGGTTTCGGACATTAGACGACCGGCGCCCTTCCCCACGAATGCCTGCCGCGGCGAGTCCCATTTCTTAATCAGCTCAAATCCGAACATCTCGCTGAAAGTCTTCGATCATCCTGGTCTATTCCCCTTATGAAAGAACAGTGCACGGCAATCATCCGGCCTTCTTTGCGGCCCTTTCCTGCAGAACCCTCTCATGCAGCCAGACCTTGATCAGGGCGCCCCTGTCGACTCCGATTCCCTGGCGTATCTCGTCAAGCTCATTAACCAGAGATTCGGCAACGTCTATCGTCAGCCGGACCTTCTTCCCCGGCTGGATGATCTTTGCCTTCATGATATCGATCAGATCGTGAATATCCTCACCAGCGTCGAACCGCCGGTCGAATTCCCCGGCGCTCTTAGCCAGTCCCTTCTTTTTCATACAGCTCAACCTCCTTTTCCCGTGAGCGTCTGACGGAGATAAGCCTGATGGCTGACCCGCCCCGAATGGTATAAACCGCAGTCCAGAGCCTTCCCTGAAGATGCGCGATCAGGATTCTTCTTTCTTCGATTGGATGAGGCGCCTGGATTTCGATCCTTTTTTCATCGAGCCAAAGCGCTTTTGCAGTTTCGAAGTCAATCCCGTGTTTGGCCCTGTTCATGGTATTTTTCCGGCTATCCCATTCAAACTCCATACTTTATTATACAGAATTTAAACAGCATCTGTGCATTTTGTCAGGATCTGGGGGATCAGGCTAACAGACCTCGAATATATTCCCGGACGGGTCGCGGAAGAGGATCGTCAGACTATGTCTTCAGTTACTTCCCCCCTGGCTCTGCGGGTGTCCAGGATCGCAAAATAGCCGATGATGACGATCGAGACTATATTCGAAATATAATTGAACATCATCCAGTTTACCCACCCGTATTTCATCAGGATGCTCACGACGTAGCATACCTCTCCAACGAACCAGAGCCCGATAAAACCCGGGCTGATCCCCTTTGCGGTCCTCGTCTTTATGCAGTCCCAGGCCTGGGGCAGCCCGCATACGGCGAAGGCGACCGATCCTGTCCATCCGATGGCGTCAGAAAGCACCAACCCTGCTCCTCCCTTATTTCTTCTTCTTGAGCGTAGACCAGAGACAGTCGTCGCCGAAATCTTCCAGCCCATTGTACTCGCGGCAGGGCTGGGGCCTCTTTTCGTAAATGTTGCAGCCTTCCCGGGTCAGGTGCGGGCAGGGGAAAGGAAACGAGAGCAGAAAAGCGCCATTCTCTTTTTGTACGCCGAAGCCCCGCATTTTATAAAAATCCAGGACCTCCTTCGCCGAACACTCGTAAAAGTCGGGATGCGTGTAGACGGCGATGTTCTTGCAGCATTTCTGACACTCGATGCAGAGCTTCTGTTTTCTACCCGATATTTTTTTCATGCCTCTAGTTTATCAGATCAATGCCCGCCTTGGAGCCTTGTCTGGGAGCACCAGGGCCGAGGCGTCGCGCGCCACGTCCGGCCCCCGTTCAGAAGACGCTGAACTTGAAGTATTTCCGGGGCTGCTGCCTGATGTCTTCCATGAGCTTTTTAAGCTGGACAACCGTCTCTTTTACCTCATGCGCAAGTTCCTCGTCCTTCACGAGAAGACCCGCTGTCCCCTGGCCTTTTTCGATCTTCTCAAGGATCGAGGCGATCCGCCTGGATGAGGCGTTGAGGTTGTCGTAAAGCTCCGGGTCGGCGGCTAGTTTGCCGATAGTCCCTTTGGGATCGTTCACCTTTTTCCCGAACTCCTCCATCGAAGTTGCCGCGCCCGTCAGCCTGTCGTAAAGGACATGGTCATCGATGAGCTTATTTATCGTCCCCGACCCGTTTTCGATCCTCTGGCTAAAGGCCTCCAGGGACTTCGAGGTCGAAACCAGACTGTTATAGAGCGAACGGTCATTCACGAGCTGGCCCAGGGATCCCTTGCCCGCTTCTATGTCCTTGATGATGACAGAGAGGTGTCTCGACGAATCCTTCAGATTGTCGTAAAGGGAAGGGTCATCAAGAAATCGCGCGAGGGTCCCCTTGCTCGTCTCTATCTTTTCGACGAGTTTCCCGAGTTTCTCGATGAAGTCATTAATCTTCTGTATCGATGAGGCCCCCGTCTCCATCACGTCCTTCATGTCCAGCTGGGGAGTGCCGTAGATCATCGCCCCGGGCTTGAGCGGCGCCTTTTCCGAAACCCCCGGGTTCAGCTCGATATACTTGTCGCCGAGCAGCCCCATCGTCAGCACGCTCGCGGTGGAATCCTCTTTGAGATACCCGAGGACCTTCTTGTAGATCGATAACGTCACCACAGTACCGTATTCCGGGTTAAGGCTTATGTCCTCGACAGAGCCTTCCTCAAGCCCGTATACCCATACCGGCGCGCCCTTTTTCAGTCCCTTCACGTCGAATATCGCAACCTGGATGCGGGCCTTCGGATGGATAATGCTTTCGATGCTTCCCGCAAAAAAGACGCTGAGAAACAGGATCGCAAGGGCGAGCGAGATGATGACGCCCACCTTCATCTCCGCCCACCGGAGTTGTTTTTTCAGATCAAACATAGAGTCCTCCTCGCATCTGCATCATTATATATCCGTTTATCCGCCATGAAAACCGCCTTCGGTCGCAAAGAACCGTATCTCAGGGATCTCCGAACCCAACAGCGCCTTGCCGTCGCCGTCGAAGATGACAGCGCCATTTTTCAGAAACAGGAAGCGCCCGGCCACCTTCATCGCGTCGGACACCTTGTGCGTCACCATGATGAGCCCCTTGCCGTCCTTCGAAAGGTCGGCCATCAGCCGGCATATGTTGTCGGCATTGATCGGGTCAAGGCCGGTCGTCGGCTCGTCGTAGAGGAACATCTTCGGCGTGGACAGCGCCAGCGACCGGGCGAGCGAGACGCGCCGGTGCATGCCGCCGCTCAGCTCCTCAGGCATCAGATCGATCGCCTGCTCCACCCCCACGGTCGCCAGGATCTCCCGCACCCGCTCATCGATCTCGACCTCGGTCATCCTCGTATATTCCCTCAGGCAGAACGCGACATTCTCTTTCACGTTCAGGGAGTCAAAGAGGGCGCCCTCCTGGAAGACAATATTAAACTTCATCCTGACTTCTCTCAGCTCCGTCTCGCTCTTCCCGGTAATATCCTCTCCATCCACGAGGATCTTCCCACTGTCGGGCCTGATCAGCCCGAGGATCAGCCGGAGTATGGTAGTCTTCCCCTCACCGCTGCCGCCGAGGAAGGCGACACGCTCGGGGAAGGCTATCGAGAAGCTCGCTCCCCGGAGGATCTGCCGCTCACCGTAACCGAACCAGACCTCGTCGAAGACGATCATACCGAGAACCCCAGGAGATATAGCAGGACCCTTGTGAGGAGAAAGTCCGAGATGATGATCATCACGATCGACAGGACGACCGCCATCGTGGTGGAGCGCCTCAGGCCGATAGCCCCGCCCTTTGTCGAAAGTCCCATGTAGCAGCAGATGGAGGAGATCAGCACACCGAAGATGAAGGGCTTGATCGCGCCCGCAAGGACGTTTTCCAGGGTGAGGATGTTGCGTATCGAGGTCCAGTAGACCGTACCGGACTGATGCCCGACAAACACGGCGATGTAATACCCGCCAACGAGGGAGACCGCAACGCCGATCACGGTGAGGACAGGCAGCATGACCAGCGAACCGATAATCCGGGGGGTGACCAGTTTCTTCACAGGATCGAATCCGAAGACCCTTATCATGTCAACCTGGTGGCCGAGGACCATGGAACCCAGCTCGGAGGCCATCCCCGCGCCCACGCGGCCGGTAAAGACCAGGGCGGTGACCACGGGGCCGAGTTCCCGGACTACCGATATCCCGACGATCATGCCTATGTACATCTTCATGCCGAGACTCGACAGTTCGGCCGAAAGCTGCAGGGAAAGCGCCATGCCGACGAAGAGGTCGACGATAAAGACTATGAGCAGAGAGCCCGCGCCGGCATAATCCATCTGGAAGACCGCGTCCTTGAAGTAAAACGGTCTGGCGACGATGCCGCGCAGGCCGTGCAGCGTAAGCAGGTAATAATCCTGCAGGTCGTTGACCAATTCCTTGATTTTCATAGTGTCACACGATAAGGGTATATAATAACACCGTATTTACCTGAAAGGACATAGTGTTCAGAAGGCCTCAGCAAAAAAAAGGCGGGTCCTCATGGGTACGGACCCGCCCTGTTCCTGCTGTTGTACGGAAATGCCGCTACGTGACCCTGGCTGTGATCCTGAACTTCAGGTCGTTCATCTGGACAGCCAGCTTCTTGTGCTTCTTCTCGTCATCGAGGATCAGCTTCAGCAACTGGGTCACGATGGCGTCCCTGCTCATCTCGATCGCCTCGTTCGCCATATCGATCGCCTGCTGCTCGATCACGACATGCCTGTCCAGCAGCGCCGCCACATCGGCAAGATCCTCTGAAGTCAGGACGATCGCCTTTTTGGTCTGGCTGTCCATGATGAGCTGGAGGATCGCCTTGTGCTTTTCCGAATCGTTTTTGATCGCGTTCGTCAGGGTCTGGACGATCGGGTTCGACGACTTCTTCAGTATCGCCGTACAGCTTTTGATCGTCGTGTCCTCTATCACCTTCCATTTCCTGATCAGGTCTCGCAAAGCCTTATCACGTTGTTCAGCCTTCGGATTTGCCATTAGGACTCTCCTTTGATATGGAATTAAGCTGCTATGATCCCATTATCGGAGATAAAAAACTGTTTGTCCAGCGGAGATCAGGTGCGGTATAACGGGGATGAAGTTCACCATTTGTGGTCGCCGGCAAAAAAAGATACAATAGCAGAGATATGGAATCCACAATGCAGAATAATTTCGTCAGGGTCTTTGTCCAGGACATTGGCAGGAAAACTCTCGGGATCATTAACAATCTCGGGGCCGCGTCGATCTTCTTCAGCCTCGCCTTTGTCAGGATCTTCAGGCCGAAGCAGGTCCGCGAGATTATCCAGCAGATTTACTATATCGGGGCAAAGTCCTCGACGATCGTGGGGCTCGTGGGACTCTTCACCGGCATGGTCCTCGGGCTGCAACTCTACTATACCCTGACCAAATTCGGCTCTGAAGGGGTCCTCGGCTCGGTCGTCGCACTCTCGCTGATCAGGGAGCTGGGGCCGGTGCTTACCGCGATCATGATCACCGCCCGCGCCGGCTCCGCAATGACCGCCGAGATAGGCATCCTCCGGATCTCGGAACAGATAGACGCCCTCTATACCATGAGGATCGACTCCCTGCGGTTTCTGATCAGCCCTCGCATCGCCGCCGCGATCATCAGTTTCCCCCTGCTGACCGCCCTCTTCGACCTGATCGGCATCCTCGGCGGGTATATTACCGGCGTCGTCCTCCTCGGCGTGAACAAGGGCGCCTATTTTTACCGGATACATTCTTACGTGGAGTTCGTCGACATCAAGGTCGGCTTTGTCAAAGCGCTCGTCTTTTCGGTCCTTGTCTCGACGATCTGCTGCTATCAGGGCTATTTCACACACTTGAGGAAGGACAGCTACGGCTCCAAGAGCGTCAGCATATCGACCACCTCCGCGGTCGTCCTCTCCTGCATCATGATCCTGGTTGCGGACTACATCGTAACGTCGTTCTTCGTATAGAGGCGCCATGGAAACCCCCTTGATCGAATTCAGAAATGTCACCAAGCGGTTCGACGAAAAGACCGTGCTGGACAGGGCGAACCTCTCGATCTACGAAAACCAGATCACCACGGTCATCGGGAAGAGCGGCACCGGCAAGAGCGTGCTGCTCAAGCATATCATCGGCCTGCTGCAGCCCGACGAGGGCAGCATCGTCTTCCGGGGCATTCCGGTCAATGAGATGAAGAGGGGCGAATGGGAGAAGTGCCGCGGGCAGATCAGCTATATGTTCCAGAACAACGCCCTCTTCGACTCCCTGTCCGTCTTCGAAAACGTGGCCCTGCCCCTCCGGCAGACGACAAACCTCAGGAAAAAGGAGATCATCCGGAAGGTGCTGGCCAGAATCGAACAGATGGAACTGTCGGATGTTGCCCGCAAATACCCTTCGGAGCTTTCGGGCGGCATGCAGAAGCGTGTGGCAATGGCAAGGGCGCTCGTCACCGACCCCGCCATCGTGCTCTTTGATGAGCCGACGACCGGCCAGGACCCGATCAGAAAGAATATCATCCTCAGCATGATCGCCCATTACAGGAAGAAGTTCGGGTTTACCGCAGTACTGATAAGCCACGACATCCCGGATGTCTTTTTCATCTCTGACCGGATACTACTGCTCTGGGAGGGAAATATCGCCTTTCACGGGACGTACGACGAGTTGACCAGGCTGAAGCACCCGATGATCGACGAATTTCTCAGGAGCCTCGAGGGCCTCCAGGACGAGCTGACCGGCCTGCTCTCGAAAGAGATGTTCCGTTCCCGGTATCTGCTGACGCTCGGCCTGGGAATGGGGCGCGCGACGGGCACCGCCATCCTATTCAATATCCAGTTCGACATCCTCGCCGAGGTCCTCGGTCCGCAGTCCCCGATAGAGGTGGTCAAGGCTCTGGGTGAATATGTAAACACCTATTTCGGTCCGTCCGGAGGGTTTTCGGCCCGCCATGGAAGAGGCATGATCCTGACGGTCCTGCCCCATATCACGCCGGAAGAGGCGGAGGCGTCCCTGCAGGAGTTCGCCCGTGAACTGCAGGAAAAGGCGCTTCCTGCAATCCAGGCCCATACGCGCGGATCAGGGGCCGCCAAGGAATGCTTCGACATCATCGTGACCGCCGGAATGACCGAACCCGGGAGCGACGACGACATCGACCAGATCATCGAAAAGGCAGGGAAGAATCAGAAGATAATCGCCAGATATAAGTGCAATAAGGAAGGTGGCTCAACATGAAAAAGTATACATTGGAATCCGTTGTGGGGGTATTCGTGGTCGTCGGCATCCTCTGCGTGGGGTATATGACAGTCAAACTGGGGAAGGTCTCTCTCTTCGGTGATGATTATTACACTCTCCGGGCCCTCTTCAATTCCGTATCAGGTCTGCGTGTCGGGAGTGCCGTAGAAATCCACGGCATCGAGGTAGGGGAGGTCGACCATCTGACGATCGACGCCGAGAAACAGATGGCTGTGGTCGACCTGAAGATCCGCAAGGGCATCAAGGTATCCGATGACGCCACGGCGTCGATCAAGACCTCGGGCCTCATCGGCGACAAGTATGTCTCGATCGACCCGGGAGGCTCCGGGGAGGTCCTGAAACCGGGCGGCACTATCCTAGACACCAACTCTCCGGTCGATATCGAGGAGCTCATCGGCAAATATGCGTTCGGGGATGTGAACAAGAACAGCAAGAAGGAGGGCAAATGAGGCAGCATAGCATCGTATTCCAGAGATATCTGACGGTTATCTATTTCATCCTGATCTTCACCCTGCCGGGCAGTGCATCCGCAGAAAAGCCGCTGGAGACGGTGAAAGGGTATGCGGACAAGGTGCTTGACGTGCTGAGGGACCCCGCTCTCAAGGGCGAATCGTCGAAGAAGGTGCGAAAAGAAAAAATCAGGGAGATTTCGAAGAAGATGTTCGATTTCAACGAACTCTCGAAGAGGACCCTCTCGAACCATTGGCGCAAGCTCAACCCGGAACAGCAGCAGGAGTTCGTCCGGCTCTATACGTCTCTTCTCGAGGACGCTTATGCGGACAAGATACTCTCTTACACCAACGAGAAGATCACCTTCAGCAGGGAGATCATGCTTTCCGACAGGATTGCCGAGGTGCAGAGTATTGTCCAGAGAAGGACGGCAGAGATCCCGATCTACTACCGGGTGATGCTCAAGGATGGGGCATGGAGGGTCTATGATGTGGTCATCGAAGGGGTCAGCCTTATCAACAACTACCGCAGCCAGTTCAGGGAGATCCTCCTGAAGGATACTCCCGAGGCGCTCCTCCAAACCCTGAGAAAAAAAGTCGGAAAAACATGAGCCGTGGACAGTAAAACCATGAGAGGAAGGTACCCGATGAAGATACTCCTCAGCGCAATCGTGATCTCGCTTTTTCTCTGCCCGTTCTCTCTTCGGGCGGAGACGGATGCACCCTCAGCCAGGTCCGGGCAGGCGGTCGTCGCTGAGCGCCCTGAAGAACAGATACCCTCGCCACAGCTTGACAGTGAAGACGGGGACAAGGGGCCGGATCTGCAGGGAGACGAGGAAGAGGACGGCGGCGGGGCTGACAAAGGAGAAGCGGAGGAGGAGGAAGCCGCGCCGGAGCAGGACACGCGGATTCCTGACCCCTTTGTCTCGGTCAACAGGGTCGTCTACCAGGTCAATGACCGGTTTTATTTCTGGCTGCTCAAGCCTGTGGCGCAGGCATATGGGCATATACCCGAGGATATCAGGGTGGTAGTCAGCAACGTCTACGACAACCTGAAGGCCCCTGCGCGGTTTCTGAACAACGCTATGCAGCTGAGGCTCAGGGCTGCCGGGACCGAACTCGCGCGGTTTGTGATCAACTCCCTTGCCGGCGTCGGCGGCATCGGGGACGCGGCAAGGGACGCCTTTGGCATAAAGAAGCAGGATGCCGACTTCGACCAGACCCTCGGCCATTATGGTCTCGGCCACGGGTTTTATATTGTCCTGCCGGTCTTCGGCCCCTCGTCAGTCCGGGCCGCGGTCGGACTGGTCGGGGACAGGCTGATGTATCCTCTCACCTACGTCCGCCACGAGGACCTCTCTTATGCAGCCGCCACAGGCATCGCCGCACACGAGATGGTGAATGAAACCTCCTTCAGGATCGGAGATTACGAGGCCATGAAGGATGCGGCGATCGATCCCTATGTCTCGATGCGCAACGCCTTTACCCAGTACCGGCAAAAAAAAGTCAGGGAGTCGATAAAGAAGGACTGACAGGCCGGGAGTGCGGACCTACCTCCCGAACCGTCTCTTGAAATACTTTTCTATCTCGACCGCGATAAAGACCACGGACGACAACGCGAGGGTAATCGCCAGTTCGGCAGGCGAAAGCGGTGCGGTTTTGAAGATCGGGTTTGCCTCAGGAAGATAGATCGTCGCCATCTGCAGGGCAAAGGTGAGCGCAACCGCACCGAAAAGATACACGTTAGAGAATACCCCTGTCTGAAACAGCGAGGCCCTCTCCGACCGGATGGCGAGGACGTGCCCCATCTGGCTGAAACAGAGCACGGTAAAGACCATCGTCTGCCAGTGGGAATGTCCGGTGCCGATCGCCCAGGCCTGGGTATAAATGGACACGCCACCCATCAGGAGTCCGACCCAGAGTATATGGGGGCCTAGGCCATGGGCAAAGATGCTCTCGCGGGGATGCCGGGGCGGCCTCTCCATCACCCCCTCCTCCGCCTTTTCGGCGGCAAGGGCGAGCCCGGGAAGCCCGTCAGTGACGAGGTTGATCCATAGTATATGGATGGGCAGAAGGGGCATCGGAAGCCCCAGAAAGGGGGCGAGAAATATCGTCCATATCTCACCGGAGTTGCCCGTCATGACATATTTTATGAACTTCCGGATATTGTCGAAGATCCTCCGCCCCTCTTTCACCGCGCGCACGATGGTCGCGAAATTGTCGTCGAGCAGTATCATATG
>JAKAIE010000015.1 GCA_021814475.1 Nitrospirota bacterium
GCCTATACCCTGACGGACCGCGGCACCTGGCTTGCTACGAAGGACAAGGACAGACTCGACATGATCATCGTCCACGAGGGCGATCCGGCCCTCTTCAACCAGTACGGTGTCATGGCGGTCAACCCGGGAAAGCATAAATTTGTCAGGTACGGGGAGGCGATGGAGTTCGTCAACTGGCTGATCTCGAAAGAGGGGCAGCAGGCGATCGCCTCTTTCAAGGATTCTCACGGGAACCAGCTGTTTTATCCGGACGCGAAGTAGCAACCGCCGTGGAACGAAGATAATTTATAATATCCCCCCTGCCTCTCTTTGCCGAAGGAAGGAGCAAGCCCAGCTTTGGAAAAGAGGGGCCTGGGGAGATTTTTCGAATAATGTCTGTCAGACTATGAGGCAGTCAGCAACTGGATGGAGCTATGCACGGGAAAATGAAAGTCAATACGCATGAAGCATCTTTTCCTTCCCTCAGGGGGCATATCTGGATCGAAGGAAGCGAAGGCACCTTCCTCGGCTACGGGAGGGTTGCACTCCTTGAGCGGATACGCGAATACGGATCCATCACGAAGGCTGCAAAGGCCCTCGAAATATCCTACAGGCGGGCGTGGGTGCTGATAGAATCGATGAACCGACAGGTTCCGAAGCCCTATGTGGTCACCTCAACCGGGGGCAGGAAAGGCGGGGGCACGACGGTGACTGACGAAGGTGAAAGGGCGATAGCCCTCTTCTGGAAGATACATGAAGATTTTCAGGAATTTCTTAGAGGCGAGGCTGGTACGGTCAGGGCTCTCAATAACCATAAGTAGGGAGGTTGCCTGTGGGCAAAAAAGTTACGATTAATGGCACTCAATTCACTGTTGAGGGAGACAGAACCATACTCGATGTTTGCCGGGAATCCGGCATTCGTGTCCCCACCCTCTGTCATGACGAAAGGCTCGAACCATACGGGGGCTGCAGGCTCTGCCTAGTCGAGGTGAAGGGTATTCCGAGGCCGCTCGCCTCCTGCACGACGCCGGTCCAGGACGGAATGGAGATCATCACGGAAAGCGAGACCCTCACCCGGCTCAGGAAGATGAGCCTTTCCCTTATCCTCTCGAACCACCCCAATGACTGCATGTGCTGCGAGGAGGCGGGTGCGTGCGCCCTCCAGGAACTCGCCTACGAGTATGACGTGGACGGCAGGAGGTTCGCCGGTGAGGTGTGGGACCTGCCTGTGAGGGAAGACAACCCGTTCATAACCTACGAGCCGAACAAGTGCATTCTCTGCGCGCGCTGCACCCGCATATGCCAGGAAGTGGTCATGGCCGATACGATAGAGCTTACCGGCAGGGGGTTCAATACCATGCCGGACACTGCTTACAGAGGTCCGAGGACGCTCGAAAACTGCGAATTCTGCGGCCAGTGTGTTTCTACCTGTCCGACCGGAGCCCTGACCGACAGGAAGGGCAGGGGCAAGGGTCGCGCACCCCGGATGAAGAAGGTGAAGACCACCTGCTCATACTGCGGGACCGGATGCAATTTCTTCCTGAATGTAAAGGACGGCCGGGTCGTCAAGGTGACCTCGGACTACGATGCGCCGGTGAACCGGGGCAACCTCTGCATAAAGGGTAGATACGGTTATGACTTTATCCACAGCGACGAGAGGATCAAGACGCCTCTCATCAAGAAAGACGGCAAGTTCGTGGAGGCGACCTGGGACGAGGCACTCGGACTGGTCGCAAACAGGTTTACCGAACTGATACAGAAGTATGGTCCGGATAAGGTCGGCGGATTTTCATCGTCCCGGTGCACGAACGAGGAGAACTACCTCCTTGCGAAATGGGTGAGATGCGCGATTGGCTCCAATAATGTGGACAATTGCGCCCGGGTCTGACACGCTCCTACTGTGGCCGGTCTGGCCACCAGCCTGGGAGCGGGAGCTGCCACGAATTCACTAAGCCAGATGCCGGACATCGACACCCTCTTTCTCTTCGGCTCGAACCCGACAGAGGGGCATCCCATCGTTTCCCTCTGGCTCAAGAAGGCCCTGCGAAGAGGGGCAAAGCTTATCGTCGGAGATCCGAGAAAGACATGGATGGCAAAACGCGCCGATGTATGGCTTAACCTGAGGCCGGGCAGCAACATCGCGATGCTGAACGGGCTGATCCATGTCATCCTGCAGAACGGATGGGAAAACAGGGACTTCATCGCGAAGAGGACTGAAGGGTTCGACGAACTGTTTGCAAAGGTGAGAGAGTATGACCCCGGCCGCGTCGAGGATTTGACCGGCGTCCCGGCGGAGAAGATCATCGAGGCTGCCCGCCTTTATTCTCATGCGGACAAGGCGATGATCGTCTACGGCCTCGGGGTGACGGAACACCGCACAGGGACCGAAAATGCGATGGCGATCGCCAATCTGGCGCTGGTCTGCGGTCAGCTCGGAAGACCTTCCACGGGCATTATGGCGCTCAGGGGTCAGAACAATGTCCAGGGCGCATCTGACCTGGGGCCGCTGCCGGCAACGCTGCCGGGATATCAGCCGGTCTCCGATGAGAAGGTCAGGTCGAAGTTCGAACAGGCCTGGAAGGTCAAGATCAGCCCGAAGCCCGGACTCAAGTCGGTCGAGATGCTGGACGAATGCAAACGGGGCAATTTCAAGGGCATATTCATTCTCGGAGAAGACCCGGCCCAGACGGACCCTGACCTGCATCACGTCAGGGCTGCCCTTGAGGCGACCGAATTTCTTGTTGTACAGGACATCTTCCACACCGAGACGACGCGTTTTGCGGATGTCATACTCCCGGGTGCAAGTTTCGCCGAAAAGGACGGGACCTTCACGAACGGAGAACGGAGGGTGCAGCGAGTGCGGAAGGCGATAGAGCCGGTTGCAGGTATGGCCGAGTGGCAGGTGCTCAGCAGACTCTCGACACTCATGGGATACCAGATGCATTACAACCACCCCTCTGAAATCATGGACGAGATCGCTGGTTTGGTGCCGATCTACGGCGGCATCAGTTATGACCGGTTAAAGGAGAAGGGTATCCAGTGGCCCTGTCCGACGAAGGACCATCCCGGCACTACGACGCTTTATACGGACCTGTTCTCACGGCCGGGAGGATTGGCGAAGTTCGTGGCGCTCGACCATAAGGGTCCGGGTGAGGTGCCGGATGAACAATATCCCTTTGTGCTGATCACCGGGCGGATCCGGGAGCACTATAACAACGGATCGATGACAAGGCGCTGCGCCGGGATCTCCGAGGTCGTGCCCGAGGAACTGCTCGAGATCAGTCCGGAGGATGCGGATGCGCTGCAGATAACAGACGGAGGGTTTGTGACCGTTTCCTCCAGGAGGGGCGAGATCAGGGTGAAGGCCAAGGTGACGAAGCGGTCGCAGCCCGGGAATGTCTTCCTGACGTTCCATCATCGTGATGCCCTCACGAATATCCTCACCTCCGAATACAGGGACCCGATCACCGGCACGCCCGAATACAAGTCCTGCGCGGTAAGGATTGACAGATATACGCTGGCTTGATTCGACTCAACGCTGAAGGATCATTGCCCGGGGTGGAGAGTTTTCATGCCCTCCCCGGGCGTACGCGTTATCATGTACGTGCTGTCGGCGGAAAGTACGAATTTAATTTCGACCCTGCGTTATGCGCTATTTCCATAACGGATGGGGGAGCGCTGAGGGAGAAACTGATGAGGACGCTTGCGTCATGGGGTACATTATTGGCTGTGTTGCGACATAATTGTCCTCTGTTACCATGAAAGAGCGCTCTCCCCCCGTGAAAAAAGGCGTGCTCCTGATGGCATGACTGTTGCGAGGTACAGGTTACTGATATAAGGCTGTCGCGGGTTTCAGCCGGCTGGCGTAGTGATAGGCCGTCGTAAAGAAGAAAGGAGACAGAAATGGTAAAGAGAATATTTATGGCATCTGTCCTGGTATTATGCATGGGGTCGGCTATTGCGCAGGCAGAGTCTAAAGAACTGACTGTTTCGGCCGCCATAAGCCTGAAAAATGCGTTCGAAGAGATCGGCAGGCTCTATCAAGCAGAGCAGGGAGTCAAGGTGATCTTCAACGTTGGCGCATCAGGTGACCTGCTGAGGCAGATCGCAGGCGGGGCGCCGGCGGATGTCTTTGCATCCGCGGCGCAAAAGGACATGGACGAAGCGGACAGACAGGGCCTGATAGTCTCCGCGACACGCACTGACATGGCAGTAAACAGCGTTGTCCTCATTGTTCCCGCTGGGGCAAAGACATCGGTGAAATCCTTCGGGGGACTGAGCGCAGCAGCCGTAAAGAGGATAGCAATCGGCAATCCGAAGACCGTTCCCGCAGGCCGGTATGCGGAGGAGGTCTTTAATTATTACAGATTGCTGCCCGCAATAAGAGATAAGTTAGTCTTCGCGGAAAATGTGAGGCAGGTCCTGGATTATGTCTCAAGGGGGGAAGTCGACGCGGGCGTGGTGTATGCGACCGATGCTGCGGCGCGGCCGGAAGAAGCGAAAATAGCCGCAACGGCCCCTGAAGTCAGCCATAAGCCGGTCATATATCCCATCGCCGTTGTCAAAGGGACAAAAAACGAAACCCCGGCAAGGGCCTTTATTGCATTCGTTATGTCACCTGAAGGCCAGAAAATACTTCATAAATACGGGTTCCGGACAGGGAAATAGGCTGGCAATGGACGAGTCGGTTTTTTTCTCAATACGCCTTTCCCTGCAGGTGGCTGCCGTAGCGACGGCTCTGATCGTACTGACCGGATTGCCGGTCGCATACATGCTTGCGCGAAAAGACTTCAGGGGCAGGGAGGTTCTCGATGTGATCTGCACGATCCCTTTGGTCCTTCCTCCCACAGTCACGGGCTATTACCTGATTATCCTCTTTGGCAGAAACGGTTTTATCGGGAAATATCTTTATGCGCTCACCGGGTGGAGCATCATGTTTACCTGGTATGCAGCAGTGCTTGCGTCTTATGTGGTGGCTCTGCCCCTCCTGATAAAGATTGCAAGGGCGGCCATGGAATCCGTGGACAGGAGCCTTGTCAATGCCTCGTATACCCTCGGGCATTCTGAACTGAGCACGGCCCTGAGAGTCATCCTTCCCCTTGCCAAACGCGGTATTGTTGCCGGCACGGTCCTGTCCTTTGCCCGTGCCATGGGAGAGTTCGGGGCAACGCTCATGCTCGCCGGGAATCTGCCGGGAAAAACAGACACCATGCCACTGGCGATCTATAGCCTGGCAGGCAGCGGCGAATGGTCTCAGGCACATGGCATGGTTCTTCTTTTAACACTGCTGTCAGGCATCTTTCTGTATATCGCCAATAGATACTCAAGGAGGATCATCTGATGGGTCTGCAGGTCCGCCTCAAGAAAAAGCTCAACGGCTTCAGCCTTGATAGTGACTGGGAGACCGGCAATGAGCTGACCGTCCTCTTCGGTTTTTCAGGCGCGGGCAAGTCCATGACCCTCCAGTTGATCGCCGGTCTCCTGGAGCCCGATGAAGGGAGAGTCGTTCTTGAGGGTACGGTATACTATGATAGCGCGACGGGGGTTGATGTTCCGCCGCAGTCCCGTCCCTTCGGGTATGTATTTCAGGATCTGGCGCTCTTCCCTCACATGACTGTCATCGGCAATATCATTTATGGCGCGCCGGCGGTGCCGAAACATGATAAAATGGACAGGGCCCGGGACATGGTGCGCTCTTTCAAGCTGGCGGGTTTGGAAGACAGATACCCCCATGAGATATCGGGAGGCCAGAGGCAGCGGGTTGCTTTTGCGCGGGCACTGATACGTCAGCCCAGGGCGCTTTTGCTGGATGAACCTTTTTCGGCTCTTGACCACCCTCTCAGACTCGGGATGCGCCAATTTTTGAGGGAACTCAGGACGGATTTTAATATACCCGTAGTGCTCGTTACTCACGATTTGAGCGAGGCGTTAATGCTGGCGGATACCATGATAGTCTACTCGCATGGCAGGATTATGCAGAAAGGAGCGCCGGACGCGGTCATGAATAATCCGGTGAACGATGAGGTCAAACTCCTTGTCGGTTCATCCGCACCCGAACTGTGAGGGATATTATAGAAAGTCTGTCCAGGGCGCTTTTTCTTATTCTCAATCTCGACGGGGAATTGCGGGATATCATACTGCTGTCTCTCAGGGTCTCGGGCTCGGCCCTCCTGGTTGCTTCTGCGGCCGGCCTGCCGGTGGCCGTCATCATGGCGTTCGGGAGATTCCCGCTGAGGGGACTCTTCGTCAATATCCTGAATACATTTATGGGGCTTCCGCCCGTTGTCGTCGGGCTCTTCGCATATCTCCTGCTTTCCAGAAGCGGGCCTCTCGGCTTCCTTGCCCTCCTGTATACCCCCACTGCCATGATCATCGCTCAGGCGATCCTCGCACTGCCGATCGTGGCATCCCTGAGCCATTCCGCGCTCGTCAGCGTCGACCCGATCATCACCCAGGCAGCCACGACCCTCGGGGCAACGCCCTTCCAGGTTTCGATGGCTGTCATACGTGAGGCGAGGTACGGCATCATGTCGGGCATTATGGCCGCATTCGGCCGGGTCATGGCCGAAGTCGGGGCGATCCTGATCGTCGGAGGAAATATCGCGGGATATACGCGGGTGATGACCACGACGATTGCGCTCGAGACCGACAGGGGGAACTTCACCCTCGCCCTCGCCCTGGGGATTATCCTGCTGGCGCTCTCGATGATGATCACTTTGGTGCTCAACGGTATCAGAAAAAAAGAGAGGGTGGAACCGCAGAGGTGAGACTGTCAGTTTCCCATATCTCGAAGGCGTACCACGGTAATATGGTCCTCGAAGACTGTTCCTGGTCGTTCGATCGGGAGGGGGTCCATGTGCTTATGGGACCCAACGGGTCCGGGAAGTCGACCCTCCTCCGGATATGCAGCCTGCTGGAAAAGCCCGACCGCGGCGGGATCGCCTTTTTCTCCGGTCAGGAGAGGCTGGAGGATGACATGGCGCTGAAGAGGAGGATGACCCTGGTTCTTCCGCAGGTCGGCATATTCAATTCATCGGTCTTTGACAATGCCGCCTTCGGACTCAGGATACGGGGTATGGCAAGACGGGAGGTCGAACGCAGATGCTCGGAGATGCTCAGTCTGGCACGGCTGGCGGACAAACGGTTCCAGCGTGCAGTCACCCTGTCCAGCGGGGAAAAACAGAGACTGGGAATCGCCCGCGCACTTGTGATCGAACCGGAGATGCTCTTCCTTGACGAACCGACCGCCTCGATAGACGAGGCCAATACCCGGATCATCGAGGAGATCATCCTGGAGAAGAGGCACGGGATGTCGATCATCATGACGACCCACGACAGGGCACAGGCAGAGAGACTGGCCGATCAGCTGCTGGCGCTCAGGAACGGAAGGATCGCGGGGGAGGATTAGTCCAGCCCCGTGATGCCGCGGTGTCTAATGGACCCCCTTGGCGGTCAGGAAGGCCTGATACTTTTTGTCGACGGTCCTGATATGGTTCTGGAGCCATGAGACAAGAAATACAAGAAGGTCCTTCGTAATGTTTTCGTCCCCCCGGTGAAACGCGGCGACGAAGCCGAGGGTTTTTTCGGTCAACAGCATGTGCTCCCGCCTGTGGCTCTCGGCCTCGGGATACTGCCAGCGGTGCATGACCTCTTCCTCCGCCAGAAAATGATAGATGATATAATGGGAGAGCGACAGGAGGACTCTTCCGAGGTCGACCCTCGGGAGCCCTCCTGAGCCGGCTTCATGCAGCTCGTTGATCAGTTCGACCAGGCGGCGGTGATGGGCATCGAATTCCGCGATCCCGACAGAGAGGTCTTCTGTCCATGTGAAAAGAGGCATCTTATTCCTCCCGGGCCGAGCGGCAGTCTATTTCCTGTCGACCATCTCCTTGATGGCCGCGGCATCCCTGTAGCCTGCGACGACCCTCCCGTTGGGCATGATCAGCACGGGCGTGCCGTTGAACCCATGCTTCTTTGCAAGTTCGATATTCTGGTCGACTATATCAGTTTTGCATTTCGGCTTGGGTATCGCCTTCTTCTCAAAGGCATCCTCCAGCATCCGGAGAGATTTCTCGCAGACGATGGCCTTCGCCTTGTCGAACGCGTCCTTATGTATCGGCAGAGGGAACATCTTAATCAGAAAGGCGATATCCTTCCGCTCCGCAACCACTTTTTTCAGTTCTGAGTGCAATTTGGCGCAGAACGGGCAATCCGGGTCGGTGAAGACGATCACCTTCTTTTTCGCGGCAGCGCTGCCCAGCAGCAGCGCGTCCTTGACAGGAATCTTTGCGACGTCGACCCTGTTGATATCCTCATAACGGTCCTGCGTCACGTTCTTCTTTTCCTTGACGTCGATGAGTGAGCCGGAGAAGACGAATCTCTTCGAGAAGTCGATATAGATGATGCCCTTTTTCCCGTTCGATTCCACATCGACTTCCCATAACGACTTAACGGGGGATATGCGTATGCCCCCTACTCTGACGCTCGGGATGATCTCCTTCAGGATATTCGCCGCCTCATCTTTCTTCAGGGCATGGCACTTTGAGCAGTCCTGCCCCTTCGCGCTGAAGCCGAACGAAGACCCGGCCGTCAAAATGACCACTGTTGCCACTGCTGCTACCAGGATTCTGCGCATGAAAAGCCTCCGGTCTCTTCTGGATTTGTGATTATGCGATATTCAGAAAAGGCCTGACATCCTTTTCGAAATCGAGTCTGCCAAAATATTCGCCGATTGCGGTACGGTATTCACCGATAGATTTCATCGCCTGGCAGGCGAGTGAAAACCGCTGCTGCAACCCGATCGTCCCGTTGTTTTCCTTCAGGGAAGAGAGAAAGGGGCTGTACTGGCCGGGCGAAGTAAGGACCGCGATGCTGTGCCAGTTCTTCGCTGATGCCATTGTCATTGCCGGCCCTCCGATATCGATATTGACGCGGGCGGTCTCCGAGGTCGTGCCTTCTTTGGCCACGACCGAGGTGAAGGGGTAAAGGTTCCCGACGAAGATATCGAAGTAGACGCCCGGCGTCCCGCCCAGTGAGGAGAGGGTCCTGTAAAGATACTCCTCATGACTCGGATTGCCGCGCTCGGCGAGCAGGCCGGCATGGATCTTGGGGTGGAGCGTCTTGACGAGGCCGCCTTCCATCTCCGGCGCGCCGGTGAACTCTTCGACCGGGGTGTAATTTCGGCCGGCATTTTTGCCGAGGATTTCGATGATCTTTTTGCCGGTCCCGCCGGTCGAGTAAAACCGCGCTGACGGATTGGCTTCGAGTATGCCCCTGATGAGCGTGTCGAGACCTTCCTTGTCGAAGACACTCACCAGGATGTTCTCCGGTTTTATGCTGTCTATTACCTTGTATGCGTTCTCTCTTATGCTCATGTCAAATTCTCCCTCTGGTTTCGTCATTCCCGCGCAGGCGGGAATCCAGATATTTCCGATTTGCTCTGGATCCCCGGGGCGAGCCCGAGGATGACACTCTTGTTTGGTGGCGCTATTTATGTCCTGTCGCAGGAACGGTTTGATATCTGGTTCCAGACATTTTCGTCCAGTTCGTCCGCATACTCGGCGATTCCGAAGCGTTTGCCGCATTCCATGCAGCGCAGACTGACAGCCCTTCAGCCGAAGGTCAGGGAAAGTTTTCCCCTGCATTCCTTGCAGCGCAGGGCCGTTTCCTGGGATCTGCTCATAATGCACATATTCTATCTCATTACGCGCCATTTTTTAAACATGTCGGACCTCCCGGGCCTGAGGGCTGACATCATGAAATGGGTTATAATGGAACTGATGCTGAAGACCATGAGTCTTGTGATGGCTGTGATCACACCCGGACATACCCCCGGGAGCATCTGTCTTCACGGCGGCGGGACTCTCTTCACGGGCGACACCCTTTTCCACGGCTCTGTCGGGAGGACCGACCTTCCGGGCGGCAGCGCGGAGCAGTTGATGGAATCCCTGAAGAAACTGACCTCGCTTCCTCCGGGGACGAGGGTGCTCTGCGGCCATGACGGGGAGACGACGATCGGCCGCGAGATGGAGAGCAACCCGTATCTGAACCCCCGGTCGAGGCTGAGGCTGTTTCAGTGAGATACCATTATGAAAAGATAGACCACAGGGAGGGCGGCAACGCCGGGGAACTCATCCCCCGTGTCAGGGCTGCGTTCCTTGCCCAGGGGGAAAACCTCCGTCCGGTCAGGCAACTGGCCGAAGAGGTGGCCGAACTGGTGAAGGGCATCGACAGGTTTCAGCAGGATGCCTGCGCTGCCGTCTGCCCGTCGTGCACCAGCGTCTGCTGCGTCAACCGTCATTCCTATCACGAGCACGAGGACATCATCTATATTTATGCCAAGGGAGAACAAGAGCCCGCATACGATCTGAACGTCCGGGACAACGAGCCGTGCCAGTTCCTGGGGCAATACGGCTGCACGATCGGACGTCATCTCAGGCCCCACCGGTGCAATTCATACTTCTGCATCCCGATGCTCGCCTATCTGGAAGACCTTCCGGCAGCGGAATACAGGAGGTTCATGAGGGAACTTGGACTCGTGACGAGGAAGAGGGAGGAGCTGCTGGAGGAATTCTACAACAGGACCCGCTCCCTCTGACCAAACCGGCAGACCTGCCGCGCTCCATCCGAGTTCGGTTGTTTTCCTCTGAGGGGCAGGTCGTTAACATGACATTCCCCCCGCATGCTTGCCCATTACTTATGATCTGCCTTGCCTTTGAAACCCTTGTTTGACAGGCCATGATTGAGTAGCCATTTTCTTCTTGCAATAAATTTACTAAATCAATGGATGGAATTTGCATATCCTTGAATTTTTCAAAGTAGTTAACAAAACACATTTTACCCACAGAATTTAACAATCTCTCCATAAAGCCCCCACATTTTAGTTGGTTTATCTATTTTATGATACAGAACGCTGGAACTAACCGGCGCGCAGTTTTTTCGCGTGTACGGTTGAGTGCTTTGTTAAACCGCCTGTCTTTATAGCCTCATTGATCAATCTCAATTCAAGCCGGTAACCGAGGGCATGAGCATATTTTTGCAATGTGGCCAAAGACGGTGAGTGCTTTCCTTTCCCGGATTCGAGCCGAGCCACAGCGGACTGCGTTGTTCCAATGCGTTTGGCGACCTCCGCCTGAGTAATACCGGCTGAAGTACGTGCTTTCAAAAACTCGTCGAAGAGGGTAAACTCTTCATCAAGGCGATCATATTCGGCCTTAACATCCGCGCGTGCAAGGGCACGAGACTTAAGTTCTTTGTGTGTGAGCATTTTTTACCTCCTTCATGCGCCTCCGGGCTGTTTCGAGCTCTCGGGGCGGTGTCTTATCTGTTTTCTTAATGAACTGGTGAAGAACCATGATCTTTTTGCCGACCATCGCGCAATAGAAGACACGGGCAATTCCTTCAGCCGCTTTGAGTCGCAGCTCAAATAGACCGTCACCCATTGGGCGCGTATGCGGCATTCCCAAGTCTGGGCCAAACACCTCCATCCTGTCCGTATATCGCAGATAACGGGCAAGGAAGCCAGCAGGCATGCTGAGGATTTCCTGCTGCACAGATTTACTGAAATAGGTGATTGTCCAGCTCACGATGCTATTATAGCGGATTTGCTATATCTGAGCCAAGGAAATAGATAGTTGTGTTTCATAATGGTTATTCAATTGTAAGCCCTGAGGTCAGCCCTTTTGAGGCGAGGAGTTTTCTGCAATAGTCTGCCTGCCGAATTCATCGTCTCCCGCGAATCAAATGGGGTCAGGTCTTGTTACGTGCATGTTCAAGTTTCCCGATGTTAAGTGCAGGGTGAGAATATCACAATATGGTCTGCTCTGCACGAAACAAGACCTGACCCCATGGGCTCCGCTTTACAATCTCAGGTATGCGGCTTAATTATGGGGCTTTACTTATGACCTCCTTAGTAAGTCTGGCCTCCGGCCGTTTTCACATTTTGCGCATAATTCTTAATCTTTGCCAGTCGCTCTCCCATTTGGCTGAGCGCCTGCTGCGATCTTTCGAGTTCCCGGCGCCGTTTTCCGATTTCCTCTTCGCTCCTGCTTCTTCGCGCCATGCCTTTTTCCACTGCCGTGCCTATGCCCTCAATCGTGGCCTCGATCCTCTGAAGCATCTCCCACCTGAAGTCGAGCTTGCTCTTATCGATCCTCTCCTGAAAGTCATTGCCTGACCTTCCCAACTGAAGATCGATAGCCCGGACAAGATATTCCTGCATCTTCTTGAGGACAACCTTATCGCCAATGAATTTGGGCAAGGCGAGAGTCAAAGAGGAGGCGATGATCTCGATCGCCCCCGGCTGCTCCTTGAATTTGTAGTAAAACATCGATTTTGCAGACCAGAGGGCATCTGTCTTAATCGCCTCGTAGGGAATCTCGAAAAGATCTGAAGAGAATTTCAATAGTGCGTCGACCGCCTCATCAATCTTTATGACGAACCTTCTGCAGGCCGCCTCGAATGCCTTTGCGAGCCTGTCGTCCTCAATCGCGCGCCAGATATTGAAGGCCTGCTTGACGTGGTCTACGATCATCTGTTCAAGACCTGTCTTGAGTTCCTTTAATGGAAGCGATTTCGTCCGATCAAACTCCTCCTCAAGGTGGCCCTGTTCGCGGCCGAGCAGCTCCGCCCTGAATCTTGTCATGTCCGCGTCTAGGACCTCCCTGCTTAGCCTCTTGGTCTCGCCGTCCAGGAGGATGTCGAAGTCGCGCTTTTCAAGAAGTACCTCCTGTTTTCTAGCCTCGAATGTCCTTATCTTCTCCTGAAGCTCATCAATCGGGGTTGAGAGTGATTTCAGCTCAAGTTCGAGCTCAAGTCTTGACTGAGAGATCATCCTCAACAGGTTGCCGGCAATAGAATGTATGAGGACTGTTCCCTTTTCTTCCATGAGAAAGGTGTTAAGTCTCTCCGAGAACTGAGGAAGCAGACTCTTTCGGACCATATCCGGAGACCTCCGGAGCACGCCTTCAAGCGCCAGCTTCGCCGATAGCGGGAATATGCGCGCCTCGGAGCCTATGACTTCCTTAAGCACGTTTCTTTGAAAATCGGCGGATTCTTTCAGGTCCCTTTCATCCAGATGGTCTGCTTTGTTAAGAATAAAAAATATCCTATTCGAATATTCTCTTACGTCATGGAGAAAATCGAGTTCGGACTTGCCCATCGGCTGGTCGACCGACAGAAGAAAAAGAACGGCATCGGATTTCGGCAGGTATCGATAAGCCACGTCCGTGTTGTGCTGGTAGATAGAGCCCACCCCCGGGGTATCGATCAGCCGGACGCCGTCTTTGAGGTAATAAGAAGGGTATGTGACTACGACCTCGCTTACATCCTTTATATTCTTGGGATTCCCCTTTTCGGTGACATATTCGGGAAGGCTTTCGGGCCTTATCTCGGCGACATTGCCGTCGTTGAAATAGACTTTGATGCGAAGCGCATCGCCATAGGTCATAACTGTCGCAATGGATGTCAAGGGCACGACCGCGACAGGCAGTATATCGGCCCCGAGCAAGGCGTTGATAAGGCTTGTTTTCCCCCTTTTGAACTGGCCGACGACAACCAGGTTGAATGCGTTAGTTTCAATCTTTTCGCGCAGCTCCTCGCATGGACAGCCCCGGATACACTCCATGGTAAGCATCTCGTCGATACACTGGAGGGTCTCCGCCCTCGCATGCGCGTATGTCGACATTGTCGCATCGGCTTCCGGCATTGTTGTCACCTCCTCCGCATAATAAAAAACTCCTGCCAAAGTGTTCTTCAGCAGGAGTCATCAGTCCATTCGGACGGTTAAAGGCGAACCCCATCGCCTGTAAGAATTATAGCCCAAGCCAAGAAATATGTCTCGGACAATCTGTCTGGCGGCTGAGCTCTCTTTATCCCGGCGGCCAGTGGAATTTACGCCCGGACAAAAGATGGATATGAATATGGGAGACGGTCTGACCGCCGCCTGAGCCGTTATTGATAACCGTACGGTAGCCAGCCTCTTCGAGGCCTCTTCCTTTCGCTATAGTCATCGCGGTCCGGAACCATCGCTCCATAAGTCCGCTATCGTCGCTGCTAATATACCTGATTTCGGGAATATGCTTTTTGGGAATGACCAGAATATGCACGGGTGCCTGCGGAGCGCTGTCTTCGATAGCAAAAAAGAGGTCATCTTCGAATATGAACTTCGCCGGCAGCTTCTTCGCTGCAATCCGGCAGAAAATACAGTCCCGTGCATCATCCATTTCATTCGGGGTCATATGCCTTCTGCCCCAACATCACGGTGAGTGTATTTGATCACATTGACGTCTGAGAGGACGACGATGCCTTCTCCGACAAGCTCGTCCAGAATCGGGATGACCCTGCTGATCTTCTCTTCCGTGTCCATCACAGTGATCAGGATCGGAAGCTCTCCGTGTGTTGCCAGGGTTTTCTTCTTGTGATACCTCTTGTGCGGGCCATAGCCTGCAATCGCCTTATACACTGTGGCCCCCGCGATGTCGGACATGATGAGTCTTTTTACTATTGCCTCATAGAGCGGCTCTCCCTCCCATTGGTCGTCTTCACTGATGATCATCCGGAGCATCTTGGCCTTGCCTTCGAGTTTCATATGTCCTTCCTTTATTTCGTTCTTTTGGGGAGCGTTTCTGCAGCACTTGACGACATTAGTATCCGAGATTTCAACAAGCCCTTTCTCTACGACATGGTAAACGTCGGGAAGCGCCTTGTTGATCATCTCTTCCGAATCGACGACTTCAATCTTAACAGGCATGCTGGTGGAAAGCTCAAGCATTTTCGAGGTATGGAAAACACCGTCGCTTCCGTAGCCTGCCACTCCTCTGAACACGCTTACGCCGATAATCTTCCTCTTGAAAAAGATGTCAATGAGTACCTCATAAACCGGCTTTCCGTGGAACTTCTCCGTCTCATCGACATAAATTGAGAGCTTCTTTGCGGGACCTGGGGTTACCATGTTATCGCCTCCTAAAGAAATTTTACCAGCATTTGGCCGATCTTAAGCGCTGCGAACCCCAAGAAGACACTCAGGATAACATTCAAAGCCCCAAGAAACAGCTCTCCATCCTTCAGCAGTGTCCCTGTTTCATACTCGAAGGTCGAAAAAGTGGTGTAGGCGCCGAGGAATCCGACTACAAAGAACAGGCGCCACTGCGGGTTTACCATGTACTTTTCCGTGAGGAGGGTCATGAGCAAACCAATCAGGAAACTGCCGCTAACGTTAATAAGGAATGTGCCGAGGGGGAAGCTACGACCCCAGCTTTGGCCGATCCATGTCGCCATGATATAGCGCGTAACTGCGCCGATAAAGCCGCCGGTCCCAATTACGAGATAGTTCGTCACGCCGTCCGTCTCCTTTCGGGCATTAAAAAACTCCTGCCCTCAAACATATATTGAGAGTAGGAGTCATCGGTCCCTTTCAGGACGGTTAACGGCGAACTCCATCGCCTTTAGTCTAGTAATAATTTAACAAGAACTGCGCTAATTGTCAAAACAAAACCGTTTCGGTTTGGGCTTTAACTTGCTGACCGTCTCACTACTGTAATGACAATAATCTATGTCTCAGCCATGCCGGCGCAGCATCTCGGGGATATCAGCCCGATGCCCTAACGCGTGTAAACCCTGTAACGGAAGCGGGGGCAAGAATGAATCGGACTGGGCGGCAGATTTGGCGGAACAGGCGGCAGGTTTGCGCCGGAATGGGTGGCAGGTTTCGCCGGAATAAGCAAAAACATAGGAAATTAGGCGGACTGACTATTTTCGATCCCATCGATAGTGAACGAGGATCAGATTCTGGTGCGGGAGGAAGAACTCGAAAAGGGTTGACCCACAGTAAAAGTAACGCCTGGCTGTTATCCCGAATCTATGCCAGGCTCCTGTCGTACAGCTCTTTCCTGCTCAGGCCGTATTCTTCCGCGATCCGTTTCGATGCGTCCTTCCGGCTGAGCCCCTTTTTCAGTAGCGTCCTGACCTCAGCCAACGCCTCTTCAAAGGATATTCCCTCTTCCTCACTCCTGCCTTCGACCACGATAACGTACTCCCCTGCGATCTTTGACCGTTCAAGCTGAGCGAGGATTTCCGGGGGGGTGCCCCTGTATAGTGGGCCATAAAGGGACAGGCTGCTTTTACGATCATCCAGCGCCAGATTTCTCTGGTGAATAGTCACTGCGCTTCTAATTGCGGTAGTGCGGAGTATCAGTCAAACAACACCTTCCTGCTTTCTTGAAGAAGACAAAATTGCAGTTGAGAAGTTGCCCTGAATTGTGATCCATGTCAGAATAGGACGTACAGAATTAATGCCAGACTCAGCAACAGCGTCCGGCGTCTGTTCAAGGATGATAATCCAGTAAGGAGGGCTGATGTGAAGGATTATTACTACAAAGCCGTGATTGAGCCCCAGGATGAAGGGGGATTTACCGCTTACGTACCGAGTCTCCCGGGCTGTGTTACTGAAGGTGATACTTATGATGAAGCAATGCGCAATATGAAAGAAGCCCTTGAACTTTACCTTGAGACACTGAAAGAAAGAAAGCGCAAGGTCAAGCCGGATACTACTCATATAACGGAGCTTCATGTCTGCATATGAGCAAAGAACTCCCGTCGTTGACGCCGAAACATCTTATAAGGGTATTGGAGAAGATTGGATTTGAGTTCTTCAGACAAAAAGGAAGTCATAGGGTCTTCGTAAAAGGGGACCGGCAGGTCATTGTCCCATATCACAGCAAGGACCTTAAAAAAGGCACTTTATACCAGATTATCAAGGGGACCGGATTGAGCATTGAGGAATTCATCCGGTTCCTGTAATTCCCCATGAAATCACTCGACCTTTACAAAAAGCTGCCGAAGAAGAACTGCGGCCGGTGCGGGCTCAAGGCCTGTATGCCGTTTGCCGTCTCCGTGGTTAGGGGTGATTCTGACATAGGGGAGTGCGTGTTGCTTTCTCCCGAAACGGTCGAAGAGCTCAGGCCCGCCCTGGTCGAGGGGGACTGGCGTGAGGAACTAATTGCTAAGCTGAGTAAAGAAGTCAGTGGGCTGGATCTCGCATCGATAGCCCCGGGGATCGGGGCCGTGATGCAGGGAGAGGATCTGAAGCTCGTCTGTTTCGGCAGGGAATTTCTTGTCTCCCGGGATGGCGCCATACGCACGGAAGGTCGTACGACACCATGGATCAGGATACTCATCCTCCATTACATAAGGACGGCAGGGAGCGAGCCACTGACGGGTAAGTGGGTCTCGTTCAGTGAACTCAGGGCAGGGATGGTGAAGAACTCGTCGTTCATACGCGAATGCGAGGAGCCCCTTCTTGAGCTCTTCCAGAGGGAAGAAAACAGGACCTTTGCGGAGCTGATGCGGATGGGGGGACTTCACGGGCAGGGGTTCCCGACTGACAATGCATGGGTCCTCTATCTACTCCCGAGGGTGCCGATCGCGGTCCTCTACTGGCCTGCCGAGGAGGAGTTCCCTGCGAGGGTGAAGATCCTCTTCGATTCCACCGCCGATAAATATCTCGACGTAGAATCGCTGATGTTTCTCGTAGAAGGTCTCGTGAAGAATATAGAGATTGCCTTCGGCTGATCAACCTGCGGTCCCGGGTGCCGGCTTCGCGGGCATCGCAAGACCGGGCCACTTCTCCGAGAGGCGATGGAAGAGCCTCAGCTTCATGAACCAGATCGATACGAACATCACCCCGGAGGCAACCGTCAGGAGGAAGATCAAGGGATAACTCGAAAGCCATGGTATGAAGAGAAAGGCCCAGAGTATCCCGGCCAGGAACAGAACCAGGTTCAGCCTGGCAAGCAACGTGAAGAATGACCTCTCTTCTGTCCTGATCAGTCTGAACCCGTAGAACAAAAGTGGCGCAGTCACATAGACCGGCAGGGCGATGAAGATCGTGGATTGGGTCTTCCCGACCGGCAGAAGGGGCGCCAGCACCAGGAGGGCGGAGCCGAGAAGCGAAAGACCTGCCGCAACTATCATGACCCTTCGAAAGAGTCTCTCGTCTTCCAGGTATGAATACTTGATGTAACCCATGTTTACATAGAGGTTGATCAGCAGGACCGAGATCTGCTGGAGCACCTGAAGGAGGATGGCAGGGATGAACGTGATCCTCCAGAGGATGAAAGAGAGGACGACGGAGCATGCGCCCCCGAGCAGGGCGTAATAGCAGTACCTGAAGTCGATATGCTTCAGGTATCGGGACAGGAAGCCTTCCGTCCTTTCGAACCCATCCGAGAGCCTCTTATCCAGCCATGACCCGCGAGGAAATATCCAAGCTGTTTCGACAGATGACTCATGGTCCTGTTCCTGTCCCATATTTTCATTTTTGCTCAGCATTGTTTTTTCAGAGTCCGGGAAGATAACAACGGTCTTGCCGGGGACGGTGATCATGATAGCATAGCGCTGTTTCGGTTGGAAAGTGAAAGGGAGTGACCCGACAGCCGGCGCCTGGAATATCCGGATTTAAGGACGTGATCCTTATCTCCACAATGTAAAGGGTATTCTGAACCCTTTCGGCAAAGCCGGTTCCCAATTGGGAAAGGATGATTATGGCCGGTAGTGTTTAGGTTGGCTCGCTACGGAATAACAAGATTGCGGCTGACAGGCGGAGGCCGCATGGGGCGTCGTATGATCGGCCGCATACTTCTCCGCCCCCTGTGCCACAACATCCATAAAGGAATAGATTCCGGTCATGACGCTTACCTATACCGCCTCGATCACCTGGCCGTTCATCGGGCCTTCCAGCGCCTTGACGTATGCCGCGGCGACGGTTTCGACCGGCGTCCCGATCGACGGGTCCATGTTGAAGGCCTTGAGCGTATCGATTACCCAGTTGGGGCTGACGACGTTGACGCGGATGCCGCGCGGGGCCTCAAGCGCCGCCGCCCTCCCGAAACCCTCGAGTCCGGCGTTAATCAGGCTGACCGCGGTCGAGCCGACCATAGGCTTCCGGCTGAGGATGCCGCTGGTGAGGGTGATCGACCCGCCGTCGTTGATGAAGTCGAGACCGATCCTGACAAGGTTAACCTGCCCCATCAGCTTGTTCCTCAGGCAGAAATCGAAGTCAGCGTCCGTGAGAGACGCCATCGGCCCGAACTTTGCCGGCCCTGCAGCGGAGATGACCGCATCCACCTTCCCTGTTGTCCTGAACATCTTCTCGATCGACGACCGGTCGGCGATATCGACCTTTATTGCGGATTTGCCGAAACTGACCGGAATCACCTCGTGTCTTCCACCGATCGCCCTGATGACCGCACTGCCAATTGTCCCTGTTGCACCGACGATGATCACCTTCATGTCACGAACCTCCTCGTTAATAAAATCACTCCCGTTCTCCTTCGTCCAGTATATCACCGCCCCGGCCGCATTGCTTAGAACCTCCGTGTCGTTTTATAATCCATTCATGGAAACATGCCCGGTCTGCGGAGAATCCTTGAGGCACTGCGCCTGCTGCGAGGGGTGCGGACACGTCTGCCCGCTGGAACGGGGCGAACCCTTCTGTCCCGTATGCAAACCGGAACCGGGGCAGGAATAACGAGCGTGAGATGATTTGGGAAATCCCTGCTTGCCTCCCTTTTTCCACGGGAGGAAGAATCCCTCTCTTTGGCAAAGAGGGGTGAGGGGAGTTTTTTCCGGTCATTCCTGTTCAACTGTGAAATTATCAATAAAAAGGAGGGAGGGAGCACTACATGGCGGACGAACATTCATTTGACATTGTGAGCAAGGTCGACCTGCAGGAGGTCCTCAATGCGGTGCAGCAGGCGATGAAGGAGATAAGCCAGAGGTTCGATTTCAGGAACAGCAAGAGCGACATCGAATTGAACAAGGACAAGCACGAGATCACGCTCGCCTCTGACGACGAGATGAAGCTCAGGAGCGTCATCGACATCCTCGAGACGAAGCTGGTGAAACGCGGGATCTCGCTGAAGGCGCTGAACTACGGCAAGATCGAGCAGGCGGCTGGAAGCACTGTGCGGCAGGTGATTTCGCTCCAGCAGGGGATACCGGTCGAGAAATCGAAGGAGATCGTCAAGCTGATCAAGGACACGAAGATGAAGGTCCAGGCCGAGATCCAGAAGGACCAGGTGAGGGTGAAGGCGAAGAAGATAGATGACCTGCAGGCGACGATGAAGCTGATCAAAGAGAAGGACCTGGATATACACCTGGAGTTTATCAATTACCGGTAACGCCCTGTGTGCCCCCATGTATAAAGACTACTTCGGGCTGAAGGAACTGCCCTTCTCGATCGCGCCGGACCCGCGCTATCTCTATATGAGCGAGCAGCACCGGGACGCCCTGGCGCATCTCCTGTACGGAATCAACAGTGACGGGGCTTTCATCCTCCTGACCGGGGAGGTCGGCACCGGCAAGACGACGGTCTGCAGGTGTCTTCTCGAGCAGATGCCGCAGAACTGCGATATAGCCTTTATCCTGAACCCGAAGGTGACGACGAACGAACTGCTTGCCGCGGTCTGCGACGAACTCCGTATTCCGTACCCAGCCGGTAACGCAAGCGTCAAGATCTTCGTCGATGCGATCAACGTCTTTCTCCTCGATACGCATGCGAAGGGCCGCAGAACGGTGGTGATTATCGAGGAGGCCCAGAACCTCGGTATCGATGTGCTCGAACAGGTGCGGCTGCTGACGAACCTCGAGACGAACCAGAGGAAGCTCCTCCAGATCATTATGATCGGACAGCCGGAACTGAGGGAGATGCTCGGCCGCGAGGAACTCCGCCAGTTGTCCCAGCGGATCACTGCCCGGTTCCATATCGGGCCGCTGTCAGAAGAAGACCTGCCTGCCTATATCAGCCACCGGCTGTCCGTTGCGGGCGGTCGCGCAAGGCTTTTTCCCGAAGAGTCGGTCAGGAAGATCCATGCCCTCACAAAAGGGATTCCCCGTTTGATCAATCTGCTCTGTGACCGGTCGCTTCTCGGCACGTACGCGCATGGAAGGGAAGAGGTCGATATCCCGACTCTGCTCAAGGCCTCGGAGGAGGTCTTCGGCAAGGCCCCCGCCAACGGGAAACGCAACGGCGCATGGAAATGGTCCGCGGCGATCGTCACCGTCCTGTGCGTGGCTGTGATTGCGCTGGGTTTTTTGAAGCAGGAACGGGCGCGTGGGGTGGGCCCGCTGAAGCCGTCAGCGCCAGCGGTCTCGGCTTCCGAGAAAAAGGGGGCTTTCCGTCAGTCCGTATCCCCCGGAAAGACAGGGGCCGCTGATAGCGGTTCTGATGCGGCCGTGGCCGAAACTCCCTCTGGAGTTGTCTTCGGGTTCGGCAGCAGATCCCCGGATACCCGCCTTGCGGATATGAAGTGGGAGTTGAGTGACCAGAACGATCGCAGCGAAGCTCCTGTTCATAAGGCATCGGGGAGGGTCCGGTCAGGACACAGGACGGAGGGTGCCGGTGCCGCCCGCGCCGGTCGAAAGGGGGCCCGGTAGCAGTGTCCTATATACTCGATGCCCTCAGAAAATCAGAGCAGGAGCGAAAGCGCGGGACGGTCCCTGATCCACTGACTGTCCAGGAACAGGTTGTTCAATCTCCGCGCAAGAGGGTCCCGCGGTGGTACGCGGTGATACCTCTGGCCGTGATCGCGGTCGTAGTTGGCGGATGGTTGTCGGTTCATCACTTCAACGGCGGCCGCGGATTGCCGCCTGCCTTGGAAGTAAAGGATGCGAGGCCGCCTGCAGGAGGGATGCGCCCCGGAGACTCGGCCGCGGAGTATGGCGGACTGAATTCCGCACCGACGTCCCTCCCGTCGTCCGGACAGGTCGCGCGGTCTTCCCGGACTGCGGAACCCCAGCGCGTCGAGCAGCCGAAGATTATATCCGTGAGGGAACCCGCAGCGCGTGAGGCAGTGAAACGGGAACTTCCCCCTCAGCGGGTTGTTCGCCGGGCCCCTGAGCCTGCAGTGGCGGAGGCCCCTGCGGGGATCGACCGGCCGGTGTCGATCCCCCCTGCCGATCCCGGGAAGATATACCGTTTGGGGGACTTACCCCCGGCGCTTCAGAAAGGACTGCCTCCGGTGGTATTGACGGCATTCATGTATTCGACAAACCCGGCCTCGAGGGTGGTCAGGATCAACGACAGGATGATGCGCGAGGGACAGGAACTCGCGCAGGGAGTCAGGCTCCTGGAGATCACACCCGAAGGGGTTGTCCTGTCCTCCGGGGGGTATCGTTTTTTTGTTGCGATGAAATGAGATATTCCGAATGGCGTAAAAGGAGAAAGAATGGCCAAGAATAAGGATCTGAAGGATATTGTGGCGCGGAGGATCGAATTTTTCAGGCGGAAGCCTGAGGCTGCGCTCTACAGGCCGAAGGTATCGTCAAGGCATATTGACGGTCTCTATACCGAGACGGTGGTCAGGGAGCATACCGTCATGGCGGACTACGGAGAGCCCGCGGGCGGGACGAACAGGGCCCCGAACCCGATCGAACTCCTCCTTGCAGCCTTTGCCGCCTGTATAGAGAGCGCGTTTTACGAGTTCGCAGTACACGAGGGATTTCAGATTGATTCCCTCTCCGTCGATGTTGAGGGGACACTTGACCTGAGGGGCCTTTTCATGGTTGATGAGAGCGTTGTTCCGGGGTTTCAGGACCTGAGGTATATCTTCAATGTGACATCTCCGGAGCCTGAGGAAAGGATACGCAGCCTGGCCGAGAAGGTGATCGCCCATTGTCCGGTCGTCGACAGTCTCGTGAGGCAGACCCCGGTGCACGGCGAGATCGTGGTGAGGAGCGGGGCAGAGGCTTAGAGAGTTTCCGCTCCGGTGACGCAGCCGTAAGGGACTACTCGGACACTGGGCAGGGCGGGGTGATTCCGGCGATCTTTCCGGACAGGGCGAGCTTTGAGATGACCGTGCCGAGCACCGCCCCTGCCAGGACATCGGAAGGGAAGTGGGAAAGGCCGAGCAGGCGGTCTGCGGCGCCGATCACTGCATAGAGATAAAAGAGGATGCGATAACGGGGGAAGTACCGGGAGAGGATGAACGCAAGGCAGAAGAGCAGTGTGGTATGTCCCGAGGGGAACGAGTCATAGCTGCCACGTATCGAGGGCCCGATAAAGAGGGTATCGAAGGTCACCCTGGGCCTCGCGCGTCCGAAGAGATGCTTGACCCCCTGCACCGCGATTCCGGCAGTGATCACTCCGGCGAATAACGTCCTGCCGATGTCGCTCAGCCTCCTGCTGTAAGGCTTCGCCCCGAGAAAAACGACTGCGGACAGTACGATGATCGTTGTGCCGTGCGTGCCGATCTTCACCAGATAGTCTATCGGCCTGTACCACTCAGCACTGTGAAAGGCGCAGTGTCCACTTATCCATACCATCACCGTCCTGTCGATATAAAACGCAGGGGCGACAAGAAAAGCCAGCAGAAGAGTTCCTTTATTTTCTCTCAAGTAGCGCATAGAACGGGTCTTTGTCCACCAGCGCGAGGCCCTTCCTCTGAAGTTCATCGACCTCCGAGGATTTGGTGATGATGACTGTCTTAGTGTCTCCCTGCAGGAGCCGGTCGAGCTCTGCCGGATCGCCGGCGGACTTCACCCTGTGGCCCGAATAAAAGACGATACTCGGCTTGTTTACCCTGTAGACGATCAGGTCATCCTTCTCTCCGAGATTCGCGCCGGCATAGATACTGAACCTGTGGAGAGTTCCCTGGAGATAATTGTTTGCCGCGGGAAGCGCCCTGAAGGAGAGCAGCAGCAGGGCTGACAGCATCAGCACGGCCCCGGCCTCGTGAAAACTCTTTTTCTTCAGTGCGCCGGCCGTGTTCAGTGCCGCCCCCGCAAAGAGGATGCCGGCGAGGTACCAGATCCAGCCGGTGTCGGTCAGTCCGAAACGGGCGAGATATCTGCCCCCGGCCAGGGCCCCAACTCCCATCAGAAGCGATGCCGCGGCCATGAAGTACTTTGAAAAGACAATCTGTCTTTCCGACTGCCGGGTCATGCCGAAGGAGATCAGGATGACCGCCGCGGGGATCGCCGGCAGGATATAATTCGGCAGCTTTGTTGTAGAGAGAGAAAAGAAAAGCAGGATGCATGAAAACCAGAGAAGCGCAAAAAGACCAATAGAGTGGCGTGGCCGCGTCTGCTGTCGGGAATGCTTCAGGTCGCGCCAGGCCTCGGCGAGTCCGCCGGGGAGATACACGATCCATGGCAGGAGTCCGAGGAGCAGCACCGGCAGGTAGTAATACCAGGGGCCTTCATGGCCCGATATAACGCCGGTGAAGCGCCTGAAGTGGTGCTTGATGAAGAACTGGTCGATGAACTCCCTGCCGTTGGCCGCGGTCTCGGCAGCGTACCAGGGACCCGAGATGAGAAGAAACAGGGCTGTCCCGCCCGGACTGACTATCTTTCCGAGGCCACCCACGCCCTCCGTGACGAGCAGGTAGAGCCCGGCGATGCCGAACGGGAAGATGATCCCGATAAGCCCCTTCGTCAGGAAGGCCAGGGAAGAAAAGCTGTAGAATCCATATCGCCAGAGCCTGGCGCGCCTGTCGCTTGCTGAGGCGTACTGAAGCGAACGGTAAAACGAAAGCAGGGAAAACGTGATGAAGAGCGTGAGCGTCATGTCCGTGACTGCCGCGTGGGAATACATGACAAAATAAAGAGACAGGAGAAATGCCCCGACCGCATACGAGGCCTGTCCCGCATCCGTTTCCCTCTTCATGAAGGTGAAGAGTCCGATGCAGAGGAGGACTCCCGCCAGGGCCGAAGGGAACCTCGCGCCGAATTCATTTATGCCGAAGGTCTTGTAGGAGGCCGCCATCAGCCAGTAGAAAAAAATGGGCTTGTCGTACCGGTTGACGCCGTTATAGGTCGGGGTAAGCCAGTCGCCGCTTGTGACCATTTCCTTCGTCGCCTCTGCAAAGACCGCCTCGTCGACGTCGAAGAGAGTCCAGGCCCCGAGCCTGAAGAAGGAGACCGTCAGAACAATGACGAGCAGAACCGGGAGGTAATAAGATCTGATTTGGGGCATATGAACCGGATATCCTAATAGCGTATCTTCAGAAATAACCCTGTCTCGAACAGGTTTTACTATAACATAGCGGTCTTCCAATTATCCCGCGTTTCAGTGTGACGTCTTTCGCGTCCGTCCTCCTTCCTCCCGGCTCCATGTTTTATAGGCCCCGGCAAAGTCCGCGGAGGTTATGAATACGGCGTGCCCCTTCAGCCATGTCAGATACCTGCCCAGCTTCCCCAGCATTTTATCGCCGCTCAGACGCCTCACATAGAACGGCAGTCGCCAGTCGCTCAGGTCGGAGAATTCCCAAGGATGGAAGAATATATTGAGGTATCCGTCAGTGCGCAGTGTCCACCTGGTCATCGCCCTGAACAGCCAGAGGGGACTGTTTTTGAAGCTCAGCCAGAAGAACGGGTACCGGATGACAGGGCTCGCCGATATAGGCAAGTTCAGCAGGTCCCCGGTAAAATACGGCAGTCGCGGACTGAAAAGGTGCATGTAGCGGCCGGGGAGCCAGATGGGGTTCTCCGACGAATTGTACCGATACCCGGCCGCGAGCACTTCACGGCTGTCGATCTTCCCGAACCTCGGCATCCTGAATCCGCGGACCTCCCCTCCTGTCAATGCTTCCAGTTCAGTGCGCGACCTCAGAAGATCGCCAGGGGAGAATCCGGAATGGGAGAGGCCATGGGAGGCTATTTCATGCCTGGCCGCCATCCGGGAAAGCAGGTCCCCCTGTTCCCTGGCAAAATGCACCGTTGTATAGCATGTGCAGGAGATATCCAGTCTGTCGAGAAGGTCCAGCACCCGCACGAGCCCTTCGGAGGAGACCCTGATCCTGTCATCTGGCCCCACCAGCTGTCCGTATTCTTCAGGGATGTCGAACTCCTCGACGTCGAGACTGAGCAGTACCTGCCTAATCATACCGGCCCGAGAGGTCCTTGAGCCGTATAAGCAGCAGTTCAGAGAACATGATCGCTGAATCCCTTATGAGCTTCAGCTTGCCTTTTTTATAAAAATGGTCATCGCTGACATGGGCGGGTATTTCCGTCACCCGCATCCCGTATTTTTTCGCCAGAAAGAGTATCTCTGCATCGCAGCCAAATCCCTCGATGCCGGATTTCCCGAAAAGCCGCCGTGCCGCCTGCAGGCGGAACCCCTTGATCCCCGCCTGCGTGTCCCTGTAGGGCAGCCCGAGGATCAGCCTGACGAGCCGGTTGAACGCCTCTCCCATGATATGCCTTCTGAGGGAAGGTCTCAGGCGTGACGGGGTGAGTCTGCGCGAGCCGATCGCCACGTCGCTGCTCCCCAGCGCCTCTTCGATTAGGGGGAGGTGGTCGAGGGAGTATGCCAGGTCGGCATCGAGTATGCACAGCGCATCCGCCTCAACCTGTCCTGCCCCTGTCCTGATCGCGGCCCATTTGCCCCTGTTCCGGTTGCAGTGAAAACTCGTGATACTGCCGACATTCTGCAGCCTGATAGCCTCCCTGAGCGCTTCGTCCGTGCCGTCGCCCGAACCGTCATCCACGAACAGGAAGCGATAGCGAGGGTTCTGCTGCGCAAAGATACCGACTGCCCTGACCGTCGCCCCGACGGAACGGCGCTCGTTGAATATGGGCATTATCACGGCCACGCTGCGGATCTGCTGCATTGTCCGGGGTCCTCTGTTGTTCATGTCCCGGCCGAGGCCTGCAGATCCCGGGAACCGCGAGGCGACTTTCTCAGGAGGGCGATGCATCCGGCCCATAACAGGAGCGTGCTCAGAAGCACCAGACCGAAGTCGCGGAGGAACCAGAGGGCGCCCCCGATCGAGGTGAGGACATGGCTCGTGAAGACGCACAGAAAAAGGCCGGCCCATTGACGGGACATGGAAGGATACGGGTAGCGGTCCCAGAGTACGGCAAGCAGAACCGTGATGAGGGGAAGCGCCATAGATACGTAATGGGGGTGAAACACCGGGCTGCCCGTCATCATCAGAAGGATCAGGGCCCCGAAGAACAGTGCCTCGCGCGAGGCGGCGCCTGCAGTGGCCTCCTGTCGCCACGGCCCCCGCGTCCACCCCGCGGCGAGCAGGGTGACAAGACTAAGGACCGCTGCCAGCGCCCAGTGGGCCGCGTGAACAGCCGGCGAGGCGGCCTTAGGGCGGGGGTTTTCAAACGGGTGCAGAAGGTTGTGCATGACCACCATCGGGGAATTGCTGTCCGTGCTTGTGATCCCTGTGAGTTCGGTGCCGCGGCTCCCTTCCGCGCTGCCGGTGACGCCTGCGACAAGGGTCTCCTGATAAAAGGACTGATATGCGTCGAGTGTCTTTTGAGGTCCGAGGAACAGGAGGGGAACTGCCGCCAGTCCCAGCGCCAGGCCGGTCAGGCTGCCCCCGGTCATCCGCAGGTCACGCCGCCAGGCAGGAAAAAGAAGCAGAAAGGCTGGGATTATCTTGATGCAGATGGACGCCGCCAGCCACAGGCCCGCACGGTAACGTCTGCCCCGGATGAGGGCGGCTGCCGCGCCGCAGAGCAGCCACGCGATGACGAGACCTACCTGCCCCCGCATCTGGGATCTTCCTATGGCCGGCAGGAGGATCAGGAGAGGCATTATCCTCAAGGCCCACCAGCGCTGGCAAAAACGGGGAAGGGCGCGGACTGCGGGGTTCGGGGAGTCCTCCTCCAGGGCTGTGGCGAGGTTATGCACACCCGCGATTCCGAGGAGCATCGTCAGTATATACCAGAGGCCGACAGAGACCGCAAAGGGGATATGCCATACCTGACGCTGCCAGGAAGGGGGTTCGGCCAGCGGGGTCATGAGTAAGGCAAACAGGGGAGGGTAGACATAATGCCAGCCGCTTTCGTCTGTGGTGGAGTAGAGGTCCTCTCCGGCGCGTGCCGACCATGCCGCCCTCACGTACACCTTCAGGTCGGTCTTCCTGGTGTTTTGCAGCGCTCCCCGCAGTTCGACGATCCCGCCGAAGATGAGCGCGAAGAGTAGGAGTGTCAGTATCCCGGTCCTCTGAAGCCCGTTTAAGGGTTCGAAGGCTGACGCGGATCTTGGTATTGGAGGATATTTGTTGAATAGGGTCACTGTTTCGCCGGGTTCCCGTTTGAAATCTTCGGTATTATACCACAGGCATCAGGTTATTGATCCCGGAGACCTGCTGCCGTGAAACCTGCTGCTGATCCGGCGCTGTTTGCAGTACAATAGGGTATTAACCGCAAAGGAGAAGACATGTCATGCATAAATGCGCCAGACTGCTTATCATACTTGCTATGCTGCTGTTTCCCGTAATCTCGTCGGCCCTGGAGGGTCTGCCTGAACATGACCTGCGCGTGAGGTTCGATACTGAGCACCACACTATGTCCGGGGTTTCGAAGATAACCGTGCCCGCGGGCAGGGAACTGACCGTCAGCCTTTCGGGCCTGTCCGTCAGGACAGCGGAGCTGGACGGACGCCCTCTGCCGGTCGATCAGTCGAAACAGGTTGTGGCTGTCGCCGCTGTGAAGGATGTCAGGATTCTGCGTATCGAATACACGGTTTCCGGCAACGGGGCCGGAGAAAGCCACCAACCCGCTGCCGGCAGTTCCGGCAATCCCGGTGTGGTGCAGGGAAACCTTATCAGTTCCGTGGGCATTGTCCTGACCGGCGCGTGGTATCCGTCAATCAGCGGCCTTTCGCACTTTGCCCTTACGGCGACAGTCCCCAAAGACTTTGAGGCGGTCTCGGAGGCCGATGAGATCGTGGCGGATGAGGCGCCTTCCGGGGAGCGGCTCTTTTCTTTCCGGTTCCCGCATCCAGTCATGGGCATTAACTTTATTGCGGGCCGGTATACCGTCACCAGGATGACCCACAACGGCATCGACATCTATACCTATTTCCTGCCCGAGGACGAAGGGCTTGCGCGTTCCTATAGCGACCATACAAAAAAGTACCTCGATCTCTACGGGGGCATGCTGATGAAATATCCGTACAGGAGATTCTCTGTCGTCGAAAACCTACTCCCGACCGGCTATTCGATGCCGACCTTCACCCTCCTTGGGCAGGAGGTGGTCAGGCTGCCGTTTATCGTAGAGACGTCTCTCGGCCATGAGATCCTCCATCAGTGGTTCGGAAACGGCGTCTATGTCGACTACACCGGGGGCAACTGGTCCGAAGGCCTCGTCACCTATATGGCCGATCATCTCTACGAGGAACAGAAGGGTGAGGGGAGTGCGTACCGCAAGCAGATGCTGACCGCCTTCCGCAGCGCGGTCAGCGGGGCGAGCGATTTCCCCCTCTCTGCCTTTTCTGCGAGGACCGACAGGGCGTCCGCCGCGATAGGCTACCAGAAGGCGGCGATGGTCTTTCACATGCTCCGGAGGCTCCTCGGGGATGACCTGTTCTATAAGGGCCTTAAGACCTTCGCATCAGAAAACCTTTTCAGGCCCGCGTCGTGGACCACTCTACGGTCTGTTTTTGAAACTGTTTCACACAAGGATCTTGGATGGTTTTTCAGCCAGTGGGTGGAGGCGAAGGGGATCGCCGACCTGGATATCCGGAATGCGGCGGCGGCCTACCGCGGGGCAAAGACGCTCGTTACGTTCGATCTCCTTCAAAAGGGGCACGCATACCGTATGGTGGTCCCGGTCTCGGTGAAGACCAGGGAAGGGGTGGTGCGTCAGACCGTGAACATCGGAAAGTCCATGGAGCATATCCGCCTGGAGATTGAGGGTTCTCCGGTCGAACTGGTCGTCGACGGAGACAATGATCTCTTCAGGAAGCTGACCGAGGCCGAATATCCCCCTGTCCTTTCACGGCTGTTTGATGACCCGGGGAAGACGGCGATCATGCCGGCGGGAAGGGAGAAGGCATACGAGGAGGTGAAGGGTGTCCTAGGGAGAGAAGGATTTGCCATCGTCAGGGAGCAGGATGTCTCCCCGGATACCCTCACCAGATCTTCGCTCCTCCTGCTCGGGCCCGGAAATGCGGTCGCAGAGAGACTCTTCGGTTTCCTCCCGAAAAAGGAGGGAGCCCTGTCGGCCGTTGCAAGGAGCAACCCTTTTGCCCGTGACAGGGTGGTCGTTCTCATGGACAGTGATAGTCCGGCGGATGTCCTGAGGTATCTCCCCCGCCTCATGCACTACGGCAGATACTCTGCGGTCGCCTTCGAAAAAGGCAAAAACATCATGAAAGAGACTTCGGGGACTGCCTCGGGGATACGTGAAGGACTGGACCTGTCGGTTTCCGGGGTCGAGACGAGGCGGATGTTCGATCTCCCGGAGATCATCAACAGGGTCAGCGACAAAAAGATCGTGTACATCGGCGAGATCCACGATCAGTTCGCGCATCACCGGATCGAGTTCGAGATCATCCGGGCACTTCACAGGAAAAACGGAAAGATCGCGATAGGCATGGAGATGTTCCAGCGTCCTTTCCAGAGGTTTCTGGACGCATATATCGACGGCAGTATCAGCGAGAAGGAGATGCTGAAGAAGACGGAATACTTCAAAAGATGGGGGTTCGACTATAACTTCTACCGGGAGATCATGCTCTATGCGCGTGAACACCGGATACCGGTCGTTGCCCTGAATATACCGAGGGAGATCGTGGAGAAGGTCGCCGGGAAGGGCATCTACGGGCTTACGAAAGATGAACTGAGCGATATCCCCCCTGACATGGACCTGTCGGATGCCTCATACCGGAAGAGGCTGAGGGGGTTTTTCCATGACCACAGCGGCAGTGCCGAAAAGAATTTCGACTTCTTTTTTCAGGCGCAGGTGCTCTGGGACGAGACGATGGCTCACAGCCTGAATGCCTTTCTCCGCAGGCACCCGGACTACCAGTTTGTCGTGGTCGCCGGCGGGGGCCATATGGCCTTTGATTCAGGCATCCCCGCCCGGGCACACAGGCTGAACGGTCTGGACTTCTCGGTCGTGCTCAACGGCATTGACCCGGAAAAACAGATTGCCGACTACGTCCTGCTCCCGGAACCGCTGCCGTACCTGCAGTCTCCCCGCCTGATGGTGCAGTTTGCGGAGGACGAAAAGGCACTGAGGATCACGGATTTCCCTCCGGGGAGCATCTCTGAAAAGGCAGGCCTCAGAAAGGGAGACGTCATCCTGTCAATCGACGGGGCGCCGATGAAGGCGATCGATGACGTGAAGATCTGCCTCCTGGACAAAAAACAGGGGGATACCCTTGCGGTCAGGGTCCTGCGGCGCAGGCTCTTCCTGTGGGAGGAGAAGTTGACCTTTGAGGTGACGCTCTGAATAGCCGGGGGAGATAACAAGAACCATTCCAGGTCACCGAAACCCTTTAGAGGACATTTTGGGGATAAAAAAAAGGGCTCTTGCGAGCCCTTTTTTTGTGTAACTTTCGGATGTCCGAATTACTTCTTCGGAGCGTCAGCCGGAGCCGGAGCAGCCGGGGCCTCAGGAGCCTTCGGAGCCTCGGTACCTGCCGGAGCAGGGGCCGGAGCAGGGGCCGGAGCAGAAGCAGCCGGAGCCTCAGGAGCCTTCGGAGCCTCTTCCTTCTTCGCGCAGCCTACCGCGAGAACGAGAGAAAGCACCATCACAACAGCAATCATAAGTGCGAATATCTTCTTCATTAGTGTACACACCTCCTTTCACGTGAAATTAACCTAACCCGTACGACATAACAATACAATCGAAAAGTGTTGAAATATTAAAACTATAAACCGTGTAATGTCAATCATATAATGATATGACCCCGAAGTCAACCGGTTCCAAAAGCTATTATTTAGCACGTCCCGTGCCAGACTGAAACACACGTTTAAAGGTGCCTGAGGCCTGTGCGGGTTTACCTTTGCGAGAATTTGTTTCCCAATAGGGGAACGGGGTCGCGTCTCCGGCAGTGTCTGCTTGTCACGCGGTCTTCCTCCGTTCTATAATTCAGCCATGCACACAGCCCGTGAACTTCCCTCAAACAAGTCCATAGATAAAAAGGTCGCAGTCGCGCTTACCATTGCCGGCAGTGATCCATCCGGGGGGGCCGGGATCCAGGCGGACCTGAAGGTCTTCGGCGCGTTTCGCGTCTACGGCCTGTCGGTCGTCTCTGCCCTGACAGCACAGAACTCCCGGGAGGTGAAGGCTGTCAGCCCGGTCGATTCCGGGTTTCTCAAAAAGCAGCTCTCTGTCCTGCTGGCGGACTTGAAGCCGGATGCGCTCAAGACCGGCATGCTGTACAGCGCGGCCAACATCGAGGCCGTTGCCTCTGTCATAATAAAAAACAGGCTTTCCAACGCCGTTGTCGATCCTGTGCTGATCTCCTCATCTGGCAGGAGGCTCTCCTCGCCGGGGGTCGTCGCCGCGTTCAGGAAACACCTTCTGCCGCTCAGCACGGTGGTGACGCCGAATATGCACGAGGCCTCTGCGCTCGCAGGTATTGAGGTCAGCACCATGGAAGATATGAAGGAGGCCGCCCGTATCCTCCGGAACCTCGGTGCAAGGAACGTGATCATTACCGGAGGGCACCTCGACAGGACCGCAGCCGATGTCTTTTATGACGGGGAGTTCAGGATACTGAGAGACAGGAAAATGGCGGGCGAATATCATGGCACGGGCTGTCGCTTTTCTGCTGCGATCGCGGCCCTTCTTGCAAAGGGAAGCAGCGCGGCCGAAGCGGCGTCACAGGCAAAGGACTTTATGCGTGAATCGCTGCAGAGCACGTTCAGTACGGGAAAGGGTATGAGGCTTTTTAATGTCTAAAATGTCCAGGGTCAGGACGTTTTATCAATGTCAGGCATGCGGATACGGAAGCCCGAAATGGCTCGGGAAGTGTCCCGACTGCGGAGGCTGGAACAGTTTTGTCGAGGAGAAGACCTCCCCCGGAGGCCGCCTCTCATCCCTTCCGGATATGCCCGGCAGGAGTCACCCTGTTCCTCTGAGCGAGGTAGAGGGGATATCAGGGAGGAGGACCCCGACCGGCATGAGGGAATTCGACAGGGTTCTGGGGGGCGGGATCGTCCCCGGCTCGGTAGTTCTCGTCGGCGGGGACCCCGGTATCGGGAAGTCTACGCTCCTGCTCCAGATCTTTTCCCTCATCTCGCAGCAGACCGGCAAGGTGTTATATGTTTCGGGTGAGGAGTCTCCTGAACAGATCAGGATGAGGGCCGACCGGCTCGGGGCAGCGCCAGGCGGAATCAACCTGCTTGCGGAGACGTCTCTCGAAGGAATTCTCGATGCCGCGGGAAAGCTGTCGCCCTCGGCCATGGTGATCGACTCGATCCAGACGGTCTACACTCAGGAACTGCTTTCCGCCCCCGGTTCCGTCGGCCAGGTGCGGGAGTCGGCCGCGCGTCTTGTCCTATTCGCCAAGCGGTCGAATATCCCGGTCTTCATCATCGGCCACGTGACCAAGGACGGCGCAATCGCGGGGCCCCGCGTGCTGGAGCATGTCGTCGATACTGTGCTGTATTTCGAGGGCGACAGGGGGCATGCCTACCGCATCCTCAGGACGATAAAAAACAGGTTCGGCTCTACGAACGAGATCGGCATCTTTGAGATGTCGGACGGCGGGCTTAGGGAGGTCTCGAATCCCTCTGAGCTGTTTCTCTCTGAACGGCCTCAGCATGTCTCCGGCACCACGGTCGTCGCCAGCATCGAGGGGACCAGGCCGATCATGGTCGAGATCCAGGCCCTCGTCTCGACGACGAGTTTCGGCATGCCGAGGCGTACGGCGATCGGCGTAGATTTCAACCGTGCCAGTCTGCTGGTGGCGATCCTCGAGAAGCGTGCGGGTCTCCACCTTGGGGGCATGGATATCTTCATAAATGTCGTAGGCGGATTGAAGATCGTCGAGCCGGCAGTGGACCTCGGGATCATCGCTACGATCGCCTCATCGGTGCGCGAAAGGCCGATAGACCCCCAGACCTGCGTCTTCGGTGAGGTGGGGCTTTCAGGCGAGGTGCGGGCGGTAGCCCAGGCAGAGGCGCGCCTCAAAGAGGCCTCAAAGATCGGGTTCAACAAGGCGGTGATTCCTGCCGGTTCTGCCGAAAAGATCAGGGGTATTTCCAATATTACGATCGTAGGGGTGAAAGATGTCGCGGAATGTCTTAAGGCTGTTCTGGATTAGCCTTCTCCTGGTTTCGGCCTGTGCGCCGGGGAAGGTCGAGCTTCCGTCGTTTCCCGGTGGTGATATACGGTCTGCCATTGCGGAGAAAAAGGCCGTTACGGATATGGAGGCGACCTTCTCGATCACCTTTGAGAAGGCCGACACTGCGATGCACGGTGATGGCGCCCTGACGATAGCCGATACAGGAGATCTCGACCTGAGGGTCTACTCGCTCGGGTTCCTCGCAATGGAACTGACCTCCCGGGACGGGGTGGTCAGGAGTAAGCCCCCTCTCGATGCGAAAAGGAAGACGATGCTCACTGTCGGCCTCAAAGACTGCATCTTCTGGTGGAACATGGAGGGTTTCAGCGTGGACGAGGACGGGGATGCGTATATCATCAGAAACAGAGAGCGCACGGTCTGGGTGGACAAAATGAGCTTCCTCCCCGTCAGGCAGGTGGTGCATCTCGCGGAAGGGAAGGACCTGAGGATATCGTATCAGAACCCGGTGAAGATGAACGGCCGGTGGGTTCAGTCGCAGATCAGGATAGAGTACGTGCCCTACGCGGTCTCGCTGACTGTCAACAGCCTCGGGGTGCGGCCCGCGGGCGCGGTCTGTGTCTACTGCTCGCTCTGAGCCGGCCCCCGGAGCGAGATTCTGACCACGCGGTAGTCTCCGCCTCCGGTGAGCGGCGCCAGGTCATACACCTCCTGCCCGTCCGAACAGGTGAATCCGCCGCCCGGGGTTTCCGCGCAGGCCTGTTTCATTTCATCCAATCTGACGACGACGTTCTTCCCGGCCAGAGTGCGGAGGTCCTTCAGCTCGCCATAGTCCGCGATACCCACTGTTTTCGAAAGGTAATACACATCGCCCGGATACAGTTTGAGGGCGGCGACAGGAGCGGCCTTCACAAGGCGCTCCGCGGCCAGGGAAACCGGGTGAAAGCCGTCCTGTGTTCGAACCGCCCTGAATGCGGTCTTGACCGGCACGAGGCAGAGCGCGGAGACCAGGGCCATTCCCGTAATACGTTGGACCCGAGGGAACCGCCTGTATGCCGCTGCAGCCCCCAGGCAGACCAGAAGAGAGGTCAGTGCCGCCCTCACGAGGTTGGACCCTCCGCTGTGTGGGAACACCTGGATGGTGAAAAGGTAGAAGAGCGCCACGACAAGGCCCAGATAATACGCCATGCCGTTGAGAGAGTCTCTCCGTTCGGTGAAGTCGGCGAGTGTGCGCGCCGTCATGACGACGAGCGGAGGGTAAAGGGGATAGAGATACCACCAGAGCTTTGTCTGGGACTGATTTACGATGAGGAAGGCGGCCCCTGCCCAGAGGAGCATCGTTAGGTCTTCTCTCTTTTTCACTCTGACATATTCCCGCACGAAATAGACGACTGAGACCAGGGCAGCGCCGAACCAGAGAAAATTCCGTGGAGTGAGAAGTTCTGAAAGAAAATAGAGGTCCGACTCGTCATGGTTTTCGATCCCCGTCGCATACCTTTGAAAGAAGTTCCTGACCACATGCTTCAGGATGAACAGGTCGCCGAACTGCAGGTACATATAGATATACCACGGCGCAACGATGCAGAGAAAGAGCAGGAGGCCGTACAGCAGCAGCTTTGCGGAGGGCCGCTCCCCGGGCCCCTGTGCGGCCGCTGCTCCGGCAAGGACCGCCAGGGGGATCGCGATAATCGGTCCCTTGCAGAGAAAGAGCAGGGCGAGCGAGCCTGAGACCGCAGGCAACCTGATGCTACGTCGCCGGATCAGGAGCCATGCGGTTATTGCCGACGTCAGAAAGAATATCGTCATGCTGTCGATGTTTGCGGATCTCAATCCATGGCTGAAGATCCACCGCACGGATGTTGCCGCAATCACCGGCACGAGGACCGCTGCCGTGGCGCCGTAAAACCTCTTCGCCAAGAGGTAGAGCTGCGCGATGATCCCGAGCGCGAACAGGGCCGAGGGGATGCGGGCGGTGAGTTCAGATGCCCCGAAGAGCCTGAACGAGAGGATCATCGGGTAGAGCGGAAAAGGAGGCTTGTCCCAGAACACTCCGTTTTGGTAGATGAGATAAAGATAGTTGCCGGTTCGCATGGCGGACTTCGCCATAAGGACATACCAGGCCTCGTCCCAATCCTCCAGGAAATGTCCGCCGAGATTGTAGAAAAGCACAAAGGCGGCCAAGGACCATGCAGCCAGGAGGGTCCCGCGGCGCGCCATGCTATTTGATCAGCCCCTTCCTGATGTCGAAGCAGACGTGGTCGGCGGTCGTGAACGCACCGTATTGTTCTGTGAGCTCTTCCGCGTGCGCAATCGGCATGGGTTCATTATAGACGAGGCCCCTCTCCGAATTAAAGCGGCGGGGTTGGGGGTTTTCGCCGTTGCTGGACTTTCCGGGCCGGCGAAGACCGGGCGGGAAGTTCCCAGACTGGTGTGTGGTAGAATGATACTAGCGTGGAAAATAAGTGTCCCTGGAGGGGAATAATGCATGCGTGCCGAGGATAGACCGGAATGAACGTCGCGTGGAAGTCCGATGCGGGACGTGTCAGGACGAATAACGAAGACGCAGTCCTTGTGGATGAGGAGTGCGGGACTTTTCTCCTTGCCGACGGGATGGGCGGCCACAACGCCGGAGAAATTGCCAGCGATATCGCGGTGAAGGAGGCCTATGCCCTTATTCACCGGGAGATGGCGCGGCCGGGTGGCGGGCGTGATCTGCTCGGCGTCCTGGAAGAGGCCCTGCATGAGGCGGACAGGGCGGTGAGGGTGAAGGCGGGGTCTGATGCGATGTTTCGCGGGATGGGTACGACTCTTGTCGAAGTCGCTGTACGGGGCAATACCGCCTATCTCTGCCATGTCGGAGACAGTCGGGCGTATCTTTTCAGGGACCGCCTGCAACGCGTGACACGGGACCATACAGTCGGCGCTTCTTATGTGGAAAGCGGGCATATGGAGACTGCGCAGGTACCTCCCCGGCTCTGGAATATGCTCACGCAGGCGGTGGGGACGAGCAGCACATTACTGCCGGACAAGAAGTCGATCGCTCTGAAGGCCGGAGACATCCTGTTGCTCTGTTCCGACGGCTTGACCGGCATGCTGACCGATGAGGAAATCGGGGGCATTCTCCTCAGGGGCAAGGGACGACCGGGACAAGTGGTGGACAGACTGGTTGAGGATGCGAACAGGAAGGGCGGGACGGACAATATCTCGGTGATCGTTATCGAGATCTGACCGCCAGTTAAGGGGAAAGACTGAAAGTGAAAGAGAGGAGAAAACATCAGAGGTTCGGCAGAGTCCTTGAGCTGGAATTTTCCGTCCGCGACGAGGAGTGCAGGGGGGTCTGCCGCGACATCTCCCGCGAAGGCTGTTTTATCAGCACCGATGGGTCATTTTCCCCCGGCGAGATCGTTCATCTCTGCATGCCGCTTCCGGATCAGTCGCACTGCCGGCTGATGGGGATCATCAGATGGGCTGGGAGCGGCGGTCCGTGGGCGTCGAAGGAGAAGGGGATCGGCGTCGAGATCATCGACCAGGATGAGAAGTTTGGACTGTTTGCCGGGGCCCTTGAATCCGGAGACCGAATCAGCGTCGGCCCTGAGCAGTCCTCTTCGTCTGCCGAAAGTGAAATCATAGCCTGCCCGGCATGCGGGGTAAAAAACAGGATCCCCGGGGCGAGGCTGTCGGAGAAGCCCAGGTGCGGCAGATGCGGGACATCCCTTGACAGCGGCCCGACCCGGGGGGCGGAACCCCCTGCGCCGGCTGCACCCGGCAGACCGGTCAGTCAGCAGCCTCAGCAGCCCGAACCTGCGGGTACCGCCGCCCTTTCCCTCCGGGTGGGCGACACGATCGCAGGGAGGTACCAGATCCACGAAGTCTTCGGCGGCGAAGGCAGGAGTGCGATGGGGATCGTCTGCAAGTGTTACGACCTCGAACACGACCGCATACTAGCCCTGAAGACCCTGCAGCAACGGTTTCTCGATTCGAGAAGGAGCGTTGACAGCTTCAAGAAAGAGGCGCTTGCCTGGATACACCTCGAAAAGCATCCTCATATAGTCCGGGCGTACTGGGTGCGTGAACTCGGGGGAAAGATGTTCATCGGGTGCGAATTTATCACCCCGGACGAGCAGGACCGAAATTCCCTCACCCCGTACATTAAGGGGCACTTCTCTCTGAAACGTGTGCTTACCTGGGCGATCCAGTTCTGTTATGGGATGGAATATGCTTTTTCGAGGGGAGTAACTCCGCACCGGGACATAAAACCTGACAATATCATGATCACCCTGGACGGCGATGTGAAGATCACCGATTTCGGTCTCGTAGGGCTCTGGCGCGGCTCGGAACAGACGGACGAGATAAAGAGCCTGGTGCAGAAGAACGAAAGTGAACTCTCCTTTCTCTCCTCAGACGGCAGGAGGATCGTTGCCGGCTCACCGCCCTGGATGGCGCCTGAGCAGTTCTATGGCGTCGCCGAGGTGAGCACCGATATATACAGCTTCGGGATAGTGCTTTTCCAGATGGTCAGCAAGGGAGAGCATCCCTTCAGACTGCGGCGCGGCGACTCGTGGAGGGTCGCGCATAAAGAATATCCGATCCCGCTTGTGCCGGAGAGGGGAGCGGCGATAGCTGCAGTTATCACGAAATGCCTTCAGAAAAGAAGGGATAAAAGATACAGGGATTTCGGCGAACTGAGAAAGGATCTTGAAGATATTTTTGCCAGAGAGATCACGAAGAAGACGGGCGAGATCCCGCCCCCCGCCCCTGAGGTCGCCCGGCTGGAGGAGTCGGAACTCATCAACAAGGGCATGTCTCTTGCGAATCTCGGACTGATCGATGAGGGGATCAAGTCCTACAGGGAAGGCCTGAAGCGGAATCCGGACAATGCGGATGCCCACTATAATCTGGGGAATGCCCTGGCCAGGAAGGGACGGCTGGGAGAGGCGATCACCGAGTACAGAAAGGCGATCGGTATTGACAGCGAACTGACCGCCGCGCACTTCAATCTCGGCATCGCCCTTTTCAATGACGGGCGGATAGAGGAGGCGATCCGGGCGTATGAGGAGGCGATCCGGACTGACCCTGGGCTGACTGAGGCATATGTGAACCTGGGCGTGGCCTATCACAAGAAAGGTCGTGTGGAGGACGCGATAAAGACATATAAAGAGGTGTTGAGGGTTAATTCCGACTATGCGGAGGCGCATTATAAACTCGGACTTGCCTTCTTTGCGATCGGCCGCCTGGACGAGGCGATGGCCGCCTGCCGTGATGCGCTGCGCGTCAGGCCTGACTACGCGGAGGCGCATAATAATCTCGGGACTGTTCTTGCGACGAAGGGGATGCCCCTTGAGGCGGCAAGCGAGTACCGGATGGCGCTTGCGATCAGGCCGGGCTATGCGGACGCCCACTACAATCTGGGGCTTGCCCTGGCCAGAAATAACCTGTACCGGGAGGCTGCAGATGCCTTCGCGGGTTTTCTGTCTGTTGCCTCTCCGGGGGATCCACGGGTCGCAAAGGCAAGGGAATACAGCGCCAGGCTGAAAGGCAATAAGAACGGACAGTGAACTGCAGCATACTGACGTTAGGCAGAACAAGGGGCAGGTGGGACAGGGTTTTCATGTGCCCTGTCCCTCTGTAACGAAGTTTGTACTACTGAATCAGTGTCTTTGAAACAAGCGAACCGTCAAGATTAAAAATGTACATATACGTCTTGGCGTTCCCATTGCTGTTGAAATTGTAATTCCCGTACATCATATTAAACGTGTTGCTTCCCGTCATCATCGCATTGCCGAAGTCGGACCCCATGATATAGAGGTGATTGCCGACCACGACAGGAACAGATGCGAAGTTCCCATCGATGGCAATGGCAACAGGCTTTGTTGAGGCGGTAAAATTCAGGGGCATTCCATAGACAACGGACTGTCCGTTGCCCTGATAATTCCTGTAGTCACTTACGAGCATGAAATCCGCCATATTCGACATGGAAGTCGATGCAAAAAGGTATCCGTCCGCTATTACAGGCCTTGATACGATGCCATTAAGGGTAAGAGACCTGATATTCCCGCCGAGGTCAACAGCAATGACCTTGGACTGAAAAACATTGCTTGCAGGGGTAGTTCCGGCGGCAGCCGAAGTGTCATACGTCACCATATACGCTGTGCCGTCATCACCCACGACAGGAGAGCCCGCCATCCCGTTCATCATGCCGAAACTGCCATTCGTGCTTGTGGAAAAAGGTCCATTCCCACCGCCCATCATGCCGCCACCACTGCCACCCATCGTCGCTGCTCCTGCGAGTCCCGCGAACATAAAAACAACAATAACTGCCAAACCGAGCGTCCTGAGTCTCCGTGTCTTCATCTCTGTATCTCCTTTGCTGCAATAATTTGTCTCAAAAAAACTGAGCAACTCAGCTTCTGTATACAGCATGCCACGCAAGTATGAATAAATCATGAATTACCAGAAGGGGAAGAAGGCCGCATTTCCTTTCCGGACAAGACTGACTACTTCCCTGTGGTGCTGTTTGAAACGCTTCCCATCATGCCGCCTCTGGAGCCAGTACCCGTGGAGCCAGTACCCGTGGAGCCCGTACCCGTGGAGCCCGTACCCGTGGAGCCCGTACCCGTGGAGCCACCGGTCCCCATCATTCCACCCAGGGTGCTCATCATACCTCCGGGAGCCATAGTTGTCACCCCGGTTCTGTTGTTGGCGTTGCCGGTTTCAAACGACACAAAACCCTGTGCCACGAGACTCATCATATTATTGAAAGTCTGGGAGCCCGTGGCACTGGTATCCTTCAGGGAACCAGCTATGGTCGACATCATTGTGGGTATGCTTATGTTGTTGCTGGCGGAGGCCTGAGACAGTGCCGCAAGCATCAGGCCGTAATATGTCTGGCCTGTGTTGCCCGCAGCAACGCCGCTCATAACGTTCTGAGGCACCGTCTGCACAATATCCTGAACGCCAAATTTTGATCCCATCATGGTGTTTGCCAGATTTATCATGTCCTGAGTCATCAGGCCGCCCATATACTGGACAGCCGCTTCTGTGAGCGGTGTTACGGCAACCGTCACATTGCCCGTCGCATTGCTGAGTGCGGCTCGCAATATCATAGATCCCATCTGGATGGTTTTCCCTGTGGCCTCGTCCGTATAGGAGCCGCCAGTCACTTCCACCATAACAGGCCCGGAATAGGTCCCGAGATCTGCATTGAAGCTGCCGTCCAGCCCGGTCATTGTAGAAAGCAGCAGGTTCCCTTTTTGTCCGTTTGTGAGAGCATAGATTGCCACGTTCCCATTTGCTATCGGGCCCTTGGAGGCCATGCCGCTGACGATTGTGCTTCCTCCGCCGGTCATCCCGCCGGTCATCCCGCCGGTTGTCCCGCCGGTTGTCCCGCCGGTTGTCCCGCCGGTTGTCCCGCCAGCGCCCATGCCACCGGTATTGACGCCGCTCATCAGCGGGGCCATCGACGTAACCCCCGTCTTGTTGTTGGGGTTTTTAGTCTCGAAGTCATTGAAACGCTGGCTCATGGTGCTCATCAGTGTCGCAAACGTCTGGGTCCCTGTGGCACTGGTATCCTTCAGGCCGCTTGCTATCCCGGATATAATGGTCGGAATGCTGATACGGTCAGTTGCTGCTGTTTGGGACATGGCGGCGAGCATGAGCCCGTAATATGTCTGATTGTCCTGTCCGGTCGCCGCCGGTGAGCTTACGTTGTGAGGTATCGTATGCGCGATATCTGCCATGCCGAACTTTGTCGCCACGGTTGAATTCGCAAGTGTTATCATATTAGTAGTAAGCGTACCATCCATGTACTGGACGGCCGCTTCGGTAAGCGGAGTGACCGCGACTGTAACATTTCCTGCAGCATTGTCAAGGGCAGTGCGTAATACCAGGGAACCCATCTGGACCGTATTACCGGTCGCTTCATCCATGTACGAACCGCCAGTCACCTCCACCATCACGGGCCCTGAGTAAGAGCCGAGATTTGCGGTGAACGAGCCGTCTGCTCCTGTCGATGCCGTGGTCAACAGGCTTCCTTTCTGACCGTTTGTGATCGCATAAACTGAAGCAGTGCCGTTTGCTACCGGGCCTTTGGAGGCGACGCCCTCAAGAATCGTACTGCCTGCCGTGCCCGCACCCGGGGTAGCTGAAGTCGTTCCTCCACCACCGCCTCCGCAGCCGGTCAGGGATACCATCGTCACTATGAGAAGCGAGAGGGCCAGAACTCCGAAAGATAGTTTTCTCGTTACCATTTATTTACTCCTCCTTCATTTGCAGACTGATGCCTGCCTGCTTTTTTCTGGATAATCAGGGATCGGATAATGTGCCAATCCCGATGTATGTTTTTAGGACGCATAAAATCAGAAAATGTAACTGGATTGGGTAAGCCCGTTACGATTAATCTTTTCTCGTTTAACCTGTAGCCTGCCCCTCTGGGAGGCAGAAGAATATTCTCTCGGATTTGAATGGGGACAACATCAGTTTCGCGAACGAAGTTGATGCTGCCCCCAAAAGCGACGAAATTATCGGGTTGTTCTTGTGCCTGCAATCCCGGTACCCGTGTGGCTGCCCGGTGTAACCGTTCCTGTCATGCCAGTACCAGTATGGCTCCCTGTCACACGTGTACCCGTCATGCCGGTACCCGTATGGCTGCCAGGCGTAACTGTACCTGTCATTCCAGTGCCCGTATGGCTGCCCGGCGTAACTGTACCGGTCATTCCGGTACCAACGCGGCTGCCCGGGGTGAATGATCCTGTCATGCCGGTGCCCGAGCCTGAACCGCCCCTGCCCATTGCAAATGCTGCAGTTGAAAGACTCATGGCCAATACAACTCCTAATACGACTGTCAAACTTTTTTTCAATTGATTCACCTCTTCTTAGTTTTTGAGACTTTGAACTCCGCCCAGGCGGAGAATCTGTGTAAGCCCTACAGTACAGTGAAAATGCGAAGGGTTAATGAATATTGCGTTAAACATAATTAATCAGGTTCCGTCCTTTCGCGTCTTCGTGTCACATGTGTTTTTGTTTCTGTAGCTTTGACGAAGGGCAGTCGGAAAGGTTACACCTCGCTTCTGATGTTTTTTCCGAAGAAGGGCCGGGTCTATGACAATGAAAGGATATCAGGGGAACGGAAATGTGCTGCCCTGCAGGGAGTAAGAGTGAAGCGTTAGGACAGTCATTTGCAAAGCCAAGCCGGTATCGGTTCGGGGGAGACCCGCCGGAAGTTTCAGGGTGAAGCTGTTTTGATTACTCTAATGAAGGAGGTTCGCCAGCAGTCTCAGGGTCACGGTATCCCGCTCTCCATGGCAGTATCTCTCCAGCGCGGACGAGAACACGGAGCCCGGGCCTGCTATCTTCTCAAAAAGGGTCATTGAGGACTTGAACTTCAGGTCATCAGGGTAACCAAAGATTTCCGAAGCCGATCCGCCCCTGAGGGCAACCACTGCTTCCGTGCATTCCCGAAGCCTTTTCCCGAGAACGGGATGGTCCAGATACTGCCGCGCCTCTTCCTCGCTTTTTATGGAGTAACGCTTTGCCGTGGGACTGGACCCCAATCCGTCGATCTGAGGAAATATATACCACATCCAGTGGGTTCGCTTTTCACCAGCCTTAAGCTCTGCGAGCGCCCTTTCGTAAACGCCTTCCTGGGCGCTCAGGAACCTGGTGAGATCATATGGATCGTCAGGATTCATGCTGCGTGGTGACAGGTGCCTCTGCCTACTTTTCCGGCTGCCAGTGTATCTTGTATTCCTCCTCGGGCCAGGAACTCCATGCCTTGAATTTCTTTCCCTGGCTTTCCCATATGACATAGGAGATACCGTTTACCGGGAATTCGGACTTCAGTATCTTCCCATGGGTCTCCAGGATATGATAGCGCAGCCTGTCCATCGGATGTTCAAAGGAAATGGACGCGGACTGGTCCACGGACGCCTGTTCTTTTTCAAAAAGTTCGATTGCTGCAGGTTTGGTGTTCATCGTTCCCCCGGTTCTGATTTCAGTGGCAAAGTGCTGCTACTGAAATCATACCACAATCCTGGCCCCCTGATAAGATTCTGTATTGCGCCGTCCCTTCCGTATTGGTCCTCGTGATATAATGCGTAATATGACGGAAAAAGCGGCATGCCCGGGAGGTGGACGATGAACGGAGAGATAAAGGACAGGGACGCCTCAGTGCGTCCTGAAAAGGCGCTCTGTTCGGCGACCTCATACCCGGTCACCAGTTCGTGAAGGGTGCGACCGGGCCACAGGAGGGAAGAAGATGCATGTCGTCGCGCTGCATAGCCTGAGAGAACCGAAGGAGTCGTCTGCAGGGGCTCTCGCCTCCGCCCTTGGGGCAACCGTGTACGAGGCGCTCGCGCGGCTGCGCACCCCCGGCAACGGGCCTGTCGTGGCAGCTGTTTTCTCTGACAGGGAGAGGGCTGACCAGCTCGCCGAGAGGCTCCGGTCCGCCGGTTTCAGCGCAACCGTGGTGACGGAGGAAGAGATCACCGCGGAAGAAGATATTCAGGAGGCCAGGAGGTTCAGCCTCAAGGCCGACCAACTCGGGGTCACCTCTGTGAAGGGTGACAGTCTCAGTATCCCGTTCGGTTCCGTCGAACTGATACTCCGGGGCACCGCGATTGTGCAGGAGACCTCCACCGAAACCACGAAAACCCGGAAGATAAGCGCCGAACGGGCGATCCTGTCCGGGGGCATGTCAATGACCAAGACGGTCAAGACTGTCCGGGAGGTGACGACCGAGGAACGGCAGGGGTTTTTCAGAATCTATGCAGGGGAAGCCCTCCGCATGGTCTTTTTCGAAAAAGGTCTCGTCTATGACTCGCTCGGTTCTGAGCAGAGACACTCCCGCGCGGCGAATTTCGGCTATCTTGTTGCAGAACTGCGCAGACTCTGTCCGCAGGCTGTCTACGACGAACGTCTCCTGACCAGGGCGGGGCAGGCGGGGCTCCTCGGCCCTTCTCTCACCCCGGAGAAACATATCTCTGCCGCTGCCGCCCTGCTGGCGAAGGTCCTGAGGGGAATGGCTTAGTTCCCCTATGTGCTGTTACTATTCCGATGCGGATGTTCGGGGCGTATCCCGGACCGGGAAGGGAGTTTTGAGATGAAGAAGACATATCTGGTGATGGCAGTGCTCGCGGCGTGTCTTTCCTGGACAGCGGTTGTGATCGCGGAGACCCGGGACGATATTCAGCTCTATAAAAACTGCAAAATTTGCGGTATGGACAGGAAGGCCTTTGATTATTCCCGCGTCCTGATCGAATATGATGACGGGACAACAGTCGGGCTCTGCGGTATGCGCTGTGCCGTCCTCGATCTGGCGCTGAACATCGGAAAGGTCCCGAAGTCGGTTA